>DATHGV010000407.1:0-24935 GCA_035490135.1 Candidatus Methylomirabilota bacterium
AAAAATTACCGCTGATGCGGACGTAACCGCAACGCCGATGAAGGAGTACAACGTCATTGCGGTGGGCAAACCTAGTGCCTGTCCAACAATTTGAGCGCGTTGCGATTTGGCATAGCGCGTGAAGTCGGGAATATTCAGCGCCACCGTGGCCCAAAAACCGACCATTCCGGTTAGCGACGGAATGAAGAAGCGCATGAATTCGGTGGTGCTGTGAAATTTGCTGGGTGTTCGCAACACCGGTCCGAAGCCGCCTGCTTTGCGGGTGATCCAGAAAAGCAAAAGCAATCCCACGGCGAGCATGAACGGCGCGCCAATGCCTTGAAGCAATTTGATGGTTTCGATGCCGTACCAGATGACCATCATGTTGATGGCCCAGAACAGAAAAAAGCAGATCCACATGCTGCCGGGGAACGTTGCTGCTCCTGGCCAGATAACCAGCAACATCGCGTAGATGGCTTGCCCGCCAATCCAGGCCTGGATGCCGAACCAACCGCACGCCACCAGCGCGCGCAAGAGTGCCGGCACATTCGCTCCGCGCACACCAAACGACGCGCGCACGAATACCGGGAAGGGGATGCCGTAGCGCGTGCCCGCGTGCGCATTCAGCAGCATGGGAATCAAAACAATTAAATTACCCAGAAGAATGGTCAGAATGGCTTGCAGCCAACTCATGCCTCCCGCGATCAGTCCGGACGCCAGCATATACGTGGGAATGCAAACACTCATGGCCACCCACAGCGATGCGTAGTTATAGGTGCCCCAAGTGCGCTCCTCCGGCGGGATTGGGCGCAAGTCAGGATTGTAGAGAGACGAATCGACCTGGGTGAGCTTCATATTTCGGTTTATCGTAAAAAGAATCAGGGGTCAGCCTATAGCAAGCATTGCGGATATTCCACCGGACAAGCCTTTCCGGTAAAAGATCCGATAGAAGTTCTGAGCGCGGTTGGAGCTTCCGATCTTGCGTCCCATCCTTGGAAATGGCACAAGAAACGGCGACTCAGAAGTAGTCCAGCTGCTTGATAAACGTTCTAATGGGAAGCTTGATTCTCAATGTCCTGCAACGCAAGTACACAGACGCTGTAGAACGTCGCTCTGCTCGCTAAGTATTGGGCGCGTCGAATTGTGACGCGATACGACCGAACGATGTACTCCGGTATGTTTTCGGTTCATGAACTCAAGTAGCTTTTCGGATCCACCACAGTACGCGACCAACGATCCGCCAATTACGGTTTTTCTTTAGCGGGACGGGCTGGTACGACAGGTTCTCGGACTCCAGCATCGGCGTCCCATCGACGAGTAGGAATCGTGAGAGCAGCAGGCCGCTTTTTTCTTGCCAGGTCACAACGATTTTGCCGCTCAATTGTTTGGGGTCCGTCTGCGCGCAATCGACGGCGACAATATCGCCTTCGTTGATCAGCGGGGCCATCGCAGAGCCGCGTACGGTTAGACAGGTGGTTTGACCTGGATTGGGACACCACGCCTCTGGGGCAGCAATCAAATCACCGACCGGTGCAGTGTCCATATCTATTACGTTGTCGCCTTGGTTTCCGTGGGTAGCAGCGTGAGCGACCAACATTGGAACTACCACAAGCCTGGAGCGCGCTGGTAGTTTGAGGTTTTTTCTGCTACCCGCCGCTATAATTTCCAATTCCGGCAGTTGCTCATTGCGCAGCCTGACGTTTCCTTCATCGAACATGCGAGAAAGATCCGTGCTGCTGAACCCCGCACGCTCCCAAAACCACCAGCATTGCGGTTCCCCGGCCACGTTGCCCAATTGAATGTAAGACTGCGCAGTTGGTTCGTGGGTGCCACGCTCCCAGCGGGACAATGCCATGGCGGAATAATGTAGGCGCGATGCAAACGCTGCCTGGGTAAGTTGCAAGCCTCCTCGGAGTGCGAGGATCCGCCGTGACCACTCAGGTGGTCGGACTTTAGCTTTTGCCATAGGTCGCCGATGGATCGCAAGTTTTGCGCCCTAGAACCTTCCAACAAATGCGCTCGATGGGAGTTTCATGAGGAAGGATTGGCATATTGCGCTCACAGGGACGGCAGGGAGATGGTACTCCTAGGGGCCGCGAGACACGAAACGTGACAGTGATCGACCAGGCGAATTTATCTTTCTGTCGGCAAGTCTTCGCTCCAGGCAACGTATACTTGCGATACACACCGGCCTCACTCGAATAGGTGCCAAATGCCAGACGAGTGGATCAAAACACTTGCAGACGGCAGAATGGTGAAATTTACGTGCCAGGAATTGCTGGTGGCCGGTGCATTTATCACCGCGCAAATTGCACGTAATGAGGTCGTTTATTCCGTGGTATTGACCAAAGCGAAAAACCCGCTTAGTCGTGAAGATGTTGAAAGCCATTTCAAGAGCGAGCTTTCCAAGAAGTAGTGCCGCTTATTTTGGATCACTCTGCCCGTAACGGTGTCTTCGGAAATAATCCACTTGTCTGGGAAACGCATTAACCGAAAAAGTGGATTTTTAAATATCCGGAATGCGACTTATGTTAGTGACATGCTCCTACGATAGGCTCAGGGTAGCCGCGGAGTAAGGATGTGGCTGTTTCACGGGGCTGGCGGGGCTGATTTCAAGCGGCGAAACTGCGTCTGCAAAAACTGATTTAGACGCAAGCGGTCGTCTCCGCGCATCTGTACAAATTTCACTCCCATGCCCTCTCCCGGTTTCACGTTGTAAACGACGGCCCGGGCGCGTACGTCTGTACCGGGGGTGCCAGGCGAGACTTGAATCACCAGCTCGACTGTGGAACCAGCGGCCGGCGGTTTGGGAGTCTTCAAAAACACGCCCCCCAGTCCGACCGTGCCTAGAGAAGATGCACCACAGTGCTCGCCGGAGCGCCACACCACAACCAACTCCTTGGGGGCGAATATTCGCGGGTAATTACGCAGGTCTTTGGGTTGGGGTTCGATTACTTTTGCCTCGTCCATATATTCTCGTTTATATATTTCTGTTATCTACCAGAGACAGTTTGCTCCCCATTAAAATGCGAAGCTATAGCGCGCGCGTACTCGCCTGAATGGTAGGCCGTCCCAGGGAATTTCTGGTACTTCAGTACGGGAACGGTTCCCAACCAAGTGGATTTGGGCCAAAAACATCTGTTCGGCAGCGGGGACACATACCCAAGTTAAAGGGGTTCCAGGTAATTTTTGGCCTTATTGCCGCGTAATTGTCTTAAGACAACACTCGGAAAGCTGGACGGAGCGTGGCGATGTTAGAAGGCGAGCGTGATAACAACGCAGCTCAGCGTTCGCCCGGTCGGGGGAAGTTGCCTGTTACGCTGCGGGCTATCTTTTCCGGGCTTCTTCTTTCACTTGCCGCTATCAATGTATGGCCGCTGTTGCTTTTGAACCTTGGTGTACCCCTCGCTGCGTTCGCCGAAGCAATATTCCTTGGACTTTTTATCTGGTGGGCAAGCGGAGGAGGTTCTCCTCGTTCTACGAAAGCCGCTCGCGCCGCGGCATTCCGAAGCGGCAAACTTTCATCCAAACAATGGGCCTGGGGCCTGGTTGCCGCGTTCTTCTTCGCCACGACGATCCATGCCTCAATAGTTTTGCTGTTCCGCTTCGTGCGGTTTCCGACCGCGGCGTTCCGCCAAGGATATGATATTTCTTTCATTCCTTCCCGGCTCTTGCAGTGGCTAGCAGTCGTGGTCTCCGCCATATCGGCGGGAATCTGCGAAGAGATCGGGTTTCGGGGTTACATGCAGCGCCCGATCGAGCAGCGCCATGGCGCAACAATTGCGATTCTAATTTCCTCACTGTTTTTCATGGCTTTGCATCTGACCAAAGCTTGGGCGACGCCAGGAATGGTTCCCATCGTGTTTGGCGCAGGCATATTGCTGGGCCTTCTGGCCTGGTCTTCCCAATCGCTCATTCCCGGCATGATCGGGCACATAGTGATGGACATTGGATTGTTCGCTTACTGGTGGACGGGTATTGGCGGGGACTTTAGTGCGAGGACGATTGCCGTGACCGGTGTGGATGGACTTTTCATTATCGCGTCGCTGGCGTTATTGATCTCCCTGAGTATCGTGCGGGTCGCAACATCAAAGCTTCGGCGAATCAATCAGTTCCCATCTTGATGTGTGTGAACGCCACCGTAAAAATCAAAACTCAACACAGAGTCTCAGTGGATGTGTAGCGCATTGACCGGGACAAGTGGATTTAACTAATGTTGAGGGTTTAGGTGTGCTCTGGTCTTTGGCGGCGTCGGCCATGATTTTTTCTATCTGGTCGGGGTCGCGCGGCAGGCGTTCGCTGAGAAGTTTGTAGCCATCGGGGGTGATGAGCACATCGACCTCGAGGCACACGCCCACTCTTCATCTCCTCGACGCGGTGAGCGGGCCCTTTTTTAGTAAGGTTACTGTTTAGCCGTAGCAGCTTTTGCCGTGATCGGCTTGTAGCCGCAGGTGCCAGCTTTGCGCATGGCATCGAGCGCCTCGGTGTTAGTCATCAGCGCTGTCGTCTGGCAATTTCGCAATGCACCGCCAGCGGTGAATGCTAGTGCGATCGCGGCAGCCGACTCATTGTCGGGCATCTCGGTGATCAGTACGGCATCATACGGGCCGAAGGCGAAGTATGAATCCTTGATCTTGCCACCGAGCTTTTCTATAGGGCCGCGGACAGCTTCAAAGCGATCCTGCGGATTCCCAATGAGCTTTGCGAGTGCTTCTGGTGTGTAGCTGATTTGATGAAGATAGAACGGCATGAGCGGACCTCCTAACCAGCATTTTCGATTTGGGGCCCAGGTCGCCCACTATACACCTATCTATCTCAGATGGTTTTCTTTTCATGGATATGAGCAACTTGCGAGAATATCTAAACAGCTGATCTAACGCGGTGGACTCAATGGGTCGACGCAACCGCGAATCGGAAACTTGAAACTACTTGTCTGGGAACGCGACCTAGCACTCTTCAACACAATCAAAAAATTAGGGCTGCGTGGGCCGTCGCGGCAACGCCTTCGAAAGATCTATCACCCACTGCGGGAATGGGGGCGTATCTCTCGGTGGCTGCCCGCGAGTGATGGCCCAGTGGTCCAGCCAACCCCCGCCTTCTTCTCCGACAAACTCGTCCGGCATGCTATAGGCCGAGTCGCTCAGTGCATCCTGCAGAGTAACGAAACTGTAGCCACGCTTGCGTAAAAGATCGAGCAACTCGCCGATATGATCAGCTTCGAGCCAGTTTCCATGCAACAAGAGAATCTGCGCGGGTTCGTAACCGATCAAGCTCTTGGAAAACTTTTCGTAATAATCAAAAACGTCACTTGTATGTTTCAAATAGGAATCGACGAGTTTTTGCTGCAGTTCGGTGTCGCTACGCCGGCGCGCGTCCTCGTAAACTCCGCTGTACATCCAGTCCCAGGCGTCCATGGTGACCGGCGCGATCCGGTAACCACGGTTCACGAGAAAAGCTTCCGCATCGCGTCGGGTCTGCAGATCGCGGCCGGTGTCGAGATAGGGATGGCGAAGATAGCGCATTTTCATGTTGTGCTGAGCAAGCAACATCGCAGTCACCGTTTCACCGCGGATGACGTCCTCTTCCCAATCCTTCAAGCTCACGCGGTTGATCGAAGTGTGTGCGAAGGTATGATTGCCAAGCTCAAAACCGTAATCGGCCCACATCTTCAGCGCATTGATGCGAGCGTCGACCTCACCAAGCTTATAGAGTTTCTTTTCGTTCACGAACCCGACGGCCGGCACCTTCTGATTGCGGAGAGTAGTCAAGAGCTTGGCGGTCATTTCGTTGATTTCCGCGCCAGTCATGAAATTCGCGGAGGCGGCGGGAAGGTCATCAATGGTAATCGCGATCGTGCGTTGCGAAGAATTCTGCGCGCGTGATGGAGCAATCCCGCTGAACAAAAGCAATACAATCGCGAAAATCACACTCCTAATGGATTGCTTCATGGACACCCCTGCTTCGGAAATCTGAAGACTTAGAGTCTACGAAAGCCTGTCAGGCTGTGAATAGCGCGGTCATTTCCATCACATCCCGGTAGCGGGGCGCAGGCGTTAGCCCTAGTCGGGCGCACGCAATCCAAAATGGGTGATGACGATTCATGCGTCTGCGTGACGCCATCTTTTGCTAGCCTGGATTCCAGGCATGGCCGGAACGCAGCCAAGCATGATGAGTCCTAAGGTCGTAAAGGCAACGCAGCTGCTTACAAAACTCGTGAGAGGCAAAATCATAGCCGTGAAAACTTAGCACCAATTCTTGCCAGATGCGAACGTGAAGGAATCTTGGTAGCTCAAGTCCGGATTAATGTGATCATCGGGGATTAAATCGAGTGTTTATGGTTTAGCCGGAGCCTGGTCTTTGGCGGAGGCCATGATTTTTTCTATTTGGTCGAGGTCGCGCGGCAGGCGCTCGCTGAGAAGTTTGTAGCCGTCGGGAGTGATGAGCACGTCGTCTTCGATGCGCACGCCGAGATTTTCTTCGGGGATGTAAATGCCGGGCTCCATGGTGACGACCATGCCCGGTTTCAATGGCTCGCAATATTCGCCGGGATCGTGGACGTCCAGTCCAATGTGATGGCCGAGGCCGTGAATATAATACTGGCCAAGCGATTTGCCATGGAGATCTTTGCCGTGCGAGTTGATGTAATCGTAAGAAACTTTGTACGCGCTGTGGCCGCCTTTTTTGCAGAGATCAATGCCGGGCTTCATCGTGGCCATGGCCGCGTTTTGCGCTCCCAGGACGATTTCGTAAATCTCGCGCTGGCGGGTGGTGAATTTTCCATTAGCGGGCAAGGTGCGCGTGATGTCCGCGGAATATCCGGAATATTGCGCGCCCACATCGAGCACGACGATGTCGCCATCCTCAATTTTTCGTGAAAGCTTGTCGTAGTGCAACGCGACGGAATTGGGGCCGGCGCCCACGATGGGGGCGTAGCCTTCCGCTTCGGAGCCACCCATGGCGTGCACTTCCACCATTTTTGCGGCGATTTGATACTCGTAAAGGCCAGGCCGCATCATTTTCATGGCTTCCAGTTGTGCGTCCAGGGAAAGCTCGATGGCCTTTTGAAGAAAGGCGATTTCTCCAGGCGATTTAATTTCGCGGAGAGCGTAAATATTTTGGCGAATATCTTTCACCTTGGCCTGGGGTGCAGCTACCTGGAGCCAGTCGACCACTTGTTTCTCGTGCGGGTAGCCGCCCAGTTCTTTTTCGTACGGAAGAATGGTGAAGACGGCAGGGTAGATCTTTGCGAGCTTCTCAACCTCAGCGCGCATTTCGGCAAAAGGTTTGACAGTGGCGAATCCGGTGCGCGCGGTAATGTCCGGATCGGTGGGCGACATACGTACGCCATTCCATTTTTCTTTCGGGGTATCCTTGGCAGGCAAGAAAAGAATTTCGCGCGGACCCGATAAAGCATCATCGTGGGCGGTGCTAGACGATCCTGCCGCCGCAGGCGAGCCTGCTGGCGCAGGTGAACCGTTGTCGTGCTTTGCAGCGGGGAAGATGATCAGCCCGGCGCCTTCTTCGTTGTGGCCGGTGAGATAGTAAAAATTCTCTTCCTGCGCGAAAACGTTGGCCTGCGAGACTTCTTCGCGCCCGGTAAAGCCCCACAGAATGATGGGACCGTCGGCTTGCGCGGCGAGTTGCGCGCGGCGCTCGGCGTAAATGATGTTTGGTTCGCGTTCGCGGCGTTGTTGCGCATTTAATTGAGGCGCGCTCAGAGCGGTGGCGAAACATAGCCCGGCCATGGCCGTGAAGAAAAATAATCGGGGCCCTCGATTAACGTAACAACCTTGGCACGGAACGAAAGATAAACAGGGCGCGCACGGTTCTTGCGTGTGGCCAGGGGCCTGACGACTCACAGATTCTCCTTGAAGTACCACCACAGTGCTGCGGCCCGGGGCAAGCGGGGGTGTTTCTCAGGAGCAATTTTGAGCTAAATGCGAAAATGCCATCCGAGATCTGCGCAGATAACTGATGCGTGCTCTTACTCCGGTGATTGTAGCCGAATTATTCCCGGCAACCAAAATCGCCCGCCGCCCAGGCTATCGTCATACCGCCCAAGCGCCTGCGGCCATCGGCCAAAGGTTTTCCGGGCAGCGTGGTACGCTGGTAAAGATAGCTGTAAACAGCCATTTCGATCGGGGACGATGCGATTGCCCAGGCGCTTTTTTGTATTTCTGACCATCTTTCAAGCAGTTTTAATTGCGGTGCATGGATTTCTTTTTCTCACCTGGGTCTATTTTGGGTCGCCGCAGATTGAAGGAGAAGCCGGCGTTTACGATTTCAGCCCGTTACGTCGTTGGCGGCTGCTGATTGCGCTGGGTATTTTGTCGGTCAGCTTTCTGGCCACATCGCTGATTGGCTTCCGATTTACAAATGTGATTTTGCGAGTCGTGTACCGCATTACCGCGGTGTGGCTGGGATTCGTAAATTACGCATTTTTCTCGAGTGTGCTGTGCTGGCTGGTGTATGTGGCGTTGCGGTTAGGAGGAGCAAGAATAGAACGCCACTATTTCGCTTTGAGTTTCCTAGGACTAGCGGTGGCGGTGACCGCCTACGGACTCATCAACGGTGAGTGGACGCGCGTAAGACGCATCACCGTGAAACTTCCGAAGCTGCCTGAGTCCTGGCGCGGGCGTAAGGCAGTTTTAGTCAGCGACGTACACCTGGGAAACTATCGTGCGTTTGGATTCATTCGGCGCGTGGTGAAGATGGTTCGCCGGCTGAATCCTGATGTAGTGTTCATCGCGGGAGACTTGTATGACGGCACCCCTGCCGATCTCGCGCGGCTGGCGGAGCCTCTTCGCTTGCTGAAACCGCCGCTGGGGGCATTTTTTGTGGAAGGCAATCACGAAGAATTTTCCGATCACAGCAAATATCTGGAAGCGGTGGCGGCTACCGGTGTGCGCGTCCTGGAAAATGAAAAGGTAATTGTGGATGGACTTCAGATTGTCGGGGTGACCTATCGAGACGCCACGCATGGCGAGCATTTTCGCAAAACGCTGCGACTGACAGGATTGGATCGCGGGCAAGCGAGCATTTTGTTAACACACGCGCCTGATCGCGTTCAGGTTTCCGCCAAAGAGGGTATCTCGCTGCAGCTTTCGGGGCACACTCATCACGGGCAATTCTGGCCATGGACGCTGGCAGCTGAGCGAATGTACGGCAAATTCGTTTACGGGCTGCATCGGCTGGGCGAAATGCAAATTTATACTTCGACCGGCGCAGGTACGTGGGGGCCGCCATTGCGAGTGGGAAGCAGCCCGGAAGTTGTTGCCATCGAATTTGTCTAAAACGTGGCGCTTGCGGCTGGTGCCGTGACACGCATGAACCAAGGTTGGCCTTCCGGAACTATTCTTCGTTCATTTGACGCACAAATTCAAAGAAGTTAACCTCTGCGGTATATAACGAGGAGGTTAGCATGTCCAATTCTCCCAGCAAGCCCTTGCCCTCAAAGTATGAAATCGCCGTACCGCAAACCTACGACGCTTTTGATCTCTCTGCGGCAAAAACCCCAACTGTTGGGGCGCCCAAAACTTCCTCGATTGATTTAGCTCCAAAAGAGAGCGCCCAAAAAACGCGTGCAGACAAAACGAAAAAGACAGCTGATGACTGGATTGACTCAAAAGACGAAACGCCCAAGGTTAAGGAGAAAGACAAAGATAAGTTTGAAGGTCCAGACGAGCCAAGCGGGGGAATAGAAAAGTTCGCGGCTCCTCTGGAGGCTGTCGACGGGACGCCTCGTGAAAAGCGCGCGGTGTGGGTGGTGCACGGTATGGGACAGCAGATTCCGTTTGAGACGCTGGATAGTTTGGCGAATGGGATTCTCGATGTGCTGCCGAATCCGACGCAGATCAAGCCGCGCTTGCGGACGGTAAAGATCGCCGATCAGGTATTGCAGCGGGTTGAATTGGACGTCGACGGAATTAACAAAGACGCAACCGGCCAGCCGCTCAAACGATATGAGCTGCATCTTTATGAAACCTATTGGGCGCCTAAGACCGAAGGAGTGGCGCAACTGACAGACGTGGTCAGTTTTTTGTGGGACGGAGGGCTGCGCGGAATTCTCAATAGCATTAAAAGTTTTCAGCGAGCCATGTTCGGTGGGATGGCCAGCTTCTCTGTTCGCTGGCTGACGCCTCTGTGGCTATGTTTGACGCTGCTAATTCTGGTGGCGCTGACAGCGATCAACGCGGTGATATTGGCCTCCGCCGGTGCGCAAACCGGTCTTGCGCCGCTGGTGTTTTTGAAGACGCACTGGCCGCAACTCACCGCGCTGGCGAGTTGCATGGTCGCGGTAGCCTTCAGTTTTGGCGCGGTTTTATTTGTCGCCGACTTGGGCAAACCGCAAGAGCTGACCACGCCATGGAGAATTGTGGTGGGCGGTTTTTGCTGGATTGCGATGATCTATACCATTCTGAATATTCTGGGCACTGCGGCTTTAATGACGATTATGCTCCATGCGGATTGGCTCGGCAGTAGCGACGGCGCATCCAGTGCACCGGCAGCTATAACTCATACTTGTATAACAGGCGCAAATTCTCAGGGTTGGATCGAAGGCGCACCAAATTGGGTTGAGTGTCTGTTCGACAAAATGCCGCACGCGAAACTGCGGGGTTTCTCCACTTTGATCATTCTAATAGCCGGCCTTTTAGTGGGCGCTACGATGATAGCCAGGGCGGTGCTTCGGTCGTCTGAGCAGCGATTGCAGGGGCATTGGTTGTTCTTAATCCTTTCCGTACTTACGTTTGTGCTCAATGTGGGGGCGTTTTTCGGCTCGGTCCTAATATTGCGCCGATATTTTGATGGCTGGATTTTTTCAAGTTGGGTCAATTTTCTGGCGAATCCTGCGTGGGTGTGGCCATTCCTTATACTATTCAGCGCCAAAGTGCGTGAAATATTGGTGCAGTACGTCGGCGACGTGGCGATTTACGTGCGGCCCAATCAACTGGATCGATTTGACGCGGTGCGAAGTGAAGTCAAAGAGGCAGCGCGTTCGGTGGTGTCGGCGCTGTTCACGTCGTATGAGTTGAAAGCCCAGCCCGGCGCTGCGTCTGAATTCCAGTACGACAAAATTGCGTTGGTGGGTCATTCGCTCGGCTCGGTGATTGCTTATGACACTTTAAACCGGCTCATGCTGGATGACTGGCTCTGCGGCGGTGCTCTGCAGGTGGCTGAGCGAACCGCAACCATGGTGACGTTCGGCTCTCCACTGAACAAGACGGCTTTTCTTTTTACGATTCAGGGAAAAGATACCCTGCACATTCGCGAGCGGTTGGCTTCCACGGTGCAGCCCTTGATTATGAGTTATCCAAAATTTCGGAAACTAAAATGGATCAATGTGTATTCGCGCAACGATATCGTTTCGGGAGATTTGAAATTTTATGACCTGCCCGGATATCAGGACGACCCGGTGCCCGATATCGCGGTACAAAATATTAAAGACAGAGACGCGGCGGTGCCTTTGGTGGCGCATGTGGCGTATTGGAAGAACAAAACGGTGTGGAGGGAGTTACTGTCTGCGATCGCGCCTTAGCGGAGCGCGCTAGCGGTTACAGTAGTGCTCGAAGTGGAAAATAGTTTAGAAGCCGGGAGCGCCTGAGGCCGCGGGCCGCATTTCCGGCGTTTCCACTTCGAAGCGGAGATTCGCCAGGTAGGTTTGACCCAGGGACATGAAACCGGTGTACAGGTAACCCCATACGAAGAGAAGTAGAAACGGCACAGTCGCGTAATTTTCATTGGCTACGGCGTAAACAACGGTGAGCGCGAAATACCCACCCAGGAAAATTTCCGCGTACGGCATCCATCCGGCTTTATTTTTGTAGGATTTCTTGGCGTAGGAACCTTGCTTGCCGGCGATGTTGTATTTGGGAGTGCGCGCAAATTCGCTTTTCTTTCCGGCGATGGCTTCGATGACCGCCTGCGCGTTGCGGACGGAAATACCAATTCCGGTGGCCATCACAAAGGGCATATAGAGAAAAGTGCGGTACCAAGTTTTGGGGTGCAGCTCTTTCTGAGCCACCAAATAAAAACTCGAAATCGAACATGTGGAAGCCAGAAACAGTGGCAGGTCGATCACCAGCATCTGAATCCAGCCCTGGTAGAAACGCACAATCATGGCGGGCAGCAGCATGGTGGAGAGCAACACCATCAGCGGGTAACTGATGTTGGCGGTGAGATGGAAGAAGGCTTCAGACTTCACATGCCAAGCCACGTTGGATTTGAACACTTTGGGGAGGATTTTCTTGGCTGTTTGCATCAGGCCCTTGGCCCAGCGTGCTTGCTGAGCTTTGAAGCCGTTCATATCCACGGGAAGCTCGGAAGTGCACTCGATGTGCGGGAGATATAGAAATTTCCAGCCTTTCAGTTGCGCGCGATAAGAAAGGTCGGTGTCTTCCGTGAGGGTGTCGTGCTGCCACCCGCCCGCCTGATCGATGGCTTTTCGCCGCCACACTCCGGCGGTGCCGTTAAAATTAAAAAATGTGCCGCGGCGCGAACGCGCGCCATGCTCCACGACGAAGTGGCCGTCGAGCAAAATGGTTTCCACTTGGGTGAGCAGCGAGTAGTCGGTATTGAGATAAGTCCAGCGTGTCTGCACCATGCCGATGGCGGCGCCGCCGCTGGGATTCATGAAATAGGGAATCGTTCGCTGCAGAAAATCCGGCGACGGAACAAAGTCAGCGTCGAAGATCGCTACAAATTCACCCTTGGAACTTTTCAAGCCGTTTTCCAGAGCGCCAGCTTTGTAACCTTCACGGTTGCTGCGATGAATGTAGGTTATGGGCATGCCCTGAGCGGCGAAACGCTCGACGCATTTGCGCGCAACTTCCTGGGTTTCATCAGTGGAGTCGTCCAGAACTTGCACGTCGAGAAGCTCGGGTGGGTAATCGAATCGCGAGATGGCCTCGATGAGACGTTCGATCACGTAGCGCTCGTTGTAAATGGGCAACTGAATGGTGACGCGCGGCCATTCGATAACCGGGGGCGGCTGCGCCGGAACATTTTTAGCATACGCGTAATAGTCGTAAACCAGCCAATAGCGGTGCAGGCCATACAGCGCCAGAATAAAAAGCACGATGAAGTAGGGAATCATCATCGCCAAGTCAAAGCCATTGGCGTGGTAGACGCCCGAAAAGGTGCGATCGGTGATTTTGTGCCAGTAATGGCCGAGAGAACTTTGCGCGGCCAACAAAGGTAAAAACGATGTGGTGTGCACGATAGTCTATACACCGATTCCGCAGTTTTATGCGAGCGCATCGGCGACCATGATTATAGTGCAAAACTGAGCCGGAACCTGTATGGTTCGCGAGAAAAAAGAATGTAGATATTTAATTTGTGCCCTGTAGCTTGGACCTTGAGGCTCGATATTGGCCAGGATTCGCATTAGCATCTCTTAATTAGTCGAAGGAGTTGGAGTAGAGCAGTTTGAGGACTAACGATGTGGGGGAAACATCCGTTTGGATTTCGGACAACTGCGTAATAGAAGTGAGAAATCTGGGGGCGGCCCGCGATTGGTATAAGAAAACGTTTGGATTGCGCGAGGCATCAGGCGAGCGAGAAGAAGATTCCGGCCGCCCTTTCGTGGATTTGCGAGTTTCTAACGATGACACAGCTCTTACGCTGGTCGAACTAGAAGCGACCTCATCCGCACAAAGCGACATGTAATTTTCTTCACCAGGAATCTGGAGAAAGCTCGTAAGTGGCTGATAGAACGAGGAGTGACTGTCGAGGCGCTGGCTAGCGATTCGGGAGGGAATCGTTTCTTTCGGTTTCAGGACCTGCAAGGAAATGCGATCGAAGTCTGCGTTGAACCAGGGTAGGAGTTTGGGTTAAATCGAATTTTTCTGGTAACCGGTACACGGGGTCGAACGTCCCTAAGATTAGGACGAAAGAGCCGGATGCGTACGAGCGTGACCGACGAAACTCGATGATTAGGAGGCGCCAGTGGCAAACCAGAGAATGAGGCGAAGAGATTTTATTCGACGCACCAGCTGTGGGCTTGGTGCCGCATGGTTGGGCGGGAAGGCGCTGGCGCGGGCGGCGTTTTTGAGCACGCCTCTGCCGCGGAAATTTACGGCTGTCGATGAAGTGACGCTGGGGAACACCGGGATTAAGACCAGCCGGCTTGCGATGGGCACGGGCACCGTGGGATCCGGGCACCATTCCAATCAGACCGCTTTAGGGGTCGCAGGGCTTTCGGCGTTGCTGCTCAACGGGTACGAGCAGGGGCTGCGATTTTTTGATGCGGCGGATTCTTACGGTAGCCACCCACATGTGGCGGAAGCGTTGAAGCATGTGCCGCGCGATAAAGTGACGGTGCTTACAAAGACGTGGGCGCGTGATGCGGCTTCGGCGCGGGCGGACCTGGATCGCTTTCGTAAAGAATTGGGGACGGATTATCTGGATGTTTGCCTGATGCACTGCGTGACGGAAGGCGACTGGACGGAGCGATATAAAGGCGTGATGGATGTGTTTTCCGAGGCCAAGCAGAAGGGCCTCGTTCGCAGCCACGGTTGCTCGTGTCACAGCATTGAGGCGCTGCGCGCGGCGGCGAAATCGCCGTGGGTGGAAATCGATCTGGTGCGCATCAATCCGATTGGTTCGCACATGGATGCCGATCCTGAAACCGTGGTCAGCGTGTTGCGTGAAATGCGCGCGGCAGGGAAGGCCATCGTAGGGATGAAAATTCTGGGGCAAGGAGATTTGAGCGGGCGCCAGGATGAAGCGTTGAAGTATGCGTTATCGCTGGGGCTGCTCGATGCGTTTACGATCGGCGCGGAAAGCAAGAAACAGCAGGATGATTTGATTCGACGAATTGGCGCAGCGGCCTGAGCAGAAAATTTGCAGGTCGTCACGATGGACTTAAAAGAAAGACCCACCCTTCGCGTTTTTGTGGACCGGCGTTCAGCGCAACCTGAACAGAATGTTCTGGATTACGTGCGTAAGTATTTTTGTGCGGTGCACACGTGCCTAGGGGATCAGGACGATTTTCCCCGCTGAGCCGGGCTCAAGAATTTCTTTGTGGGCACGGGCCGCGTCCGCGAGGGGGATTTCTTTGGCAACCACGGGGCGAAGGGTGCCGTTAGAGAGTCCGGCGTTCAGCCCGGCATAAATTTCCTTGGTTTCCTGTTCGGTAAGAGACCACAGGGTAAAGGCGCGAATGGACCCGCGCTTCATCATAAGCTCGCGGGGGTTAATGGTAGTTTCGCCGCGATTGCCGATTACGATGACTCGTCCATTGGTGGCCATGAGTTTCAGGTCCTTGGGCAGATTTACATTGGCGAGCATTTCCAGAATGATGTCGACACCCTTCCCGCCGGTGGCTTTCAGGATTTCATCTTCGTAGCCTGCCTTGGTGTGATTGAAGGCGTGGTTCGCGCCTTCACGTTTGATGAGCTCCAGCCCTGGTTCCGTGCCGGCTGTTCCAAAGATGGTGAGACCCATGGCACGGGCCAATTGCAGTGCGGCGGTGCCTACTCCTCCACTTGCGCCGTGAACGAGAACCGTTTCACTGGCGTGTGCTTGCGCGGCATGAAAAAGCGCGTGATAGGCCGTGGCATAGGGCACCCATATCCCAGCGCCTTGCGCGAATTCGATGTCGTCCGGCAGCAACTGGACTTGGTTTTCGAGCGCGAGAGTGTACTCGGCGTACGCTCCCGACAGCGTGCGCGCAGTGTAAACGCGGTCTCCAGGTTTAACCTTGGTGACGCCGGGGCCCACAGATTCCACTACTCCAGCTGCGTCTGAGCCGGGAGTGTATGGCAGCTGCGGCTTCACGGCGTAAGTTCCCGCGCGCATACTGGTGTCGTAGGGATTGACTCCCGCGGCGCGCACGTGCGCGAGTACTTGTCCGGTCGCGGGAACGGGTGTGGGCACGTCTTCCAGCTTCAAAACTTCTGGCCCACCGAATTGGCTGACGCGAATCGCTTTCATACAAAAGCCTCCAATTATTTTGGATAGAAATTTCGCCGGTTAAAAATGTTCGTCGATGACCACGGTGGTCACGTCTTTTTTATCGAGCAATCCAGATTCCCTGGCCCACGCTGTGGTCTGCCAATTATCTTTACCTTTTTTTTGCGGTATCCAAGGCGGTAAAGGCTGGCTGAGATGCATGGCCAGCGAATAAATGAACGGTTCGTACATGTTGCGCAGCTTGTGGAGTTGCCGATCCGCTTCTTCGCCGTCGTGAAGCTTCATGCCGTGGGCCGCGAGCGTGTCACGAAGCTGGTGCAGATCGGCGCTGGTTAGGCGGTCGGTGGCCGGGGGGCTGGGGGCGGTGTCAAAAACCTGCGACAGGTCGACGACCGCGTGACGCGCAATTGCAAAAGTAAGTTCGGCCTGACGTTCGCAGGCCCCTTCGATGCCGGTTCTTATTAATGCGCAAGCGTCCAAGATGGCGGTTAGCGAAGCGATCCAGGATTGATTGTCATGTTGCGAACGGAAATACGCGAGCACCGGGTAGGAAAGATGGCTTTCCATCAACTCCGCGCACCACGATTCCCATTCGCGGAGCAAATCGCGCAAGGCATTCTGGCCTTGCGGGTAGCTGTAACGGCGCAGAAGTTCTCCGGCGGTTGGTGGGGTACCTGCGCGCGCGTCGAGGAGCGAGATGTTTACTTCCCGGCGGGAAAAAGAACTGTAGATAAAAGGAAGATATCCCACGATGACGGCGAGGAAGCCATAACCTAAACCGGCTTCGGCGACGAGCAAGCAGCGCGCTAACGGAACGCGCGGAACGGCATCACCGAGGCCCAAAGTGAAAAAGGTGGTGGCGCTGAGGTACACGTCCATGGCGAAACCTGAGTGCCCGGGCTCGTGGACGTCAATCGCGGAGCCCGCGGCGTATTGCATCAGGCCGAAGCCCAGCACCAAGCCGAGCGCCCAAATGGCGATGAGAAGTAAGAGAGAAGAAGGTCCAAAAATGCCGAGCAATGCCTCCCGGGTTTTGCGATTGGTGACCTTGCTAACAACAGCTTTCCAGAAAGCCCAGGTCGTCCTGAAAAACAGACGCGTCAAGCGGATTTTTCGCGTGACGCGGCGTGGAAGAATAATGGCTTCAAAGGCGTCAACCAGAATGATGATGGCTAAAGCAAAGCCACCGACCAGTGCGAGTGGGTGGGGAACGATGTGCACCATTTATTTAGACTTTCGCGATTTGTGTGCGCGAGATTTCCATGACAGAAAGCGATGGTGGCTCAGGATTGCAAGCGCGCGTTTACGGTGATTTCGGCTTTGAAAAGTTTTGAAACCGGGCAGCCAGTTTCGGCGGCTTTGACCGCGGCGTCAAATTTGGACTTGTCGGCGCCAGGAATGTTGGCGACCAGGTCGAGATGGCTTTTAGTGATGGAGAAACCCTCACCGACCTTGGCGAGCGTAATGGTCGCGGTGGTCTCCAGTTTTTGCGCGGTCATGCCGGCATTGCCGAGCTGCGCAGAGAGCGCCATGGTGAAACATCCGGCGTGCGCGGCGGCCAACAACTCTTCGGGATTGGTGCCGATGCCATTTTCAAAGCGAGTGCTGAAGGAATATTGCGCTTGCTTCAATACGCCGCTGTCCGTCGATAAAGTACCTTTGCCGTCCTTGAGTCCGCCGGTCCATACTGCTGATGCTTTGCGATCCATAAATGCCTCTTTTCTTTTTTCTTTTCTTTGCGCCATCACGTAGAGATTCGATTCTGCGCGATTGAGGAAGGGTATATTGGGCACAGCAAGATGTCGAGAAGCGGGTTTGCTGAGTACTGATGATGGAAATCTTAAAGCATGCTGCGCATCGGCCATGGCCGCTGCCGCGTGGTTCATGGATCATGAAGCAGGAGTGGCACGATTTGTTGTTCGCGCACTGGGTGGTGCCGGCGGATGTATTGCGTCCGCTGATTCCGCGGATGCTGGAGATAGATACGTTTGGCGGACAAGCGTGGCTGGGGGTGGTGCCGTTTCGCATGTCGGGTGTGCGCATGCGAAGTACGCCGGCCATTCCGGGGTTTTCGCGGTTTCCCGAATTGAATGTGCGCACTTATGTGATGCGAGATGGAAAACCCGGCGTTTGGTTTTTTAGCCTGGATGCGATGAGCGTGGTTGCGGTGTGGGGCGCACGAGCATTCTTTCATCTGCCGTATTTTTTCGCGGAGATCAGCTGCGCAGAAGACGCGGGATGGATTCGTTATGAGAGCCACAGAATAGATCACAGAGGCTCGGCGGCTTCGCTCCGAGCGCGCTACCGGGCGATTGGGAGCGTTTTCCGTGCGCAGCCCCACAGCGTCGAGCATTTTCTAGTGGAGCGCTATTGCTTGTACACCGCGGACAAGAAGGGACGCATCATTCGCTGCGAAATTCATCATCCGCGGTGGCCGCTGCAGTTGGCGGAAACGGCGCTTCAGGAAAACACCATGGCGGCTGCGGCGGGAATCGCGAGCGCCGAGCTGAAGCCGGAATTGCTGCACTTTTCGCGACGGCAAGAGGTCGTGGTGTGGGCACCGCAAGTGCTGAAATAAATTGCGGGCTCTTACCATTTGTGGAAAATGAAAAATGATCCGATGGCCACTAAGGCGAAGCCTGCGCCGTAGTTCCACCTGAACTTGTCGCCTAGATACAGCACGGAAAATATCGAGAAGACCGTCAGGGTGATGACTTCCTGAATGGTTTTGAGCTGCGCGGCGTTGAATTCGTACGAGCCGATGCGGTTGGCGGGCACCTGGAAACAATATTCAAAGAAGGCGATGCCCCAACTGGCGAGGATGACTTTCCAGAGTGCTTCGCTGCGATATTTCAAGTGGCCGTACCAGGCGAAGGTCATGAAGATGTTTGAAATGGTGAGCAAAAGGATTGTTCGCATTGCGCAGATTTTCCTCGCAGTGAATCTTAATGTGCCAGGAGCGGATGGCAAATACAGATTTCTACGCCAATTTAAGAGCGGGCAATGCCTTGTCGAAGAAGCGTGCTCGGAACTTATACGTTGAGGGTGAGTGAGACGAGCTCGGGGCGAGTGGGCGGCGGGATGGGCGGCATTTTGGAGCGATCCACCGGATTGTAGAGCGTGTCGCGCTCGACGGGAATGCGGCCTGCGGCGCGAATCAGGCGTTCGAGATCGGCGCGCGAGGTAAATTCAGAGGTGACCGCGCCGGCATCGTGATAAATCTTTTCTTCGACTACCGTGCCGTCCAGATCGTTAGCTCCAAATCGCAGCGCGATTTGCGCGATCGCCGGAGAGAGCATGATCCAGTAGGCTTTGATGTGCGCGAAATTATCGAGGAGCAAGCGCGATACCGCGATGTTGCGCAAGTCGTCGTAACCGGTGGGCTTGGGAATGTGCGCCAGCGCGGTGTTGTCCGGGTGAAACGCTAAAGGAATGAAGGTGACGAAGCCGTGGGTCTGATCCTGAAGCTCACGCAACTTCAGCAGGTGGTCGACGCGCTCTTCTTCGGTTTCCAGGTGTCCGTAGAGCATGGTGGCGTTGGAATGAAAGCCCAGTTCGTGAGCCTGGCGCGCAATGCTGAGCCACATCTGGCCGCTTACTTTATGGTCGCAGATAAGTTTGCGCACGCGGGGATGAAAAATTTCCGCGCCGCCGCCCGGTAAGGAATCGACGCCGGCGTCTTTCATTTTTTGCAGCGTTTCCTTGATGGAGAGCTTGGCGATGCGCGCGAAGTAGCCGACCTCCACCATGGTGAAGGCTTTGAGATGCACGGTGGGACAGCGCTGCTTGAGGCCGCGAATCATGTCCAGAAAATAATCGAAGGGCAGATCGGGGTGCAGGCCGCCAACCATGTGGAACTCGGTGGCGCCTTCGCGGACCCCTTGTTCAGCACGTTGGTAGATTTCTTCAAGAGCGAAGGTGTACGCGCCGGGAGCGTTGGGGTCGCGTCCGAAAGCGCACAGTTTGCAATGTGCGACGCAGACGTTCGTTGGATTGATGTGCCTGTTGACGTTGAAATAGGTGACGTTGCCGTGGCGTTTTTCGCGCACGTGATTGGCCAGCCAGCCCACGGCGAGGAGATCGGGCGAGCGATAGAGCGCGACGCCGTCTTCTTGCGAGAGGCGCTCGCCGCGTAAAACTTTAGCGGCGATGGGTTTCAGGCGCTGGTCGGTGATGAGTAGCTCTGCCACGCTTTAAGCTTATCCTTTAACGGAATACCTGGCGATTACGGCATGCATTTCAAAAGTTTCGATGTTTTCAAACGCGCCAGAGGGCCACTGCGGCGCCCCAGAATAAAAGAAACGACATACTAATATAACCGTTCATTGCGAAAAACGCAGCGTCCAGCTTGCTGAGGTCGTCAGCTTTCACGAGCGAATGTTCATAAGCGAGCAGCGCGGCGACTACGGCAATGCCGAGCCACGCCGGCCAGGGCAGCGCGAAACTGGCGGCGAGCCATAAGAGCAGGGCGACGACGCCGACGTGCATAATTCGCGCGATGATCAGCGCATTGGCGACTCCGAAACGCTGTGGAATGGAGAAGAGCCCGGCGCTGCGGTCGTAGTCAATGTCCTGGCACGCGTACAAAACATCGAAGCCGCCGACCCACAGAGTGACTGCGGCGCAGAGAATCAGCGTGCGCGGATCGAAGCCGCCGGTGATGGCGATCCATGCGGCCGCGGGAGAAATTCCCAGCGCGAAGCCGAGAAAAAGATGCGACCAGGTGGTGAAGCGTTTGGTGAAGGAATAGAAAAAAAGAATTGCCAGGGCGAGAGGAGCAAGTTTGAGTGCCAGGAGATTCAGCTGCCACGAAGCAAGAAAGAAAATGGCTACAGCGATGACCGTGAAGGTCCACGCGAAGGGCACGGAGAGCAGCCCGGTGGCCAGGGCGCGTTGTGTGGTGCGGGGATTTTCGCGATCGTAGCGCAGGTCCACGATGCGGTTGACGGTCATGGCGGCGGAGCGGGCCGCAACCATTGCGACTACCACCCACGCGAGTTGACTGAATGTTGGCCAACCGCGATGGGTTGCCCGCGCGCCTAGCAGCGCTCCAGTCAGCGCGAACGGAAGCGCAAATACGGAATGCTCGAATTTGATCATTTCAAGCACAATTTTGATGCGGTTGGGGCTTTTCACACTGGGAGGGATGCCGGGTGTTAATTCCGTCGCCAAATCAAGCCTCTGCTTTTTTCGCCGCGGCAGTGGAAGTGCCTCGCCACCGCTGAATTATGTGCAATTTGTGGATGGGTTCAGTGTCGCAACGGCGTTGGGGCAAGTCAAGATTTGCGGGGCCTCAAGACGCGTGACGGTGTGACGAAAGGGCGTGACGTTGTACTCTAGACTCCCGGCCGGAGAGGAGCGCCATGGCTAGCGCGGCACCAATGGAAACGGTTGTGGAGTTCATTAGAAGGATCAATGCGGGAAATGTGGACAAGTTGTGTGAACTCATGACCGAAGATCACGTATTTCAAGACGCGCTGGGGAAACGGTTTATTGGGCGAGAGACTCTGCGGGGCGGTTGGAAAATGTATTACGACATGGTTTCGGACTACAAGATACGCGGTGAGCAATTTTTTGTGGATAAGAACTCAGTGGCAGTGTTTGGTACCGCTAGCGGCATCAGCAAGAGCGACGGCAAATTGCCCAACGCAGGTTTCTGGGAGATACCGGCAGCCTGGAAGGCTATTGTGCGTGACGGACGAATTGCTGAGTGGTGCGTGTACGCGGAATCTTCGCGGGCGTGAAGATCGATTGTGCCTCGCCGATAAAAATAAAAATTTTTATGACCGAAACTGACCTGTTGCAGTTACTAGATGAAGTGCGCTCTGGAGCGCTGGCTCCCAGGAAAGCCCTGGAGCGGCTGAAACTTCTGCCGTTTGAAGATCTAGATTTTGCGAAGGTCGATCATCACCGCGCATTACGCCAGGGATTTGCGGAAGTTGTTTTTGGGAAAGGAAAAACTTCGAAACAGGTGGCGGAAATAGTGACGGCGCTACTGGGGGGAAAGCCTGGGCGACAAAATATTCTGGTGACGCGCGCGGATGCAAAGATGTTTGCCGCGGTGAAGCGAGCTGCGGGCCAGAAAAATGGAGCGGTCGAGTTTCATCCGCTGTCAGGCGCAATCACTATCGAACGGAATCAGGAGATATCCGGTAAAGGGACGATTATGGTGGTTTCCGCGGGGACCAGCGACATTCCCGTGGCTGAAGAGGCGGTGCTTACGGCGCGCTTGATGGGCAATCGGGTGGAGCATCTTTATGACGTGGGTGTGGCGGGGATTCACCGGCTGTTGAAGCACAGCGAAGAGTTGATGCGCGCGCGAGTGATTATTTGCGTGGCTGGAATGGAAGGCGCGCTGCCGAGCGTGGTGGGGGGATTGGTTGCGGTTCCAGTGATCGCGGTGCCGACCAGCGTGGGTTACGGCGCGAGCTTTGGTGGGGTAGCGGCGTTGCTGGGGATGTTGAATAGTTGCGCGTCGAGTGTGACCGTGGTGAATATCGATAATGGGTTTGGCGCGGCGCGGGTGGCGAGCTGTATTAACCGGCTTTAACGGGCGAAGCGCGAGAAAATGCTTCAGTCACAAATCGTGCACGGCCTAAGTTCTCGTTTTGCCTGAATACTTCCAAAGATTGTTGGGCTTTAGCAGGACCTTCATTACTCCGGGTTGCTGTGCGTGTTGGATTGCAGCGGGGGCTTCGCTTAGCGGGAATGTGCGAGTGATGAGCGGGCGCGGGTCGACTTTTGCGGAGCGCAATAGCGCGATGGCTTTCGCAAAGGGGCCGCAGCGCGATCCTATCAAGGTGATTTCTTTCACGACCAGCGGCCAGGTTTCTACCGGGGCGGCGCCGTGAAATGTCGATTTCAAGACCAGGGTGCCACGGGGTTCGGTCATGTGTTGCGCCAGAGCTAGACCGGAGGGTGACCCGGTCGCTTCCACCACGAGAGTAAAATTATCTTTGACGCGTTTCAGATCCGAGGCGTCACCACGGACGCTTTGCGTGTCGATACCGGCTGCTGCGGCTTGCCGCAATTTGTCTTTGTGTTTCCCATACATGACTACCCTTGGAAGAGCGGTGCGCAGGACACGGGCGATTAATTGCGCGAGCTTACCGTCGCCGAGGACGGTGGCTTCGCGAAATTGTTTCATGTCGATCTGGTCGAGAATTTCGCAGGCGGCGGCTAGCGGCTCGACGAATACGGCTTGCTCGTCGGAGATGGAATTGGGAATGAGATGAAGATTTTCGAGCGGCAGCGCCAGATATTCGGCGAAGGCGCCGTCGTGATTCACGATGCCGAGGACGGTGCGTCGCGCGCAATGAGTTTTGAGGCCGCGGCGGCAAAAGCCGCAGACAGGGCGATAGTTGTACGCGGAACAGGAAACGTTGATTTCGCCGGTGATCCGTTTACCGAGCCATTTCGTTTTTTCTTTAGCGGAGACACCGTTGACAGCGGCAACTTCGCCGACAAACTCGTGGCCGGGAACGCCACGAAAGGCATGATAGCCGCGCAGAATCTCGACGTCGGTGTTGCAGACGCCGGCAAGGAGTACGCGTACGAGCGCCCAGCGGGGGAGGAGTTGCGGGAGCGGTTTGTTTCGAGCGACGAGTTTTTTATTTTTAACCGTGAAGGCGAGCATGGAATGGTTTGCGTACTTGTTTTTCGCACTAACAAAGCGCAGCGGCGAGTGACGCTGCCAGTTGCGGCTCCTGCTCGGGAAACACAGTGCGTAAATCCAGGATCACGCGGTTTTCTTCCACGCGGGCAATAACGGAGGGACCGAGTGCCGGGCGGCGAAGGCGTTGTTCTAATTTGGCGGCGGCATATTTGGCGCTGGATACGCGGATAATTTTTGAGGGCAGAGATTGGTCCGGCGTCGAACCGCCGCCGGCCAAAGAAAAGCCATCAGCGATCTCCATCTTTGCGTCGGCAGAGGGCAAGAGAGATCGCACATGGCGCACAAAATTTTCCGCACGCTGCTGTAGTTCTTCCGCGGTAAGGCGAATCATGCGTTGCGCGGGGATTTCGTCCCAGGCGGAGCGCAGATAAGCGTTCAGGGTAACTTCCAACGCGGCGATGGTGAGCTTGTCGACGCGCAGCGCGCGAAACAACGGATGGCGGCGTACACGCTGCACCAAATCTTTTTTGCCGGCGATGATTCCGGCTTGCGGGCCACCGAGGAGTTTGTCTCCACTGAACATCACCAGCCCAACGCCGGCCTCGATACTGTGGCGCACGGTGGGTTCCGCGAAACCGCTGGCGCCCAGATCGACGAGAGAGCCGGAGCCGAGGTCCTCCACCAGCGGCACGGAAGTGCGTCCGCTGAGCTGCGCTAGTTCGGTGAGGGAGGGTTTTTCCGCGAAGCCGGTAATTTTGAAATTTGAGGGATGCACGCGCAGCAGCACGCGGGTGTTTTCGTTGATGGCAGTTTCGTAATCGCGCAGGCGGGTGCGGTTGGTGGTGCCAACTTCGCGAAGAATGGCGCCGCTTTGAGCCATGATTTCCGGGATGCGGAAGCCATCGCCGATTTCGATCAGCTCGCCGCGAGAGACAATAACTTCGCCGCCTTTAGCGAGAACCGCAAGAACGAGAAGAACGGCTGCCGCGCAATTGTTCACGACGATGGCGTCTTCCGCGCCGGTAAGGCGCGCGAGCAATTCACTGGTGTGATCATCGCGTCGGCCTCGAACGCCGGATTCCAAGCTGTATTCGAGATTGCTGTATTGCGTGGCGGCGTTTTTTATGACCTCGACGACGGCGGGTGATAATGGGGCGCGGCCCAGATTGGTGTGCAGGATGACGCCGGTGGCATTGATGACAGCCTGAAGCGAGGGCTGAAGGATGCGATCGGCTTCCGCGGCAATCAGTTCCTCGATGGAATCGAAATCGAGGGACGTGACAGTCACCAATGGGCTTTCCGATTGCGGAGCGGCGATTTGCGCGCGGACAACACTCAACACATCGCGGAGCAAAAGGACGAGCAGATCGCGATCCATGCGTTTGGCATACGCAGCCAAACGAGGGCGGGACAACAGTTCATCTACACC
>DATHGV010000408.1:0-3849 GCA_035490135.1 Candidatus Methylomirabilota bacterium
TCGACCGCGGGTTCGCTCGCCTGACTGCGGGTATTCCAGCACCGCGTCCTCGTGATAGATGCGGTGCTCCGTTTCAAAATCGTTGGCATCGGACGCCGCCCAATGCTGATCCAGTGCCGCACGGATCTCTTGATCTCGCACTCCAGAATACTGCTCCTTCGTTTGTTGATCGTTCATCTTGAGCCTTCAATTTGACAAGAAGCTAAATGCTTTAGCGGAATCGGAGTGTACGACTCGGCAAGTCGCGCTGTTTCTTCGATCACGCCAGAGTCTACACCGCGTCGAAGCGTCTAACTCCACCTGATTAGCCGGCCGTACAAGTCGCGATACTACTCACGAATTTTAGGAAGTGTTGCATAGTGGTAAGAAGCTGGCTGGACAGGGTTGTCCTTTTCAGGAATTCAGGCAACTTGGTTGCATGCACTCCCGAGTGGATGCGGTAGGTACATACGGTAAGTGGTTACGTGATGGCGACGCGCTTCTCGAGACAAACCTCTCGCGCGTTCAATGCCAGGGTGGTGAGTTCGTCGTCCACCGAAAAAACCGCATCGACACCATGAGAGAGAGCTTTCTTTTCTATGTCAACGCTCGGAGTCGTGGTCATCAGAAAAAGCGGCAGACGTGGCATTGATTTCTTGAAATTATCGGTGACTTTGAAGTCATGGATGCCATTGGCGACGATTATGGCCACATCCGGGAGCAATTTATCGGCCTTCTGAGCAGCGTCCAGATTTCGCGCGGCCTTGCCACACACGTGAAAATTGTCCTGCAGATTAAAGAAGTTCAGGAGTTTCTCGCAGAACGCAGCTTCATCACAAACTAGAAATACGCGGATCATGATGCCTCCTTGCAATCGGCTGCCGGGTCAGTGGAGCATTTCGGACAAGTACCCGTATTGGGGTTACGTTCGATTCTCGTAGGCCTGATCGTGTCCGATTGCTTCTCCCGGAGGACGCTCGTGGGTGAAGCTTGTGGCCTTATAGGTTTCATTCAAGAGGCGCGCAATTCCCTATAATACGTACCGTGAAATACGGTTTTGATCGTAATATAGATACGTACCTACTACGTACCTAGATTGACACAGGATGAAGTCACTTGGGAAAAAGCAAGGCACGCGAAAAATCACCAAAAGTTCTGTTATCGAATGTCCATGGAGCAATAGATCCTCTGCTACCTGCGCTCTTCGAATCGCCCGTAATGGGTGTCGCGCTGCTCGATTCGCAGTTTCGTTTTCGCGCCATCAATGAAGCATTGGCCGGGATGAACGGTCTTCCCGTTTCAAGCCATATTGGGAAGAAGCTTCGGTATGCGCTGGGCAGTACTGCAACCAAGATCGAAGATCTTGTGCGACAAGTGCTCGAGACTGGAGAGCCGATTTTTAACCGGGATCTGACCGCGAAGCTGCCGAGCAGGCAGGAAGTTGGGCACTGGGTGGAGACTTACCTTCCAATTCGGGATCTTGAAGATCGCGTCACGCAGGTCGCTGTATTTGTGGTGGAACTGACCGGGCTTAGAAATTTAGAAGTTTCTCTGAATCAGATGATAGGTAATCTACTGCACGTGAGCGCGGACTTAAAAACCGAATTACAGTTCTTAGCAACAACCGGGCACTCCTCGAATGGAACCGCCGGGTTGCTTCCGCGAGCTATCGAGCTGATCGACGATTGTATCGGGTATGCAAAAAGCGTTACCAGCGGCTCGCATCGGTATTTTTTTGCCGATGCTCCA
The DNA here is from genome assembly GCA_035490135.1 of Candidatus Methylomirabilota bacterium. Lineage (GTDB taxonomy): Bacteria > Acidobacteriota > Terriglobia > Acidiferrales > UBA7541 > Acidiferrum. The sequence continues at coordinate 1,729 of DATHGV010000408.1, forward strand.
AGCCTACAACTCGATGGGGACAAGGCTGACACAAGTATTCATGGCAGCGGTGAACACTGGCGTCGAACGTTGTCTCAGCGAGAACACCAAGTATTGAAGCTGCTAGCGAATTGTAAAAGCAACAAAGACATTGCCAGCGAAATGAACATCAGCGTCAGGACCGTAGAAACATATCGCGCACGAGTGATGATGAAATTGGAGCTGCGTTCTATAGGTCACCTGGTGCGCTTTGCGGTACGGAACAATATTATTAAGGCGTAGAAAATTGTCCCGGCTGTGTGAGGCCAGCTGGGCCCCAGCCCCACATCTTGACGCCGCCGTCGCTCCGTCCTAAGTTCATTCCCACAGAAGGTGGAAATCGCGCTCTCCTTGGTGCTCTCGACGATTTCCGCTATGGAGGGTCAACATGCCGATTAGCCTCGTTTCTCTTTCGCTGGTGGATTCCCCGGTAACGGTTGGCGAAGGCCGCAAGATTCTGGCACGTGATGATTATGTCTGCCGGTATTGTGGTTTGGACGGACGCGCGAGTTTTGAAAACGCGCTTGTCATGCGCGTCGATTTCGTGATTCCGCGAGCTCGCAAAGGAAAAAAGGAGCCCAGCAATCTCGTGGCGTGCTGCACCCCGTGCAACACCATTAAAGGCACGCAGGTCTACGCCAGCTTTGACGAAGCAAAAACACATGTCCTGGCGCGCCGCCAAGAATTGCGCAAAGCCTGGCAAGCGAACACTGCGCGATCCTAGGGCCAATTTCACCGATGATTGATTGGTGTGTTAACCGGGAGAGTACTCTTGCAATCAGTTTTGGGAGCCAGACCGAGTGCGAAAGGAGAATTGCAATGACTAGACACGGGGTCGCATTGGTATCTATTTTCATTTTTGTCGGGGTGGCGTTGATCGCGTGCGCGAAGCCGTACCACGAGGAAAACGAACGCTACGTTTTCGTGGCCACGAATATTAACTTGCCGTACTGGCAGGAGGCGCAGGCCGGGTTTTTAGATGCGGCCAAAGGGCTCGGAGTAAAGGCTGAACTCACCGGTCCGACAACATACGACCCGAATGGAGAGGTAGGAATTTTCCGGCAGGTCGTGGAACAGAACCCCGCGGGAATCTGCCTCTCGGCGGCGAGGCCTGAAATTTTCCAGGGAGATATTGACAAGGCGGTGGCCCAGGGCATCCCGGTGATCTGCGTGGATGCGGATGTGCCAGATTCAAAACGCGTGATGTACATTGGGACGGATAACTTCAAGGCCGGCAGAGAGAGTCTGAAGAAATTGGCGGCGCTGGTTTCCCATCAAGGGAATTTCGCGGTCGTCACGATTCCAGGGCAGCGCAACATGGATGATCGATTGGCAGGCGTGGCGGACGCACTAAAGAATTTCCCTGCTCTTAAACTTACAAAGATTCTGGATGACAAGGGGGACGCGCGAAGCGCGTTTGATCAAGTCTCTGCGCTACTGCAGCAGAAAGAAAAGGTAGCCGGAATTATTTGCCTGGAGGCGACTGGAGGCTCCGGTGCCGCCGAAGCGCTGCACCGCTTGAACCTGGAGGGCAAGCTGCCGATCGTGGCTTTCGATAACGATCCGGAGACACTAGACTGGATCGACCGCGGGGTGATCAGCGCGACGATCACACAAAAGCCCTATGTCATGAGTTACTACGGGCTGAAATTCCTCGACGATTTGCACCACAATGCGGTGCATCAGTTTAAAGACTGGCGCACCGCCCTAGCGGCGCCCACGCCAACTTCCGTGGACACCGGGACGGTGATGGTCGACAAGGGTAATCTCCAGACTTATCGCGAGGCTCTGGCTGCGCATCCCAAACCATTGTAGAGATCAAATATCGTCCGATATTCGTCGTCGTACCACCACAAGCAGCGGTGGGCGACCGCGTAAATAAAGTTTGCCAACCCTTGATTGACTAAGGAATTGAGCTGTTTGAATCCGGCGGGCTTCTCCGCAATTGGGGCAATGGTGTTTCTGTCGCAGGTGCGGCCGCAATTGTTTTTTGGTCCAGATCAGCCGCGCCAATCCGTCCGCCGTCCTGATCTTCCATCACCACGCGAACGCGTCGGGTCTGCCGAGGGATCCGAACCGTGAGCTGGAAGCGTGACGCCACTT
>DATHGV010000409.1:0-3906 GCA_035490135.1 Candidatus Methylomirabilota bacterium
ACGCCAAAGGATAAAAGGTTCCAGCACCGAGTTGGGAATAATATGGTCGATTGCGCCATAAGCCCCATAGATATTATTTCCTTCTTGGTGCTGATTGAACCCTTCCGCAAGGGGGACCACCGCCGACGCAGCGAAAAGGCCTAGACGGTAGCGACTATAGCGAAGATTGACTACAACCGCATCGTACGACCGCCCTTGGTTGCGCCATTCAGAATTAGCAATGATTGTATTGTTGTAATTGATCAACTGCCTTCCCACGCGCACGCTATACCACTGTGACTCTGGATCGCCAAATTGCGCATAACCAAGCTTCAAATCCCAAGCATTCAGATTCGGAGGACCATAAGGAGGCTTTTGCAAGAATGGCCGGGCATCCTGTACCTGTGCGACTATCCTCACCCCTTTGGTGGGCTGGATGGTCATTTGGAACCGCGTACGAAGGAGCATATAAGAATCGTTGTTGCCCAACTTAAAACCGCCGTTGTCATAGCCCTCGTCGCGAAATCGTTCTTCCCACCCGAAATATATCCAGCGCGGCAAGTTCTCGTCCAACAGACTCGCGGGTCTGAAATCTGGAAAATCGTAAGGCGCAGCCGAGGCGGTTGTTCGATATGCCGGACCGTTCACGAAACTTAAGGGATTAGAAGCTGGACCGGTAATATAGCCGCCACCATAAGCGCTCGCTGCATTATTCGTAGTGACATCGTCTTGGGCAGCGGCAAGAAATACGTATCCGAATAGCGCAATCGTAACGTACGTCACAAATGAAAGTTTGATTCGAGATATCGTCCACAAGATCGTTTTGCTCACTGTAGTGCTCCTGTCCGGAATTCTGTTTTCTAAATCACCCCTGGGATCATGAAACGCCTCACCGTCTACAGGAAGACTGTGCTTCTAAACCTTCACAAAACTAGTCGAAGACGACCACAGCGGGCTTAACCTCGGGTTCGCATTCAGGAAGCCCCGGCCCGCGCTTTGAATGCTGCTCCATTCGGCGCTTGAAACACCTGCACATCTTTCGGAATAACGAATACAGCTTCATTCTTCAACAGTTGGAGATAGCGGAACCGTTCCTGCGACATCTCCACATGGACCAGCGCTCCCCATTCCGTCACCGCTTCCACTTTGACGAGCGGCCCTGCGGCGTTGATGTGTTTGATCCTTGCTCCGAAGTGATCGCCACCATTCGGAACGCGGTCGATGTCCAGCAAGTGCGGACGCACGTAAACAATATGACCCGTCTCCTGCTGGTGAATGTACGCTTTGCCCTGGTCAATCCGGCCATGAAACAGATTCACGTTACCGAGGAAGTTGTAAACGAACGGCGTGGCGGGGCGGTTGTAAACATCGTCAGCCGAGCCAATTTGTTCGATTGCGCCTTCGTTCATCACTACGACGCGGTTTGCCAATTCGAGGGCTTCTTCTTGATCGTGGGTCACGAACACACTGGTGATGTGAATCTCGTCGTGGAGTTGACGCAACCAGCGCCGTAGTTCCTGGCGGACTTTGGCATCCAGCGCGCCGAACGGCTCGTCAAGGAGCAGCACCCTCGGCTCTACGGCCAGTGCACGCGCCAAGGCTACGCGCTGTCGCTGTCCGCCAGAAAGCTGCGACGGATAGCGCTGCGCCAGGTTCTCCAACTGAATTAGCTTTAGCAATTGGTGAACTTTGGCCCGGATTTTCGCTTCGGGAGGTCTCACGGAGCGCGGCCTGACTCTCAGACCGAAAGCAATATTCTCAAACACAGTCATGTGCCGGAACAAAGCATAGTGCTGGAACACGAAGCCGACCTGTCGCTCGCGGGCCGTGCGGCTGGTGATGTCGTTGCCGTCAAATTGCACCGTCCCCGATTCTGCGAATTCCAGACCAGCGATGATGCGCAATAAAGTGGTTTTGCCCGATCCCGACGGTCCCAGCAGAGCCACAAGTTCGCCGCTGGGAATCTCCAGCGTGACGTTTTTCAGTGCTGTAAAATTTCCGAATTTCTTGGTGATGTTTACCGCTTGGATGCTCATGCTGTGCTCCAGTTCTCTTGGTTCTCCGCAACTCGCTGTTTTGATTTCCATTCGACAGCGCTCTTAAGCACCAGTGTCAGCAGGGCCAAAAGAGCCAGCAGCGACGCCACCGCAAAGGCGGCGACAAATTGGTATTCGTTGTAAAGAATTTCGATATGCAGCGGCATGGTATTGGTGAGACCCCGGATGTGGCCGGACACCACCGACACAGCGCCAAATTCACCCATGGCTCGTGCGTTGCATAAAATGACACCGTACAGCAGGCCCCATTTAACGTTGGGCAAGGTGACGCGGAAAAACGTCTGCCAACCGCTAGCACCGAGAGTTAACGCTGCTTCTTCTTCTTCGTTTCCTTGCGCCTGAATCAGGGGAATCAGTTCGCGCGCGATAAAGGGAAAAGTAACAAAGATGGTGGCCAACACGATTCCAGGTACGGCGAAAATAATCTTGATGTCATGTTTCGCGAGCCAAGGGCCTAAGAGGCCCTGCAACCCGAAGATCAACACGTAGATAAGGCCAGACACAACCGGCGAAACGGAAAAGGGTAAGTCAATCAGGGTGATCAGAAGACTCTTACCCACAAACTCAAACTTCGCCAACACCCACGCTGCCGACACCCCAAACACCAGATTCAGCGGCACGGCAATGCCGGCGGCCAGCAATGTCAAACGGATAGCCGCCAACGCGTCGTGATCGTTGAAGCTGGCGAAGTACGCTGCGACACCTTTTTGGAAAGCTGTGGCGAACACCACCGCCAACGGCAGGAAAAGGAATAGCCCCAAGAACAGCGCCGTAATTCCGACCAGTAGCCAGCGCACGGCTGCGGATTCTGTGGTCGCGCGGGTTCCGGTTCCGATCCACGCTGCTGCCGCCTTCGCGTCTAAAGTAATCGTTCCGGCCATAAGCAATTCCTAGTGGATCAGCCTCCCTGAGGCAGCACGCCCGGACGCATGAGCACCTCGGGAGCCTCCGCACCCGAAGAATGACCCGCCCTGAGCCGTTGGCTGCTCCACTTCTGCAGTAGATTGATCGCCAACAACAGCGTGAATGAAACTACCAGCATGACCACCGCAATGGCGGTGGCGCCCGCAACGTCGTACTGTTCGAGCTTGGTGATGATCAAGAGCGGCGTGATCTCGGTTCGCATGGGCATGTTGCCGGAGATAAAGACCACCGATCCGTACTCGCCTACGGCGCGCGCAAAGGCCATGGTGAAGCCTGTGACTGCCGCCGGAAGAATTGCCGGCAAGATGACTCGCCGGAAAGTTTGCCAGCGGTTGGCGCCAAGACTGGCGGCGGCTTCCTCAGTGTCTGCATCCAAGTCTTCCAGTACCGGTTGAACCGTTCGCACTACAAAGGGCAAGCCAATAAACGTCAGTGCGATAACCACCCCAAAGGGCGAGTACGCGCCTTTGATGCCGAGTCTCTCCAGGTACTGGCCAATCCAGCCGTGACTAGCGTAGATGGTAGTGAGTGCAATGCCGGCCACAGCCGTGGGTAACGCGAACGGAAGGTCGACCATGGAGTCCAACAGACGCCGACCGGGGAACTTGTAACGCACCAGCACCCAGGCGGCCAACAGGCCGAAGAACAAATTGATCGAGGCTGCGATGCACGACGCACCAAAGCTGAGCCGGTAAGAAGCCACCGCGCGCGGCGACGAAACGATGTGCCAGAATTGCGCCCAGCTCAGCGACGAAGCTTTGAGGAAAGTGGCCGACAACGGTATCAGCACGATCAAGCTGAGGTAAAAAATCGTGAATCCCAGGGTGAGCCCGAATCCCGGGAGAATGCTTCGTTGTTTGAAAGTAAGCGCCATCTGTTTTGGCCCTTTTCGCTCCTAGGCTTGTTAGCCCGGTTGATAGATCTGGTCAAAAATTCCGCCGTCGGC
>DATHGV010000410.1:0-2548 GCA_035490135.1 Candidatus Methylomirabilota bacterium
GGAGAACTGCCGATAATCGTGGTTGGCATTTTGGCGGCAGTTGAAAACGTTCACGACTTCCCGCGGTCGCAGCGGGACCATCGGGCGGAGAACCACGCTGTTAATTAGCGCAAAAATCGCTGAGTTAACTCCAATCGCCAACGAGAGCGTCAATACGGCTACTGCCGTGAACCCCGGCGCCTTGCGAAGCTGCCGCAGCGCAAACTTGAAATCTTGAATCATAAAAACCTCGGTTTTTCATTGAGATGCGTCAGCGGTGATTTTGGATTCAAAAAATGCCCGCAAAGTCCAGATCCTTTTGCGCGTGAATGGGCGAATTGCAGACGTTACGGACTCTTCTCTTTTCTTCTCCTAGCAGGAGCTCGGCCACGAAATGGCCAGTATTCCGTGCAGTTCTTGCTCTCTGTGGGTTCGAGTCCCGCCATCGGCAGGCATTTCGTTTATCAACGTGGCAACTGCACGCTTTGCGGATATCTCATTCGGTTCTCAGGGTCGTAACGCCGTTTCAGTTCTTGGAGGCGCACATAATTTTCTTCGCCGTAATAAGCCGTTGGCCAATCTTTGAAGGCGAGGTCCGGATAGTTTGCGTAATGGCGTGTGACCCCGGCTTGCGCAATATGATCGCGCATACGACCTATCGCCTCTTGAAGAACCGCCGCGTGCCTGGGCGACGCCCAGTATGCCTGGGACTCGCCCAGGTAAGGGAAAGCGCGATGCGGATAGGCGCCTTCCACCTCCGTGGAAATGGCGCCGCCCAAGGTATTAATCTGAAACACCAGGCCCGGGTGAGTTAAGACTTCTTCGAAAATACCGGGCAACGCGTGCCCGATGGCGGTCATTCCTTTGTAATATCCGGCGCTGGCGTTTTTAAAATAAACCGGACCCGGATCTCCATAATACCATGACAAGGATTTCTTCAGAGGAGAGGGGACCGCAGACGTCGCTTTCTTCGTTAGGCCGGCGAGCCGACGACGGAAAGCCACCAATCCTTTTTGCTCTCGCGAACCGATGGTCGTGACAAGTACGGTGACCTGGCTGCCGTTCATGATCCAGGCCGAAAACGCCTCGTTAGGCAAGTTCTCGCTAGCTTCGAACCAGGTCTCCAGCAAAGCCATGGCGCGTTTCGGATCCAGTCTGTACGCGCGAAACTTCCAGGCAGAAAACTGCGCAGGAGCGGCGCGCGTATTGAACGTCAGTTCGGTCACGATTCCGAAATGGCCATTTCCACCGCCGCGCGAAGCCCAGAGCAAGTCGGGATCTTCATTTGAGTCACGGATTGTCCCGGCTCCATCCACCATTTTTACCCTGCGCAGATGGTCGCAGGTCAAACCCCATTTTCTGGCAAACATCCCATAGCCGCCGCCAAGTGTAAGACCTGCCAGACCGACTGTTCCGCAGGATCCAGCAGGCAAGAAACGGCCTCTCGCCAGTAGAAACCGGTTCACTTCTTCCAATCGACAGCCGGCGCCTGCGGTCAAAATGCCGGTCTTCACATCAAGCTGCATTTGGCGCAACGGCGAAACATTCACGACCAGTCCATCTTCGTTCAGACAAAATCCCTCAAAGGAATGCCCTCCTGCTTTTACCGCGACCGGCCAATTCTCTGCCTTTGCTCGTTCAAGGGCGTGTTGAACGCCAGTCTCAGACGTGCAACAAGCGATGACTTTTGGCTGGGTTAAGATCCCCGCGTTGTAAACCTTCCGGGCGGTCGCGTAATCAGGCGCCTCCGGCGTGAGAAACTTGACGCCATCGATGGATTGATCCGACAGCGATTTGGATATTGCCGGCCTCTCGTTCGCGACAAGGCTCGAGAGATCGGCAAGGATCGCGGTCGTGGCCGCAAGAGATGTGCGGAGAAAGGATCGACGCGTCTGCATGAATCGCTCCCGGCTCCATCCTGCACAGATAAGCTGGCGATTGAAACTGCGAAAACTCAAATTGAGAGAAATCGGCCCTTTGATTGCGATTGCGAAAATCAAAGCGCAAGCCTGGGTTGCTCTGAAACGCGAGACACGCGTTCGCGACTCGGGCATTCTGCCTCCTGGCTATTTACCAGGCGAGACGCCCGATTGCCGCTCGGCCACGATGTCTGTGCTACGATGCGGCTAAAACGATGAGGATGGCATTTCTTGGAATCTGGCGCGCATTTGCCGTCACATTTTTCGCGCTCTGTGCACTCGTTGAGAATGCGATCACGATTCCGTTCTTTGCGCCGGCAGAACGTCTTCACGCGCGCGCCGGGTGGTTGCATCGCTGGAGTCGGTTTGCGAGTCGCGTGGTTGGAATTCGCGTAACCACCCGCGGTGCAATGCCGCCATCCGGTCTGTTAGTGAGTAATCATCTTAGCTACCTCGACGTCATTGTGCTCAGTTCGATTCGGCCATGCGTCTTCGTCGCCAAGCGCGATGTTGCGGGGTGGCCGTTTTTTGGGTGGCTCGCGCGTGCCGCAGGAACAATTTTTGTCGATCGCGAGAACAGACTATCCAGTCCGGCAGTTGTCGATCTTGTTCGCGCAACGCTCGCTAGCGGCTCAGTCGTCGTGCTGTTT
>DATHGV010000411.1:0-7203 GCA_035490135.1 Candidatus Methylomirabilota bacterium
CAGGGCGCTGCCGAAGAGAGCCGCGCGGGCGCGGCCATGGCCAAGCAGACTACCGATCTGCAGGCAGCGGTGTTCGCGACAAATTCCGGGACGCGTTTGCTGAATGCGGGCGATCTTGATCCCGCGATCTCGCAGTTTCGATCTGCTATTGCGGCTACGCCGGGATATGCGCCGGCCCATTATCAGTTGGGACTGGCGCTGCAACGAAAAGGCGAGCGGGAAGAATCGGGCAGGGAATTAAAGAAAGCAGCGGAACTTGATCCGCGACTGAAGGCTAGTTCACCGTAAGCCGCTTGTTAACGTACGGTCGAAGTGAGATTAGGAAAGCATCCAAGACCCGGATTCATACCTCAACTGCGAATCCGGGGCGCCCGACTTCAACAGCCAGTCTAAAAAATTCAGATGATACTCAGACCCCTTTACGCAACGCTACTAATTCAGTGGCCACCGGCACGCCGCGAACTACCTTGACATGAAGGACGGCTTCGAAGGGCTTTAAGTCAGCTGGTTTTGAGACCGAGAGCTTCGATAACAATTCTTCCAGAGTTTGCTGACGCGAAACGTATTCAACAGCAGCCTGCGTTCCCATGGTGGTGGTGCCCGCCAGGATCAATTCCGAACGAGAATTGTTTAATCCGCGCACGAGGGCGACTACGGAATAATCTTCGGTGAGGGTTTGATTGTTGGGGGAAGCCATATATTCCTTGGGTTCGCCATTTCGCGGATGAACATTGATGATTTCGGTGTTTCCGCGGCGGGTGCCAGAGGTGATTTGCCTGAAAATAAATTCTCTGGTGCCGGGAATATCAAGGAGAGACAAATTCTCGGAGGGCGAGCCGATGAAAATCAGATCGTTGTTCTTGGCATCATCCAACGTAAAAAGGCTTCCGCGTTTGACGCGAATCTCCTGGTGAAGCGCCGCAAAAACTTTATCGAGTTCATGTACCGCTAAAACTTCGCCAACACCGGTGTAGTGATCGAGAATCGGCTCGCCAGCGTCGCGCACGGGATTGTAATAGCGCATGCCCACGTCTGGTCTGCCGGCAAAAGGCGCGTTGCTGAAGATCACCCAAGGTTCTTCGGGACCGGTTAGAAACCCTCGCCAGAATGTTGGGTAGGCGGCAGGAATTCCGAGCCTGTCGCTGATGGCGCTAGTTTCGCCAGCCTTGCGTGGGAACAACAAGGAGGCCATCACGGTCAAGCATGCGGCGAGCAAGACCGCCAATATACCTACGGCAATGGCCCACTTGCGCGGAATCTGCTGCGGTGCCGGCTCGTGCTTTTGATGAACCTGGGTATCATGGCGCCCGCCGTTATTGGCAGCCGGGGGATATCGGGTACCTGGGGTCCGTGGATGAAAGGTAAGAACATAGGTGCCCTTCGGTAATTCCACCAAGACGGGGTCGTCGGCTGCGGCATCGCCGCTATAGTATTCGGCGAGTTTTGCGCGCAAGCGGCCGGCTTGCACTCGCACCATTGAATCTACCTGGGGATCGAAGTTGTCCTGCCTGCCGAAGACTTCAGTGGCGATCTGATATTCCTTGAGGGGAGCACCTGGATGATCCAAGGCATGCTTGGCTATATACCGGAGAAGCTTGCATAGCGACTCAGAGCCGTGCAGGACGGAGCTGTTGGCCAGCTTCTCGATTTCCGCTTGAATCAGGCTCTTGTCGAGCAAGTCAACTCCAGTTACAGGGTTGTAACACGAACGTATCGGTGGATGCAACATGCAGCAAAGGAAGCGGTTATTTGATGTAACCGTGTCTTACGGGATGAGACTTGCCCAAGCATCGATTAAATTGATAAGAGGTAGCCACTTAATTGTTCCATCGCCTTTCCGCTGCTTAGTTTTGTTGTACTTGCGGTCGGGCTCCGGCTTACCCGGGATCGATGGCTTCGAGAAGTATCTGTGTACGTCGAGGGGGTCCAGCAGGATGCGAGTGTTTGTCCTGCTTTTTGTGGTCCACACAGTAGTTCACGAACCCATATAAATTCAGTCGAGGATGCAATTCGGCGACAGTGTGTTCGGGCTTCGGAAAGATTCCAAGATGGGTTTGAGGAGGGGTGTAATGGCACGACGATCAGTGTGGGTGGCTCTCGCTGTATTCTGCTTCTGCTTTAATCTATGCACGTATATAGCTTCGGGCCAAGCCGTTTTCGGCAGCATTATAGGCACGGTGACAGACGCGCAAGGAAATGCGGTAGGCGGCGCGAAAGTCACGGTCACTTCGATCTCGAAGAGCACCACGTTTGAAACCACCTCGAACGAAAGTGGCAACTTCGCGGTCACGCACTTGATCCCAGATGACTATAAGGTGGCGGTGGAAGCTGCCGGTTTTAAGGCATATTCGGTGGAACGCGTCACGGTTACCGCTGACTCCTCGCAAACTCTCAACGTTCCTCTGCAAGTCGGCGCGGTAACACAAACAGTAGAAGTCACCGGCGACATTCCGCAACTGCAAACGGACCGCGCGGACGTGGACGTGCAGTTCAGTCAGAAGTATGTAGAGGATTTGCCGATCCTCAACCGCAACTTTACGAACTTTGAGTTGTTGTCGCCCGGCACGCAGAAATTGCCCGGATTCAGCCACGCGGCCACGGAAAATCCTCAGGGTGGCGGCCAGATCCAAGTCAACGGGCAGCACTTCTCGGGCACAAACTTCGAGCTGGATGGCACCGACAACCAGGATCCCATCCTCGGAATTATCGTCGTGAACCCGAACCTCGACGCCGTTGGTGAAGCGAAGATCGCATTGCAGGACTACGACGCCGAGTCTGGCAAGGCAACTTCTGGAATCGTCAAGGTGCAGACCAAGTCGGGATCAAACGACATACACGGCACCGGCTTCTTCTTTAATCGTAGCAGCGACCAGCAAGCTCGCGACCCATTCACAAACAAGCCCGGAGTTCCTCTGGCTGCCGCAAACTGGAAGCAATTTGGCGGTTCTGTCGGCGGACCTATCATCAAGAACAAACTCTTCTTCTTCGGAGACTATCAGGGAACCCAACAGACCGCGGGTATTACCAACCTGTATACGGTTCCAACTACGGCAGTAGTCCAATCTTGTAACCCCGCAACGAATGCGACGAGTGCCACTCCCGGGTTCTGCGACTTGAGCGAATACCTTAATGCCTATGGCCCTCCCGTTGGTGGAGTACCCAGCGGCCAGATCTTCGACCCCACCACTGGTGCCCCGCTCACCGGCTCGGGCCGGACGCCGTTCCTAAACAATCAGATTCCCATCGGCATGATTGGACAGAACGTCGGAAATGTACTGGCTCTGTTCCCGACGCCTACTTCTGGCGGCGTTAACGACAATTTCGTAAACAGTGGGTCGGGCCCCTTCGATCAGAAATCCTTTGACGTGCGAATTGACTACAGCGCACCGCACAATTACCAGGTGTTCGGGCGATTCAGTCTTGATTACTTTTCGCTCTCCGGCACGGGCGGTCTTGGCCCACTCGGGAGCGTCGGCTTTGGTCCCGGCGGTTTGAACGGCAGTTCGAACGTTCATAACTACAGCTTGGCCACTGGTGTCACAAAGGCGATCGGCGCCAAATGGCTCACGGACGTGCGGTTCGGATATTTCAAGTACAACCCAAAGACCGCGTACTCCGATCAGTCGGGGACACCGATGGATACCTTTGGCTTTCCCGGACTAAATACCGGACCGGGAATTGTTGGTCCGCCAACAACGGGCGGTTTGTCTGGTTTCCTGTTCACAAACAATGGCGGCAGCAGCTTGAACGGCCAATTAGGCAACAATAATGGCGGCACTTACGCCTTTGGCGACGGCCTGGATGCTGCGCGTTGCAATTGCCCCCTGACGGAAAGCGAACAGCAATTCCAGGTTGTAAACAACTGGACGCGGACACAAGGCAACCACACCATCAAGTTCGGTGCTGACATTCGATATGCCGAAAACCTCAGAGTTCCCAGCGACCAAAGCCGCGCCGGTCTGTTGTACTTCGACCAGCAGGGCACGGGAAATGCTGGAGCCAATGGTTTGGGGTTAGCGACATTCATGCTCGGGGACGTTACCCAATTCCAGCGGTTTGTAAGCACCAGTTTGACTGCCGCAGAACGTCAGAAGCGTTGGTTCTTCTACGGACAGGATTCCTGGCGCATCAGTCCGAAATTCACTTTGACGTACGGGGTTCGCTGGGAAATCTATTTCCCCGAAACGGTCAACGCCAAGGGTAACGGAGGTTTTGCTGACTTAGAAGACGGACTGATCAGAGTGGCCGGCTTCGGGGGCGTTGGTTCGAATGGCGATGTTGCCAATACTTACAAGGCCTTTGCGCCTCGTCTGAGTGTGGCTTACCAATTCGATCCAAAAACCGTCGTGCGCATGGGTTACGGCCGTGGTTTCGACATCGGTGTGTTTGGCTCTAACTTCGGCCACGTGGTCACCCAGAACCTGCCGGTGCTGGCGCGGCAGGATCTTTCGGATAGCACCTTTAATACTGCCGCAACAAACAATCGCAGCGCGATTTTCAATCTTTCCACCGGACCGCAGCCGTTTGATTTCACGCCGGTCTTGACCTCAATTTCTTCGGCCGGAACCTTGCCGATTAACGGCATAGACGGCAAAACTACGGCTGGCGCACGCCCACGCGTTCAGCGACTGCCCACTGTTGATCAGTGGAATGCCACGATACAGCGTCAAATCACGCCGACTCTGAACTTAACCGCCAGTTACATCGGGAACAAAGGAACGCATGTTTTCGCAGGTGGAGGACCTTCCTACAACGCGAATCAAGTGGCCATCGGGCCCGGAACAAACGTAGTAGATTGTTCTTCCGGCACGTGCAAACTGGCTGGATTTAAAGCGGCGCAGGCGTCGTCTGCTCGTCGCCGCTATTTCCTGAATGGCGTACCGGCGTTCACTTATCCAGGCTTTACTTTCGTCGATCCCGCCGACCCTTTGCAGCAACAGCAACAGACACCGGCATGCTGCGCGGTGGACATGGGCTATTACGGGAATGACGCTGACAACAAATACAACGCCTTGCAGATCAAGGCGGAGAAACGGACCAGCTACGGACTCCAATTCCTGGCGCATTACACCTTCTCCCACGCATACGCGTACAATGACGATTATTTTTCCGTGAATAAAAAGTTTGCATGGGGACCGAACGGGAATAACCGCAACCAGGTATTCGTGGCGAACACGATCTACGAACTGCCTGTCGGCAAAGGAAAGAGGTTTTTGACCGACTCCGGACGAGCGATGAACCTCATCGTTGGCGGCTGGCAAGTTACCAACACTCTTACTTATGGCACGGGTCTTCCGTTCACACCCAGCATCGGGGAGTGTGGAACCATCGCTGACGCCGGGCCCTGCCGTCCGAACGTGGCCTCGAACGAACAGCAAATTTCCGTGGGCAAAAGGACGGCTCCGTGCCCGAGTGGCACGGGTAACTGTACGTACTGGTTCACGCCGGTTGCCCCACTGTCCTACGGCCTCACACCCGCCGATAACGGCCTCGACTCCTGCACTTTCGCGCGCCCGACCTCCGGGCCATATTCATTGCCCGCTTGCGGACAGATCGGCAGCGCGGGATTCAATTCACTCCGCGGACCGCATGCGTTTTACGATGACATGGCGCTCTCCAAAAACTTCTCCATCACGGAGAGAATCAACGCGCAATTCCGCTTCGACGCCTACAACGTGTTCAACCATCCGGTTATCAACTTCCCGGGCAACACTTGTATAGATTGCGGCGGCAACGCAGGACAGATCACAGACATCGAAGCCGATTCCGCTCCTGGTTCACCGGTGGGCATGCGACAACTGCAGTTCGGCGTGCGCATCACTTTCTAACCCTAACTACTATTCATAACAAGACGGGGAGCCTGCTCGCAGGCTCCCCGTTTTTTATGCTCTAATCGTTTTTCGGAGTGGGGCAGGTCGTGAATGTGCCGTTTTCACTGGCTATGAATATTTCACAATTTAGAAATTATGCGCTGCGTGGGCATCTCATTTTTGGTTTTTTATTCCTTCTGCAATTTTCACTAGGGGCGCAATCCGTACCAAGCGAGGCGCCTTCTTACGATCAAGTTCATCGGCTGACCGAGCAAGGTAAATTCGACGACGCGCTGGCTGGGTTGAATGAGATTTCCAAAACGAACCCGACGGCAAAAAATCTTTCACATGAATTTGGCGTTACTTACTATCGGAAGGGCGATTATCGGAACGCTGTAGCTGCACTGCAACGGGCTCTTGCTGAAAATCCTGATGATGCCGAAGCTACACAGCTCACGGGGCTTTCGCTGTATCTCTCCAATAAGCCAGCGGAAGCAATTCCTTATCTTGTGAAAGTTCAGTCGTGGTATCCGAGCGCGAGCGTAGATGCGTCGTACATTCTCGGTGTCGCGTATATTCAGACGAAAGATTATGCGAACGCGCGGCGAGCGTTCGCAAAAATGTTTCGGGTTCCTCCTGATTCTGCTGCCGCGTACCTTTTCACGGCGCGGCTACTGCTGCGTCTCGATTTCGCTGTGGTAGCGGAGGAATACGGCAAGAAAGCCATTGAGCTTGATGCTAAGCTTCCGTTGGCGCATCAAGTTTTGGGCGAGCTTTATCTGTATGAAAACAAGCTTGCCGAAGCGACTGCTCAGTTTGAACAAGAAATCGCGATTAATCCTGGCAATGCAGCGGCGTACTACAAGCTAGCGGACGCTTACGCTCGCGCGCAGAAGTTTGATGAGGCAGAAAAACTTTTGCAGCGATCGATCTGGCTTGATGCTAATTCGAGCGGGCCGTACATTTTGCTGGGAAAAGTTCTAGAGAAAAAGGGCGAGTCCGAACTTGCGGTGCGTGCGTTGCAACGGGCGTTGGCAATGGACCCCAACAATTCCGTAACGCACCATTTGTTGGGGCAGTCTTATCGAACGCTGGGGCGGATGGAAGATGCGGAGCGCGAATTGAAAATGGCGGAGAGTTTGCAAGCCGCCAGGGATCAAAAACCGTAAGGCTGGGGAAATTTGTTTGTTAGTGAAGCGCTGATGTGGCGCGTGAGGCTGGAAACGAGTTTATGGCCGCTAAGTACACGATTGTTGGTCTCGGGGAATTGCTGTGGGACGTATTTCCTAACCGCAAGGAATTGGGCGGCGCGCCGGCAAATTTTGCGTACATGATTAGCCTGTTGGGTGACGAAGGGGTGGTGGCCAGCCGAGTTGGGAGAGATCGACTGGGA
>DATHGV010000412.1:0-6737 GCA_035490135.1 Candidatus Methylomirabilota bacterium
CTCATTTTGGGAAGGACCAGACGATCGATTAATGAAGGGATACAGGCGTTTGGAGGATATCCTCCGAAATCGAACCGCGATCGAAGAACATGGCACCAAGTTAATTGCTCAGACGTTCCGCCCCGATTTTGGCAAATTAACTTGAAAGAGTGCTTCCGAGGCCGAGCGAGCTGGCAGGATGGCATTGTTCAACGGTGTGTATATGGCATATCGCAATCGACGTTCTCACCGAGAGGCCAAAGATGGCGCTGAAAACCTGTTGGTGGAATTCTTGCTTCTCAATCATTTATATCTATTAGAAAAGGAAGCGACTGAGGTAAGTGGCGCCTGAGAATTATCACGCGGGCCGCCACGCTTACCCGTTATCGCTCAAGCAGGGTCCGTCAAAATGAATTCCTGCTGATCCCACCAGATTTACCGCTACGCTCAATTGTGTATCGTATTGAACAGAACCTATCGCACGGTAGCGTACGCTTGTTGTGTAGCACGTCGGGAAGCGGCCCGCCGAAGTGGAGACCAAATGGTTTCGATGTGTCTGGCTGCTTTCCTCCGCACTAGCCTTTGGGCCTGACTGAGCCCCGCACTGTGGTTTCCTCTCTGCCTGGAAGCGTGCTTTGAGAAAGGCCAGGCCCCGTGCCCCGTATTCATACTGTTCTCGCCAGCGCGTCACTGCTGCTGTGTATGGTTCCTGCGAGCGCACTCGCTCAGCAACGAACTGGCGAACCTGCGAAAAGCAGCACTTCCCTGCCAGACGCACCTCTACCGAAATCAGAGCCGCAGAATTCGGGTCAACAAACACTCCATGAGGAAGGATCGGCCAGCGTCGCAGGTACCGTGCTGGACGTAAGCGGAGCCACGGTTTCCGGCGCGGACGTCAGCTTGATGGAAACCGACGGAACACAATTGCACACGATGGTGCCCGAGGCGGACGGCGAATTTACTTTCACAAAAATTCCTGCCGGTTCCTATCTCGTGACCGTGAACGCCAAGGGTTTTGCACCTTTTGCTTCCGCAGAGTTCGCCGTCGCGGTGCGGCAGGCCTACGAGGTTCCGGAAGTTTCATTATCTGTTGCGAGGGCAAACATAGAGGTGACCGTTCGTCCCACCGAGTTGATCGCCGCTGAACAGATACGGACTGAAGAAAAGCAGCGCATCATTGGCGTGCTGCCAGATTTCTATACAAGTTATGTTTACAACGCCGCCCGGCTAACAACGAAACAGAAATTCTCGCTCGCCACGCATGCCACATTCGATCCAGTGGCCATGATCGGCGTCGGCTTGGCTGCTGGCATCGAGCAGGCGAGTAACTCGTACGCCGGGTACGGCCAAGGCGCCGCGGGATACGGTAAACGTTTTGCCGCTAAGTTTGTAGACGGGCGCAGCAGCGACTACCTCACGCATGCGGTCTTCCCAGTGCTGCTGCACCAGGATCCGCGCTACTACTATCAAGGCTCCGGCTCCGTCAAATCCCGCCTGGTGCATGCGATCAACTCGGCATTTGTGGTGCGCAGCGATAGTGGGCGGTCCATGCCCAACTATTCCTATTTGCTCGGTGACCTATCCTCAGCGGCGCTGTCCAATTTGTATTATCCCAAAGCTAATCGGGGAGCAGGCCTCGTCTTTACCAATACCGCGGTTGGCCTCGCGGGACGAATTGGTTTGAATATAGTCCGTGAATTCCTCTCGAAGCGCTTGACGACGAACATGTCGGGCGACATAAAACAATGAAGGTGGTTGCACCAGGAAATGAGCGAACGTTGCTAGTCGAACTTGGCGTGATCGTGCACTAGCCGGGCGTGCTCACTCCCTTCTTGAGCATTTCCATGGCTTTCTCTAATCTACGCGTGCGAGTTTCTTCCTTTTTGGCTTCGCTAATCCAGCGGCAGTATTCCTTGCGGTGGGTGTAACTCAGTTTTTCGAAAACCGAAAGCAGTCCTTCTCTCTTCAACAGTTTTTCAAATTGAGCAGGCACTTCGACGGTTCTTAGCGCTTCATCTTTCCAAATAACGACTTCAACAGTGTCGCCCGGTGCTTTCCCAATTTGCTCGCGCATGGCTTTAAGCACACCGAGCATGTGCAAAGGATCGCCGTACTTGATAAGCGAGCCCATATACGGCACTCCGTCGAAAGTCGCGTTTATAGGTACTTTCCCTTTGGTGCCGAACTCCTTCCCGGTATCGTATGGAAAAAGCACATAGGCCCCTCCGCCATCACCCTCTTGAATTTTCGCTTTGAATTTGTATTTCTTCATTGGTTTACCAATTTTCTCAAAGTGCGACCATTTAATGAGTCCAGATTAGCGTTTGCTGACGCCGAGCAGGATTCTACACTCCCCGTAGTGGCTCACGAAGTTGATTGAGCGACGAACGGTGTCTGGCGACGGAAAACAGTAAACATGTCATTTGACTAGGAATGGAACGGCCGAATTAGCGACTCGTATTGCAGGTGCGTCCTGAATCGACTCCGCCGTCGTGATACGCCTTTGCGTAGCTGGCCTGCACACGGCTACAAAACCGTACCGTAAGCAAACAATTCCAAACGCTCCACGGTTCTCTTTTTCATACACTGGAATCGCCTTTGAATTCCGCGGTAGATGTGGCGTGAAGCTGTCGCCGTAAACTCGAATGAGGATTAACGTGATGAAAAAACTCCGTTCCGTCGTAATTTCACTTTTTCTAATTGTTGTGTACAGTGCCGGCTCGCAGAACCAGTTGGGAGCCAAGCCCATGCCAGGACCGGCAACTGACATGGATCCCCACATGTCCATAACCAAGCCGCGCCCGCTGCAGGCTGGAGATCAGGCTCGCGCAGACGCCATTTTGGCGGCGGCCAAGAGGGCGGCTGAGCGGTACCGCGACTATCGCAAAGCTGAGGCCGATGGCTACACCATCTTTTTGCCGGAGCAGCGCCAAAACGTGTATCACTTCATTTTGGCGTTCCCAAGTTCAGACGACAAAGAGCACTTTGACGCAGACCACCCGCGCGGTCTGCTGTACACGAAAATCGATGGGCCCACGCCTGGATACAAGCTTATTGGGGTCATGTATATGGCCCGTTATGATACGACCGAGGACGATCTGAACGCGCGTGTCCCGCTGTCGATCGCGCAATGGCACTTACACCTCAATCTGTGCGTTCCACCGCAGCCCGAACAACGCAACTGGCTCATGGGTGATGCAACCTTCGGGCTGAATGGCTCGATCACCACTGCGGAGGCGTGCAGGGCTGCGGGTGGCTACTTCAAGCCACACCTTGCCGGGTGGATGACACACATCTACCCATTTGAAACCGATCCGGCGAAAGTTTGGGGCGCTGCTATGGGCGACGACCACGGGATGGAGCACAACTCGATGTAAACCGGGGTGCCGTACCGGCGCCGCCATTCTTTATTCGGCGACTGCGCCTTCCATTTCAAGCGGGCAAATATAATTGATCCCATCGCGGCTTACCTTGGCGATGCAGAAAACTACGAGTTGCTAAGGTTGAGTTAGAATGCAGCGTATGGGGCGCCTGAAAAACGCCGCCGATGGAAAGACAATTCCCCCGATTTTACGAATCTTGCCACAGCGGCGCTCTGCTACAGCCCTTCGAAGAGTCACGGAGGGGCACAGCGAACGCACCATCTTCATTGCGCTTTTCGCCAACATTGTCATCGCCATCGCGAAGTTAATTGGCGGACTGGTCTCCGGTCGTCGCTTCGCAGGATATAGCGCTTCGCCCGAGGATCACCCGCGATAAACTCGTTTTTCAGCCCCAGCTCGCGGATCAGCGTCCACACCGATTTTGGAAATCGGGGGCATTGCGGGCCCGCTTCGAATAAAAAGCCGTTTTTTCTGACTGTGGAGATTACTCCACCGGCTTTAGCTCCTGCCTCCAGAATTAATACGCGGATTCCTAGCTGTTGCAGGCGAAACGCGCACGCCAGTCCGGTGATGCCCGCGCTGATCACTACTGCTTTGCGTATGTCGCGCACAGCATGTAATTTTATCAAATGGGCATGCTCGCGAGTTTGGCATGAAGGCGAACGGCAGCGACGCTGAGGTTGTGACGAGTTTGTTTCGGGGACGGCCGTGGAATCGCTAGTCGATTTCGTCGGGAAGTATGCGGCGAACGGAAACGAAGTTGCGATACGCCACCGGCGCGGACACCGCATGGAAACCTGGAGCTATGCGCAAATAGTCCAGGGAGCCAATCGTCTGGCCCGCGAATTGGAATTTCGCGGTATTGGCAAAGGCGACGTCGTTTTGTTATGGGGCGAAAATTCGCCCGAATGGATCGTGGTGTTTTTCGGATGTCTTCTGCGCGGCGCCGTAATTGTGCCCGTAGACCATGGCTCAACAGTTGAGTTTGTGTCGCGCATCGGGCGCGAGGTGAATGCCAAGCTGCTCTTTCGCGCTCGTACACTTCCCGATCCTGAATTGCCGATTCAAGCCGTCGTCCTGGAATCGGTTCCCGAACTTACGGCATCTCGGGACGTAGCGTCCTACCCTGCGTCTTCGTTCTCACGCAGCGACACGCTGGAAATAATTTTTACTTCTGGCACCACGTCGGAACCGCGCGGCGTGGTGATCTCTCATGGGAACGTACTCGCGAACATCGAGCCACTCGAGCGCGAAATCCAGAAGTATCTTCGCTACGAGCGCATCTTTCATCCTTTGCGTTTCCTGAACCTGCTTCCCCTGAGTCACGTGTTCGGTCAAATGTTAGGAATATTCATTCCGCCTTTTTTGGCAGGCACGGTAGTGTTTATTGATTCTCTGAAACCTTCCGAGATCGTCGACGTGATTCGGCGTGAGCGTATTTCTGTCCTCGTAGCCGTGCCTCGATTTATCGAATCGCTGCAACGCGAAATCCAAAACAAAGTGGAACGGGACGGTCTGACGCGGCGATTCAACGAAGATTTCGCACGCGGAGAGAAGGAACATTTTCTTCGGCGCTGGTGGCGTTTCCGGCGCATCCGTTCGCGTTTTGGCTGGAAGTTCTGGGCCTTCATTTCCGGGGGCGCCGCGCTCCCCGAACAGGTGGAAGCGTTCTGGATGCGTCTCGGATATGCCGCGATTCAGGGATATGGCATGACGGAAACCACTTCGCTGATCAGCCTGAATCATCCTTTTCATACGGCTCAAGGCTCGATTGGCAAAGTTTTCCCGGGTGTTGAAGTTCGCGTTGGCGAGCAGGGTGAGATTCTGGTCCGTGGTGAAAATGTGGCGAAGGCCTATCGTCGGCAAGATGGAGTGCAACCGGTGGTCGAAACTGACGGGTGGTTTCGCACCGGGGATTTGGCGGAGACCGGCGAGGATGGCAACCTGTATTTCAAGGGGCGCAAGAAAAACGTAATTGTGACGCCCGCCGGGATGAACATATATCCCGAAGATCTGGAAAAGGCGGTACGCAGGGAGCCGGGCGTGCGGGATTGCGTGGTGATCGGACTCGAACGAGACGGCAACGCCGAGCCGTGCGCCGTGCTCCTGATGGCTGCTGCAGGTTCGAATCCAGAGTCAGCAGTGCAGAGCGCCAATCGTTCGCTCGCGGAATATCAACAGGTTCGGAATTGGTTCGTATGGCCCGATCCAGATTTCCCACGGACTCCAACTCTGAAGCCGCTGCTTCCGCGCATCCGCGAAGTTGTGAACGCTAAAATCGGTGCCGCGTCACTCTCGCAGGATGGCGATAGCACACTGGCCGCGTTGATCACCCAAATTACCGGACGCCCCGTCAGCCCCGGCTCGCGAAAAGCTGGCCTTGAGGCAGATTTAAAACTGACTTCGCTCGATCGTGTCGAGTTGATGAGCGCTCTTGAAGACCGCTATCAGACTGAGCTCAACGATGTACAATTCAGTGAATCGGGAAGCATCGCTCAGCTGGAAAAACTTCTCACCGAAACTCGCGCTGCGTCCGTTGAGCATGTCTATCCGCGCTGGCCGCAACGCAAACTTGTGACGGCTATTCGTTTGGTTGTCTATTATCTGTTGGCTTGGCCCGCGACCTATTTTCTTGCCGCGCCTCGCGTGCGGGGCCGCGAGAATCTGCGCGGAGTTCACGGGCCTGTTTTAGTTATCTCCAACCATGTGACCTACGTGGATATCGCCTGGATTCTTCCCGCCCTACCCGCGCGTTTTCGGAACCGCCTGGCTACTGCTATGGGCGGTGAGCGATTGGCGCGAATGCGGCGTCCGCCCAAAGAGATGAACCTATTCGGACGCCTTCACGAACGCCTCGATTATTTTCTGGCGTTGTCGCTTTTCAATGTATTTCCGTTGCCGCAACAATCTGGCTTCCTCAAGAGTTTCTCATTTACCGGAGATCTTGCAGATCGTGGCTGGAATATTTTGGTGTTTCCAGAGGGACAGACGACGGTAGACGGAAACATGCTGGCATTTCAGTCTGGCATCGGGCTGCTGGCAAAACGACTGAACATCCCGGTCGTCCCGGTGCGTCTTACAGGACTGTACGATCTTAAGCAACAAAATCGCATCTTGGCGCGCCCAGGGCACGTCAAAGTGGTGATTGGGCAGCCGGTTTGCTTTCCCCCGGATCAGGACGCAAACGAGATCGCGCGAGAGCTTGAGCGCCGCGTGAAAGAACTCTAACAGCGAGGTAAAAGTCTGGCGGTGGGTCAGTTTCCTATTACGCGAGCCACTGCTTCAGGCTCATCAGGAACGCATCGAGCAGAGTGTTGAACTTGTCAGCGTCATCGACAAAGAGCGCGTGCCCAGCATCGTCGAGAAATTCGAGCT
>DATHGV010000413.1:0-9624 GCA_035490135.1 Candidatus Methylomirabilota bacterium
AAGCGCTGGAGCGGGAAATAGACGCTGCTGCGCCGTTTTTGCCAGGAAAAATATCGTGAAAATTATTGTTTGCATCAAGCAGGTTCCCGCCAAGGATGCGCCGCTGTCCATCGCCGGCAACTGGATCAAGGAATCCGATATCGGATTCGAGATGAACGAGCCGGACAGCTTCGCGCTTGAAGAAGCTTTGCGTTTGAAGGAAAAGCATGGCGGCGAAGTGATCGCGATTTCCATGGGCCCGGAACGCGTGAAGCAAACGATCAAAGAAGCTTTGGCCAAGGGGGCCGACCGCGGCATTCACATTTCCGACGATCAGTTCGCTCAACTCGATCCGCTAAGCTCCGCGCGCATGCTTGCGGAAGCTTTGCGCAAAGAAAATGCCGATTTAATTTTGACTGGTCTGCAAAGCGATGATCACGGTTTTGGACAGACAGGCGTGCTTGTGGCTTCGCTGCTGGACCTCCCGCACGCCACGATCATTATGCAAATTGAAGTACAGGAAAAGAAGATGCGGCTGAAACGGGAACTGGAGGCCGGGTGGTTTCAACACATTGAATGCCCGTTACCGGCGGTGCTTTCCATCCAGTCGGGTATTAACAAGGTACGCTACGCCACTCTCAAAGGCATCATGGCGGCGAAGAAAAAGGAGATTGTCTCGATCACGCGTGAATCGCTGGGCGTGAAGTCTGAGGTTACGCAGAAGATCGAGAAGATTTATGTGCCTACCAAAACCAAGAAGACCGAATTTCTAACCGGTACGCCGGCGGAAATGGCCACCAAGCTGGTCGAGAAATTGAAATTCGATGCCCGTGTCATTTAATGATTTGCGGCGTGCTGAAGGATCGAGACCGTAAATGAAAATCCTAGTTATTACCGAGCAGCGCCAAGGCAAATGGAATAACACCAGCTTTGAAACGCTGGTGGCCGCGCAGCAGATAGCCGCCGATACCGGCAGCGCCATCAGCGCGCTGGTGATTGGAAAAGACGTCGGGAATTTCGCAGACGACCTGGCGGGCAAAAATATCGCGGAAGTTTTGCTGGTGGAGCATGATTTGCTGGAAGCCTACACGCCGGACGGATATTCTCTCGCGCTGTCGCAGGTCATCGCCTCGTCAAAACCGGATCTTGTTTTGTTTCCGCATACCTATCAGGTGCGCGATTTCGCTCCCAAGCTTGCGGCCATGATGGGCAAAGGGATGATTGCGGATTGTGTCGGGTTTCACAAAGAAGGCGACAAAGTTGTTTTTGTGCGGCAAATGTTTCAAGGAAAAACGGCGGCGGATGTCACCTTTCAAGGCGCAGCTCCGTGGTTCGCTTCATTTCAGTCCGGCGCGTTTCGCGCGGATTTGTTAAAAGCGCATCCCAGCGGCAAGGCACCGATAAATAAAATTGCCGTGGAATTGAAAGCTGAACAGATTCGAACCAAGCCGTTGGAACTGTTCAAGGAAGCCAAGTCCTCGGTGGATCTAACGCAAGCTCCCGTGATTGTCTCCATCGGGCGGGGTATTAAAGCGCCGGAAAATATCCCTCAAGCGGAAGCGCTGGCCAAAGCGATTGGTGGAGAAATGGCCGCGTCCCGTCCGATTTGCGATGAAGGCTGGCTGCCCATGGAACGCCAGATCGGCAGTTCGGGCCAGACCGTGGCTCCCAAGCTCTATCTGGCGCTGGGCATCAGCGGCGCGATTCAGCACGTAGTGGGCATGAAAGGCGCGCGCACTATCGTGGCCATCAACAAAGATCAGAATGCGCCGATTTTTGAGATTGCCGATTACGGCATCGTCGGTGATATCTTCGAGATTATGCCGGCGCTCACAGCCGCTTTGGAAAAAGCGAAGACCTAATCAGCCAGCTCCGATTGTGGTCCAGAACCCAACCGTAAATTGACCTTCGCAGCCCCTGCCCATACCATTATCTCTGGAGAAAAATGGGTTCGGCCGTTATGAAAATTAAATTATTTTGGATCGCTGTTGTTTTATTTCTTCCAGTGTCCGCGGCAGCGCAGACCGCCGACGAAATTGTTACCAAGGTGCTGGCCGCGCGCGGAGGAGTATCCAGAATCAAAGCCGTGCACTCGCAACGGATCTCTGGAACCATCAATTTTGGCCCAGGCGCTGACGGGCCATTTCTTGTGGAGCTGGAGCGGCCTGGAAAAATGCATATTGAAGTTACCGTGCAAGGCCAAACGTTGGTGCGTAGTTACGATGGCAAGTCCAGCGGTTGGATTCTCAATCCATTTATAGAGAATAAAGCGGTGACCCCGATGTCCGCCGAGGACATCAGCAATATCTCTGACGAATCCGACTTTGATGGCCCGCTGGTCGATTACAAACAAAAAGGCAATCTGATCGCTCTGGTAGGTAAAGAAGACGTCGACGGCAAACCTGCATATCGCTTGAAACTCACCAATAAAAAAGGCGACATGCGCAACTATTTC
The DNA here is from genome assembly GCA_035490135.1 of Candidatus Methylomirabilota bacterium. Classification (GTDB taxonomy): domain Bacteria; phylum Acidobacteriota; class Terriglobia; order Acidiferrales; family UBA7541; genus Acidiferrum. The sequence goes on from DATHGV010000413.1 coordinate 2,435, forward strand.
TTCGATGCCGACACATTCCGGTTGATCAAATGGGAAGGCACTCGCAAGGTTGGCGATAAGGATGTGCCGTGGGAATCGGTGTTCCACGATTATCGTGAAGTGGACGGTCTACAATTCGCTTTTGAGATCGATTCCGACGCGCCGGGCACGGGCCAAGCTCAAAAAATTATCGCGGACAAAATTGAAGTTAATCCAGAAATAGATCAGTCCCACTTCGGCAAGCCCGTTGCTCCGGCAGCGCCTCCGGCCGACGCGCCAGCCGATTCACCGGATGCCACGCCGCCAGCGAGTTCCGACAAACCGCCTTCAGACAATTAGGTTGTTTGTAGAGTAGTCGCGCTCAATTCGCAGCGTTATTCTTTAGCGGTGAATGATCCTGCCGAGGCCCTGGAGCGCGATCCTATCGCGGGGTTGTGCTCGCTGTGCGTCCATGCCCGCCGGATCGAGTCTGCACGAGGCTCAACCTTTATGCTCTGCGAACTGTCGCGGACGAATCCACGATTTCCAAAGTATCCCCGCTTACCTGTTCTGTCGTGCGACGGCTTTCAACCAGCGGCAGAATTCCCGACGAAACAGTGAGCTAACCTCATCGGCCCGTACTTCGCGGGGTGGCACTCAACTGGAAGCCAAGATCGTGTATGTCGATCCAGATCTTGATATTGCTTTGGCAAAAACACCTGGCGACGGCTTCCGTCATTTTCCCCTTGCCGAGGCCGCCGCGGTGCGCCAGGGAGAAAGCGTGCTGGCCATCGGCAATCCCGGTGACGCGATGCTTTTCCGTGTTACCAAAGGAATCGTCAGCGCCATTGGGCGCTTCGACGCTGCCGGACCTGGCACCTGGATTCAAACCGATGCGCCCATCAACCCCGGCAACAGCGGCGGGCCGCTGCTCAATTCCCGCGGCGAAGTGATTGGCATTAATTCCCAAAAATTGATCAAGAAAAATGTCGCCGGGATCGGCTTTGCACTTAGCGCTTCGGATTTGTTGGAAGTTCTGCACCGTTTCTATCCGACGGGCCCCAAATCAAACGAAGGCATTGCGGCTTCCGCGAATGCAAAATTGCCTTCCGGCAGTTCGATGATAAACACCGCTGCGAGTGCGCAAAGCGCCCCTGGTTTTGGAATCACCGAGATCGCTTCGGATCCCGACGGTGCGGAAATTTTTGTGGACGACAAATTTGTCGGCAGTTGCCCGGCGACGCTTCGCCTCAGCGAAGGCGCGCACACGCTGACTCTAAAGTCTCCACATCACGCGGACTGGCAGCGTTCGATCACCGTTTTGAGGGATGGCGTCGTCACCGTAAAAGCTACACTCATTTCAATTTAGCTGCGATCAAATGGAGGCCAGGTTTTTTCGCTGCTAACAATTGCGGCCACACAATGCGGTGTGCTAGCATCCGCCCGATTGGCTGCCAGGGGCGGTCAATCGCCTGAAGAGCAGACCATAGATTAATTAGTTCTTCGCCCTGCTGGTGTAAAGCAAAAAGAGCGACAGACCAAGGGCCGCGCTTTTCAGAGTATTTAACTCGCCCGAGGCGCAGGCCCGCGCCCTTTTCATCGAGCACGGACCTCGCACGATGGAGGTCTACATGAAAAGCTATCTCACCAAGGACATTCGCAACGTTGGCATTGTCGGCCACGGCGGCACCGGTAAGACGCAGCTGGTGTCGTCGTTGCTCTTCACCGCGGGCGCGACGCCGCGCTGGGGAAAAGCTGCGGAGGGAAGCACCACCACCGACTGGGACGAAGAAGAAATATCGCGCAAACTTTCCATTCAAACGGCGATCGCGCACGCCGAATGGCCCGCCACCGCGGATCCCGCCAGCCATGACCCCGGCAGCAAAGTTAAGATCAATTTTCTCGATTTACCCGGTTACTCCACGTTCATCACCGAGTCGAAGGCGTCGCTGATCGCCGCGGACGCCGCGCTGATTACCGTGGACGCGCACGTCGGAACGCAGGTTACCACCGAAAAAGTTTGGGATTATTGCGTGGAGTATGACATTCCGCGCGCGTTCGTACTCACCGGAATGGATCGCGACCTGGCCAGCTTTGAACGCTCCATGGAATCGCTGGAACAGGTTTTTGGCCGCAATGTGGTCGCGCTGCAACTGCCCATCGGCCACGAGCGAGCTTTCCGCGGCGTGATTGATCTGGTGGCCATGAAGGCTCATTTCTACCAGCCGGATAGCGACGGAAAAGTTACCATCGAAGAGATTCCCGCAGCGCTCGCGGATGATGCCAAGGAGGCGCACGAGAAATTGGTCGAAATGGTCGCCGAGGGCGACGACGCGCTGATGGAAGAATTTTTCAACGAAGGCACCCTTCCGTTGCCCGATCTTTTCGCCGGACTACGGCGTGCAATCGTGGGAGAGAAAATCATTCCGGTGCTAATGACCTCGGCGCTACATAACATTGGCAGCGTCAGCCTGCTGTCCTTCATCGCCGATGTTTTCCCGCATCCCGATGAGCATTCCATCGTGGCCTACAAGGAGCCGACGGGCAAAGGCGAAGCGATGCCGCGCAAATTCGATGATGCCCAGCCGCTTTCCGTATTTGTGTTCAAAACGCTGGCCGATCCTTTCGCCGGCCGCATCAATTATTTCAAGGTGATGAGCGGCGTGCTGAAAAATGACGCCACGCTGATGAATTACAACCGCAGCGTGCCGGAACGCTTTCAGCACACTCAAATTGTTCAGGGAAAACAACTCATGGAAGTGCAAGAACTTCATGCCGGCGATATCGGCGCGATCGCGAAATTGAAAGAAACCGCTACTGGCGAGACGCTTGGTGATAAGTCCAATCCCATTTTTTATAAACGCGCGCCGATTCCCGAACCTTCCATCACGTTTGCGATTGAGCCTAAGACTCGCGCCGACGAAGACAAGATCGGTGTGGCGATTCACAGAATTCTGGAGGAAGATGCCGCCCTGCATTTCTCCCGCGACCCGCAGACGAAGGAATTCTTACTTTCCGGTTCTGGGCAGCAGCACATCGAAGTGGTGGTCGCTAAGCTGCACAAACGCTATCACGTGGACCTGACTCTGAAGCCACCCAAAGTCGCTTACCGCGAAACGATCCGCGGGAGAGCCGACGCGGAAGGGAAACACAAAAAGCAGTCGGGCGGCCACGGGCAGTTCGGGGTCTGCCGCATCAAGATGGAGCCGGCCGAACGCGGCAAAGGTATCGAGTTCGTCGACGATATTTTTGGCGGCTCGATCCCGAAAAACTGGATCCCCTCCGTGGAAAAGGGGATTCGCGACGCTGCCGCACGCGGGTACCTGGCAGGATTCCCAGTGGTCGATTTTCGCGTGAGCCTCTACGATGGCAAATACCACGACGTGGATTCGAGCGACATGGCCTTCAAAATTGCTGGTTCGCTGGCCTTCAAAGAAGCCATGAAAGCCGCCAAGCCCGCGCTGCTTGAGCCCATTATGCACGTGGAGGTCTACGCGCCCGACCAATACTCGGGCGACTTAATGGGCGACCTGAGCTCGCGTCGCGGCCGCATCGCGGGCAGCGATCTTCGAGGCCACAACGTGGTGATCAAGGCCCAGGTGCCGTTCGCTGAAATGTTGACCTACGCCAATGACCTCATCTCCAAAACGCAGGGACGCGCCACCTACACGATGGAATTTTCCCACTACGACTACGTCCCCAATGAGCTGGCTGAAAAAGTAATCGCCACGCACAAACCTCACGCCGACCAACACGCCGACGAAGAGGCCTAGTCGTGAAGCAAAACTGCTGAGCTGCAGGCAATTTTATTTGGAATTCAGTGCAGACAGCAACCGCTGGCGTGCTTCGAGCACCGGCTTCCGCGACTGGTTGATTCTTGTGAAGGACGGCGTGACCTCGCGATAAAAGGGATGGAGCCCTTGCACATCCTGCTCCTGGGATTGCAGCCACGGTTGGGCCGTGTCAGGCGACTCGCGCAGAGCTTCTTCCGCGGCCTTCATCAATTTATGAAATGCCGCCGTATCGGATGGGCTGGGCACCGAGAAATTCGCTGGTGCTGGCCTGCCCATCAACTCCTGAAACTATTGCGCAGGATTATTTGCCTCCTTCAGTTGTTTAATGGTCACGTCTAGAGGGCTCTCTTCGTAAGCCAGCGCCTGGCCCCAATCGAAAGCAGTCTCTGGAAGTTGTTTAACTACGGTAAGGACCTGCTTGCGCTGCTCCGCACTTACAAGAGTGGGTCTATGTTCCGCTGCAGAGGCTAGCTCGTGAAGGTTTGAAACTAACCTTACACCCTCCCGCGGGGCGCCAAAATGGTGCTTGCCGGGAATGGCGCGAAGGCCAACAATTCCAGCACCATGAAAAATTTAAGCACGCAGAAGTGGGGCCCGCAGACGCGTTCGGTTCACGCTGGGGAACTGAACAAGCACGGAGTCGGTGCTCCGGTCGGAACTGAGATTTGCCGAAGCTCTACGTTCACATTTTCTTCCACGGAAGAAATGAAGCTGTGGGCCGAAGGCAAGAGCAAAGCGTACATCTACACGCGATATGGCAATCCCACTCTCACCGTGGCGCAGGGGAAAATCGCGGCGCTCGAAGGGGCCGAAGCTGCTGTGGTTACCGCGTCAGGAATGGCCGCCATTTCGAGCGTGTTGCTCAGCACGCTAAAAGCGGGAGATGAACTTATCTCCACCGCGCAGCTCTACGGCGGGAGTTACCGGCTGATGCGCGATATTTTCCCGGGCATGGGCATTAAAGTTCACCATGTGGAAACCGATTTGGCCGGGATGGAAGAGAAATTATCGTCCAAAACTAAAGTGTTGTATGTGGAGACGCCCACCAATCCCATGCTGCGTCTCGTGGATCTGCACAAGGCGGTGGCTTTCGCGAAAAAACACAAACTGGTTTCCATTATCGACAACACTTTTGCCACCCCCATACTTCAGAATCCCATCTCCATGGGGTATGACATGGTGGTGCACAGCGCCACCAAGGCGCTAGCCGGGCATTCTGACATCATCGCCGGCGCTGTTGCCGGGAGCGCGGAATGGATGCATCGCATCCAGCACATGGTGATTTCTCTGGGCGGCTCCATGGATCCCGAAGCGGCGTTTTTGCTGATTCGCGGCATGAAGACCCTCGGTCTGCGGGTGCAGCGCCAGTGTGAAAACGCCATGGCAGTGGCGAAATTCCTCGAGGCGCATCCTAAGGTTGCGGCAGTCCACTATCCGGGACTGAAATCGCACGCCGATCACGCCATCGCAAAAAAACAGATGCGCGGATTTGGCTCCATGCTGGCTTTCGATTTGAAGGGCGGTCTTGCGGCGGCGCGGCGCTTTGGCGATTCCGTGAAACTCTTTCTGCTGGCGGTCAGTCTTGGCGGCGTGGAATCGTTGGTGGCGTTACCGCTCTACACTTCGCACTACAACATGAGCGGGGAAGAATTGCGGCGTGCCGGCGTAAGTCCTGGCACGGTGCGCGTGTCCATTGGCGTGGAAGATGCGGAAGATTTAATCGCGGATCTGGAACAGGCGTTGAAGTAATTTCCGAGGAGAAACTGTCCTGCTAAAAATTAATCGCTGAGCGTGCAGCGCTGGTTAACGAGTTGCTGGCGCTACTGGTACTTCCCACCCCATTTCATCGGGCAGTAAAGATTTCACGATGTCTTCCATTTCATGCGCGCTTTGAACCTGCTCAGGATAGTTGTGGCAATTGATGTCGTAAGTGCCGCCAAACTTCGCACGCACGAACTGCAAGGATTCCTGTAACCGGAAGGCCACGCGTTGGGCATTGTCAGGATCGGTTTCGGGGAGAACTACGCCAAAGAGATCCGTTCCCAGGCGGTAGATCGAATCGGTGGGTCTCAGCTTCTTCGCCATGGCTTTCGCGGCGTCACCAAAGGCCGCGGATTCGTCGCCGGGCGCCCCCGCGTTCGCCGCAGGTTTGGCTTTTATCATCAGGAGCGATAGCGTTTTCTGGGTAGCCACCGCGCGGCGAAATTCCATGGTCAGGCGGTCCCAGAAGTGGTTGATGTCGGGCATAGATTGCAGCATGTCCACGCTGGCCTGGTGGCTGATTTCAATGTTGCGCTCCAGTTCCTCCAGCAATTGCAGTTTTAATTTGCGGACCATGCCCTGGCGGTCAATGAGGTAGCCGATGAAGAGCAGCGTTAAGCCGCAAAAACCAAAATAGGCCACGCGCAAAATCCACTTGTTGCCTTCGGGGTGGTCGAAGACCAGCGGATACATGAAGAATGCCAGGCCGGTGGCGAGCACCAACACAAAGACTGCCGAGAGAATGGTTAGGTGGAGTTCACGTCGTTCGAGCTGGTCAAGTTCTGCGCGATTGAGTTTCGCCATATCTAGTTGCCCCAAGTTGCAGATGGACGTATCGACCTGTCTACACACTCCACGTTCACGTGAGGATTGGTTGAGGGCAATAGCCCGCCGAGGCTAACGTAGCGGAAACTACAATGGTGCTTTGGTCGTTTGTCCGGTGTGAACGCACAGAGAGTGCTGGGGTTTAAAGGTGAACCGGCGGGGAATCTGACGCTCAAAAAAAAAGCGGCGCACCGAAGCGCGCCGCTGGTAATTGTAATTTTGCGAAGTGGATTAGAGGGGCTGGACGTTGGAGGCCTGCAGGCCCTTGGGTCCCTTGGTAACCTCGAATTCAACCGCTTGGCCGTCATTCAACGACTTATAGCCATCAGCCACAATCGCGGAGAAATGCACGAACACATCTTCTCCACTCTGGCGCTGGATGAAACCGAAGCCCTTGCTGGCGTTAAACCACTTCACTGTTCCTTGTTCTTTACTCACTGCGTTACTCTTTTCTGTCAGCCGGGTTACGGCTGAGCATTACTAAATTGAGCTATTTGGTGCCTTTCCGAGCCCCTCAACAGAGCTTGGCCGTCTTCGGCCGTACACAAAAAAAGGCCGCAAGTGTGACCTTGCGACCGCTTTCTTCAACGTTCCAAAGGCGATACAAGAGCATCAAACGCGACAAAATGGTACCACAAATTATGGTCGGTGCCAAGCCCCTTTTTGGGGGCTTGGCGGTGCATGGTGCAGGCAGGCCACCGTAGCTTCCTTAGATCAACCGGCAATCGACGGATGGCTAACGCGGACGGCTAAACCGTGGATTAGCACTCGGTTCGAGCCGCAGATTTTGCGGCGGTGGGTCACAATCAAGCCTCCCGTGACGCATGCGCTGAATACGCTACCTCGCTGCAA
>DATHGV010000414.1:0-11876 GCA_035490135.1 Candidatus Methylomirabilota bacterium
CGGGCAATACTGGGCATTCACGCATTTTTCAAAGGTGATCCAGAGGAACGCACGGGTGATTGCCTCTTACGGAGACGTCATTGGGGTTCACCACGTAGCGTGTGAGAACCCCGATGGCAGCCATGTTCTGGTGGTCAGCAACAAGAGCGCAAAACAAAGCGTGCCGGTGATGTCGGGAAATAACGTTGTAGATCTGCCTCTAGACGAAGACTCCGTGACCACCCTGCAGTGGTGACCGTTCTGGTGAACAGTCCTCATTTGCGCTAGCATGCGAAAAGGGGAAAATTCGGAAGGCCCCGCGACAGTCGCTGCCGGCGGCTCGCCGGGGGCGGCGACCAACACAAACCTAATGGGAGCGTCGAATAAACCGACCAGCTTGAAAAAGCTGGCCCAGCATTTGGGCTTGAATCCTGCGACGGTTTCCGTGGTGCTCAATGATGTTCCCGGCCGAAACATTCCCCAAGCCACCCGCGATCGCATCAAAGCCGCAGCTAAAGAACTTAACTATCAGCCTAGCCTGCTGGCGCGTTCGCTCCGCAATCGTCGCACGCTCACGATCGGCATCCTGGTTCCAGAACTTGGAGACGGTTATCACACGCAGGTGATGAGTGGCATTGGGGACCATCTGATTGAGGCTGGGTATTTCTATTTCACGGCCCATCATCGCCATCGCAAAAATTTGGTTGAAGAGTACGGCCAAATGCTCATCAATCGTGGCGCTGAAGCCTTGATCACCATTGACACCGCGCTCGAGCATCCGTATTCAATCCCAGTGGTTGCCGTTGCCGGCCATCGACCTATCAGCGGAGTGACGAACGTGTTGCTGGATCATCGCTTCGCCGCGGAACTCACGCTGAGCCACTTGTACTCGCTGGGTCATCGCGACATCGCCTTCATGCGTGGCCAGCCGTTCAGCTCTGATTCGGACGAACGTTGGCAGCACTTGCTGCAAGCGGCGCGAGAGATCAAAATCAAGGTTGACCCAGACCTGACATTGCAGCTTGATCGCGACACAACTTCGCCGGAATTGGGCTATCCAGCGATTCAGCGGTTGCTTTCGACCGGCAAATATTTCAGCGCGGTGGTGTGCTTCAACGATATTTCGGCCATTGGCGCAATTCGCGCACTACAGGACTTGGGTGTGAACGTACCTGGCGACGTTTCTGTCATCGGTTTCGACGACATTCGCTCCGCGAGCTTCCACAATCCGCGACTCACCACCATACGTCAGCCATTGATCAACATGGGAAGAATAGCCGCGCAATGCGTGCTGAATCGCCTGCACGGCACCGAGGGTTACCGCGAACAAATCGTGGTTGAACCAGAGCTCATGGTTCGCGAGTCGACCGGCGTGGTATGTACATCGCCTTCGACCATTCGTACCCGGGAAAGCAAGAAATCTGCCAAGCCGGCCGATTTACGCGGTGACTAACCCCTGCCATGTAAGCGCGAATGGCGTAGAGGTTATTCTGTGCGCAGAGCGCTCATGGGGTCGATCGTCGCCGCGCGCCATGCCGGGACGAGGCACGCGATGAGCGCTACGAAAACGAGAATCAAAGAGGACGCCATCAATGTGAGGGGGTCGCGGGAATTGCCACCAGACCAGGACGAAAACACGCGATGCAGCGCGACGCTGAAGATTAATCCGAGAGCCAGACCGACGCCGAGAGTCATGGACGTGGAGGCGAGGACTAAACGCACGATGCTGGTGCGCGGCGCTCCAAGCGCCATCCGAATGCCGACTTCCTGAGTGCGCTGCGAGACCGCGAAGGAAACAACGCTGTAGAGCCCAGTGGCGGCGAGGGCCAGAGCGAATATCGCAAACATGGCGAAGAGCGTGGCGATAAAGCGGTCCTGGCCCCAGCCTTGAGTATCAAGCCACCACAGCAAAGTATGGTTGAGGCGGCCGGTGACCAACTCGGGATTATATTGGCGCAAACGTTCCTTGAAGGACTTCAACATGGTGTCAGGATTGGTGGTGGTTTTGATCAGCAGCGAAACGTCAGTGGGCAGAAGGAAACTGTACGGGAAAAAGACGGCGGGCTTGATGGGACGATTGAGCCCGTCGTTGCGCGCGTCACCTACCACACCGATGATTTGGAACCAATCGTCCGGTTTTTGCGCCAGTAATAATCCGGGAAATTCGGCTTTCAGCATCGGACTGCGCACGCCTTGGCCGATGGGATTCGTGTCCGCCAGAAATTCTTTAACGAAGGCTTGATTAACGACAGCCAAGTGCGCGGCGCGCAGGGTCTCCGATTCGTCAAAGGTACGACCAGAGATAAGCGGAATGTGCAGCGTGGAAAATTCATGGGAGCTGACGACGCAGAGCATAGCTTGCGCGTCGGCCAACTGCGGCCGGCTCTGGATTTCGATTTTGCCTTTGAAGCCGCCTAAGCCCGGAAACCACGTGGTAGAGATGCTGGCGTCTTGGACGCCGGGAACCTCCGCGATGACTTTGCGCACGGCTTCCTGCGCGTTGAGGCGGCCTTCCCAGGTGGGATTAGCGCCCTTGGGGAAGCCCACGTTGAGTGAGAGAACGTTCTTTGGATCGTAGCCGAGCGGGGTGTGCAGACGCGCTTCGAAGGCTCTGAGCGCGGCGGCGGCGGAAGCGATCAGCAGTAAGGTGAGGGCGACCTGGCCGGCGATCAGGACGCGATGGCTTTTGCGGCTGCTGGCGCTGCCGGTATGTTTGGAGCTGCCAGCCTGGACCAGCGCACCTATTCGAGGAGTGGAAAGTTGCCAGGCGGGCGAGATACCGAAGAGAATGCCGGTAAGGATAGCAACGCTGGCGCTGAAAATGAGGACGGGGGCGTTGACATGGATGGCGGCTTCGTGTGGAAAAGAAAAGATGGGCAGCGCGGCGACGATCCAGGTCACGCCCTTGTAGGCGGCGACGACTCCGAGTAGAGCGCCGGTGACGGAAAGCACAACGGACTCAGTGAGAAGCTGTTGTACGAGGCGTTTGCGGCCCGCGCCGACAGAAGCACGCACGGCGAACTCGTGCTGGCGGGCGGTCCCGCGAGCGAGAAGAAGAATGCTTACATTTGCGCAACCGATGATGAGAAGGGTGAGAACTGCACCAAAGAGCAAACCGAGTGTCCCTGCGAATTTGCCGAGGATTTGTTCATTGAGCGTAACGATAGCAACCCGACGGTTTTGCGGATATTCCTTGTCGTTTTTGGCGAATTCATCGGCGATGACCTGGAACTCTGATGCGGCGGCAGGAAATTTTACGCCGGGCTTGAGGCGGACGAAGGCAAGCCAGTAGTCGTGAGGGGCGCCGGTGGGTGCTGCGGGTAAGTAGACGTCAGAGTCGCCCCAGGTGAAGCGCGGCGGCACTACACCAATAATGGTGTAAAGCTTGTGATCGAGTTCAATCGATTTGTTGAGGACCTCGCGGCTGCCTCCGAACTGGTGCTGCCAGAAAAGATAGCTAAGCACGGCGACGGGTGCGGGATTACCGTTGGGTGCGTCGGAGGTAAAGAATTCGCGGCCGAGGAGCGGCGGGACGCCCATGAACTCGAACAGGTTAGGGGAATAGAGGCCGACGTTCACGGAGACAGGAATTTGGTCGCCGGTGAGATTTTGCTGCGCCCCTTGCTGAAAGAAGACATCTTCGATGGAAGAGGCGTTTCGAATGGTGGAATACCCGGCACCATTCGTTAACAACAGCGGCCCGCGACCGTCTTTGTCGTTGAGCTCGATGTGAACCATGCGGTCGTTATTCTTATAGGGGTAGGGGTCGAGGAGGACGCCATAGACCACGCTGAAGATGGCAGTGGTCGCGCCGATACCCAGCATTAGAGACAGAACGGCGGTGAGTGCAAAGCCCGGCGCTTTGCGGAATTGGCGGAAGGCGAAGCGCAGGTCCTGAAGGAAACTCCACATAACGAGTTGACCTCCCCCGGGGATGTTCTCTTAGACGAACGAGAAAGGGCCCCGGATAGTTTCATGAAATTTGCGGTGCAGGGCAATTTTTTTTTGAATTGCGAACCGATGGAGATTGAACGGTAAAAGACGCTTCGGCATCTAAATTGATGCAGGTTATGTGGTTTTCACGGCGCTGGCATCGTATCGTACGCTGGACTTTACGTAGCTGATTATGAGCAAGATATTGTGTGTGGATGATGATGCTGAGGGAATGGCATCGCGCAAGGAAGTTTTGGAAAGCGCCGGGCATCAGGTCTGGCAGGCGCTTTTGGCTGACGAGGCATTGCGCATAATGCAGACCGAAGAAATCGAGCTAGCAATCGTGGACTATTAATAGGGTTGAATTATTTGCTTTTTGATTTTTAGCGAGTATCGGATTTTTTCGCGTCATTCGGGGCGGAGTTCCGTGCCTGTGAGTCGTCCGCAGCGGGTTTTGATGTAGCGGGCTTTGGATCTTTGTCGGAATTTGCGCTCTTATTTTGAGCTGTATCTTGAGTGGCGTCCGGGCTTGCGGGTTTGTTCTGCCCGGTTGACGGTTTTTCTGTGGGTTGCTTTTCTGTTGCTTGTTTTTCTGTTGCTGGCACTTCTGTCTGGGGCTTTTCCGGTTCTTTGTTTTTGTTTTTTTCTTGGTCGTCCGTCTTTTTCGCAACCGGCGAAAGTAAATACTGCATTCTTGCGCGAGCCGCGCGCCATTTCACGCTGCTGGCGTTTCCAGCGCGATCCAGGTAAGGCGCCAGCTTTTCATCCGCGGCTATTCCTTGATCTTTCAAGAATTGCGTCAGAGCCAGCGTTTGCGTTTCCAGCGATTCGAGCAACGAAAACAGCTCGTCGAGTATCTCTTTGACCGGTTCTGGATTGTTTTCCATGGGCTCGCTTATCCCACGACAGTTTTGCCGCGAGTAATACTTTTGGCTGCGCCCGTTAAAAATGACAGGACGGCGCGCCGCGCTTTTGCAGATATTTCTGGTGATATTCTTCGGCGCGATAGAATGGGCTGGCGGCGGTAATTTCGGTGGCAATGGGGCGCTTAAATCTTCCGCTTGCCGCTATGGCAGCCATGGATTTTTTCGCGGCGGCTTCCTGCTCTGGTGAATGGAAAAAAATCGCTGTGCGGTATTGCGCGCCGAAGTCTGGACCCTGGCGATTTACCTGGGTGGGGTCATGAGCCTTCCAAAACACATTGAGCAGCTCTTCGAACGACACTTTCGCGGGATCAAAGGTGACTTGCACGACTTCGGCGTGCCCGGTTTCGTCGGTACAGACATCTTTATATGTGGGGTTGACGGTGTGGCCATTGGAATAGCCCACCGCGGTGTCAATTACGCCGGGAACCTGTCGAAACGTCTCTTCTACTCCCCAGAAACAACCGGCACCAAAGGTTGCAATCTCGTTCATTTCACACCCCGCGGTTCATAACAGTGAGGACTGACCTGATCATGATAACGCAGGTTAGATGCGCCGGAGAGTGGTTCCGATTCAGCCTGACAAAATCGTGTTTCTTACGCAGCGCACAAAACTGATGGGCTCGTTGTGTTGATGCAACATCTGGAAGGGGAGACAATGAATTCGAGGGACACGAATGGATCTGGGATTGAAGGGCCGGGTGGCCATCGTGGCCGCCGCCAGCACTGGATTGGGATTCGCGGTGGCAAAGGAATTGTCGATGGAGGGCGCGGATGTGGCGATTTGTGCCCGCACCGCCAGCGATCTTCAATCCGCCGCGGCGAATATACAGCGCGCAAGCGGACGTGAAGTATTCCAGCAAACTGTGGACGTGACTGACGCTGAAGCAGTCGCGGCTTTTGTTTCCGCGGTGGAAACTCAGTTTAAACGAATCGATATTTGCGTTACCAATTCCGGCGGCCCGCCGTCTAAGTTATTTGAGGATACTCGCAATGAGGAGTGGCAAGCGGCTATAGACCAGCTTTTGATGAGCTGCGTGTCCTTTGCCAGAGAAACTTTGCCGCGCATGAAGAAAAACAAATGGGGCCGGCTGATCACCATCACATCCTACGCGGTAAAACAGCCCGTCGATGGGCTGTTGCTTTCGAACTCGATTCGCTCGGCGGTCACAGGTTTGGCGCGCACGTTGGCCAATGAGTACGGAGCGCACGGCATCACCGTAAATAACGTTTGCCCCGGGTACACGCGCACAGAGCGTTTGGGCGATCTTGCAAACGCGATTTCGGGACGCACTGGCGCGAAGCCAGAAGAAGTATTTTCCGGATGGGAGCGGCAAATTCCGGCTGGACGAATCGGAACGGCGGAAGAATTCGCCGCAGTCGTTACGTTTCTAGCTTCCGAGCGCGCCAGCTACGTGAATGGCGTGTCCCTCGCGGTGGACGGCGGAATTGTCAGGAGTCTGCTATAGCTTCAATGCCTGCGGCCAAGCGGAGTTTTGAACTTTCCCTGTTGTCTCAGACGTTCGCTATCTGCCGCCTTGCTCCTGACGCCGCCGTGCCGGAGTGGGCCACGCAAGGGCAATTCTTTTCGATTACGCGGACCGGGGACGAACTTTCTGTCATTGCAGAGACGGGTTTGGTTCCGGCGAGATTGCGAACGGAAGTGACTTGGCGTGTTATGGAAGTTCACGGGCCATTTGATTTTTCTGAAGTCGGAGTGCTGGCTGCTCTGGTGCAGCCGCTGGCCGCCTCGGGAGTAAGCGTATTTACCATATCGACGTTCGACACGGACTATCTGCTGGTGCGGTGCACTCAACTGCGTGAGGCGGTGGCTGCTCTTCGTAATGCGTCGCACACGGTCCATAAAATTAAAAATTTTTCTTAAATTTATTGCCTAACTGGAAAGGGCCCAATGATCGGGGAGTTCAGCAGAGTTCGAAAGCCGGAGTTTGGCCGCTGGCGCCGGCTTATGGCCGCGGTGATAATTGTGTTCAGCGCCACCGTGTCCTTGCAGGCTGACGAGCCCTACGCGCGCAATCGCAATTACGACTTGCAGCATTCAAAGATTATTTTGCGCTTCGACGTGGACCAGAAAAAGGTAATTGGCGAGGTCATTCATACACTAACCACTCTTCGGGAAGACACCTCGAAGATTGAGTTTGATTCCGTGGGGCTGACGATCCAGAGCGTGATGGTAAACAAGGCTCCGGCAAAATTTGAAACTACCGCGGACAAATTGGTCGTTCCCGTTGCTGTTGGAAAGGTGGGAGACAAATTTGAGATTGATATTCGCTACGAGGGAAGACCTACCAAGGGCCTGTATTTTATTTTGCCGGATAAAGAATATCCGAATCGCCCAACGCAGATCTGGTCGCAGGGCGAATCGGAAGATACGCGCTACTACCTACCCACCTATGACTATCCGAATGACCGGTTAACGACCGAGACAGTGCTCACCGTGCCGGCTTCGTGGCTGACGGTGGGCAATGGCAAGCTGATTGGCGTGACCAATGCTGCCAACGAAATGAAAACGTGGACGTGGAGAGAATCGGTTCCCAGCTCGACCTACCTGATCACCGTGGTGGCCGGAGAATTTGACGAAGTGAAGGACAGTTTGCGCAGTTTGCCGGTGACCTACTACGCGCCTAAAGGCCGGCGTGATCGCTTGCCCATCAATTATTCTCGGACGCCGGCGATGATCGAGCTTTTCAATAAAAAATATGGTGTCGATTATCCATGGGAAAAGTACGCGCAAGTGATGGTCGACGATTTCGTTGCGGGCGGGATGGAGAATTCCAGCGCGACGACGAATACCAGTTCCTCGTTGGTGAACCCCAAATTGGCCGCTGAATACGCGACTGGCCAGGATGATTTGATCTCCCACGAGTTGACGCACCAATGGTTCGGCGATTATGTGACCTGCAAAGACTGGGGAAATATCTGGCTGAACGAGGGCTTCGCAACATTCGGGGAAACCGTTTGGACAGAAAACCACTTTCCCAAAGATCAAAGCGAATATCAGCGGTGGACGGATGCGCGGCATTGGTTTGCCTCGGTAAATCTGTATAGCAAGCCCATCGTCCGTTACGATTTTGACGATTCCAGTGAATTCGATGGCAACGCCTATGGCAAAGGCGGTTGGGTGCTTTATATGTTGCGGCACCAGTTAGGCGAAGAGGCTTTCAATCGCGCTCTGAAACATTATCTGGAGGTTAACCACGGCAAAAATGTGGTTACCGCTGATTTTGTGAAGGCCGTCGAAGAATCTACAAACACGGGCGTAGATCAATTCTTCAATCAGTGGGTGTACGGAGCCGGGGCGCCCAAGTTCGATATCAGCTACGCGTACGACAACACCAAGCATCAAGTTGCCGTTACGGTGAAACAAGTGCAAAAAGTCGAAGGACGTGTCGGACTTTTCCGCGTTCCCGTGGATGTGGAAATTACCACTGCGGCCGGAGCGCACCTTTACCCCATCATGGTGTCGAAGCAGACGGAAACATTTTCGTTTCCTGCCAGCTCCGAACCGCTAATGGTCTTGTTTGATAAGGGCGGGAATATTCTGAAAAGGGCGGAATTTCACAAGGAAAAAAAAGAATGGCTATACCAGCTTAAGAATGCCGCTGATCTTTCAGATCGCGCGGATGCTGCTGTGGCGTTGCGCACGCTGAAGGAAGACGCGGGGCATTCGGATGGTAAGCCTGAAGCGAAGAACGAAGATGGGATTGTGGCGCTGGCGGACGCCGCGAGTAACGATAAAGCCTGGGGAGTGCGAGCCGTGGCTGCTGAAAGTCTCGGCGAGCTTGGGGGGCCGGTTGCCGCCAAGAAATTAATTGCGGCTTTGGATCCTGCAAAAGAACCGTGGCTGCGGACGCGCATGGTGGCGGCCCTGGGGGAATTCAAAGATGACAAAGAAGTGCTCGCGAGACTACAAAACGTCGCGGAGCAGGATACTTCGTATCGCGCGCGGGCTGCGGCGCTGCAAGCGCTCGGAAAATTAAAAGCTCCAAACGCGTTTGCAATCCTAAATTCAGCGATCGTCGCGGATTCTCCGGACGATTTTCTACGTAATGCAGCCTTGCGTTCGCTGGGCTCCTTGGGTGACGAGAAAGCTGTTCCGGTTCTTCGCGAGTGGGTCGTTCCCGGGAAACCGATGGAGACACGAGAAGCGGCTATTTTCAGCCTGGCGCGGCTGCAAAAAGATAACAAGGAAATTACCACGCAGATTGCGTCCTATTTGCCCGAGCCACACTTCGGGGTTCGAATGGCCGCGGTGTCCGCGCTGGGCGCGCGCGGAGATGCTTCAGCGATTCCCGCTCTGGAACATTTGCTCAAAAGCGATGACCTGAGTATCGAGTTTGCTCCAATGATCAAAGAGCAAATCGCGCACTTGAAGCGGCCTGCGAAAGAAAAACGAGACGGCCATGGCACGGCGGGCGCCGACGATGATGATGACGAAGCGTCGGCTGACAGCAATCCCGGCGGCAACAGGAACATGTCCGTGGTCGATGAGCGTCTTGATAAACTTGAGCATCTTATGCAGGAGATGAACGAACGTCTAAAGACCATCGAAACGCGGCTTCCGACGGAAAAACATTAACGCAGATTTTGTCGTCAGAATTTTGAGGTTAAATTTCCGCAGGCGAAGATTCCGGGTCGGGCGCGGCGATCAAGACGCGCAAATCGCGCAAATTGTTTCCGGTCGGGCCGGTAATGATCGCATCGTCCAAGCGGTTGAAAAATGTGCACGCGTCGCTGCGGTCGAACGCGTGGCGTGGGTTGAGGCCGACGGCCTGTGCGCGAGCCAATGTTTCGCCGTCCGCAACCGCGCCGGCAGCGGGGCTGTTTCCATCGATGCCGTCCGTTCCGGCGCTAAGCACGGCGATATTCTTGCCCGCTATTTTCTCGACACAAGAAAGCACGAACGCGGTATTTCTGCCGCCGATTCCGTTTCCGCGTATTGGTGAACTCACTTCGCCATCGGCGATCACCGCCACGCGTCGCGTAGGATTATTGCTGTGCAATTCTTGGAGTTGCGCCAGCAGATATTCCGCAGCGCGCTCGACGGGCCAGTCATCGGTGACGTTATCGCAACAGGTTATGCAGCCGGCACCTTCAGCCGCGCCATGCGCGGGGTGAAAAAGATTATCGAGTCCCAACAAGATCGAAAAGTGTGCGTTCTTAAAAGCTGGATCACCGACTTTGGGGGTTTCTGGTGGAGCGCCTCTCGCAACCCAACGATGAAACGCGTCTGGGAATTTATCACGCAGAGCATATTCGTCCAGAATTTTACCCGTGTCAGACCACGTGGTTGGGTCGGGCAAAGTGGGGCCACTTGCCAGCGCCCATTCTTTTCCGGCGGGAACGTCGCTAACTGCCAGTGTTATTTTGGTAGCGCGATTCGCCGCGGTGGCTAAGCGGCCGCCTTTTACTGCGGAAATATGCTTGCGCACAGTGTTGATGGCCTCGATGGGAGCGCCGCAACCGATCAATACACGGTGTATTTGTTGCATGTCCGCCAAAGTAAGCAGCGGGTCGAGCGGCAATTCAACGAGGGCCGAGCCTCCGCCCGACAACAGAAAGAAAACCAGCGTCTGGCTGTCGCAAGCCGCTAACATTTCCAGGATGGCTTTCGCCGCATTCCAGCTGTCTTCATTGGGGATGGGGTGTCCGCCAATGAAATATTGAATGGCAGGCTGCGCGTGTGCCGGATTAACCGGGGCTGAAGCAATGCCGGCGAAGGAAACGTCGCGCGGCAAAGAAGTTCTTAGGCCGTCCAACATGGCGTGAGCAGCCTTTCCGATAGCCACCACGCGTATTGTCTTAAAATGCGACAGATCGATGGCTGTCTCGGCGCAATGCAGTAGCGATCCTTCACGCAGCAATTTCCGTTGCATGGTGAGCGGAATGTCGATGGCCGCCAAAGTTTCGTGGAAGATACGGCGGGCAAGTTGCTTCAAATCCGCCATGTGGATTACCAGGTCACTCGGTAGTTTTCAAAACTTCGGGATTCAAAATATTCGCGGGGCGCTTTCCATCAAAAAAATCTCGCACGTTGGTTGCCGCGATGCACGCCATCTTGGTGCGTGTCTCCAGCGACGCGGAGGCGAGGTGCGGAGCGAGCACCACATTCGGGCGTTTCAGTCCGGCATGGATGAAGGGCTCTTCTTCGTAAACGTCCAAAGCCGCTCCGGCAATTTTTTTGGTCTCCAGGGCGTGCACCAGCGCCGCTTCATCGACCACGGAACCACGCGCCGTATTGATGAAATAGGCGCTCGGCTTCATGCGCGTAAATTTTGCGGTGGTGAATAATCCTTGGGTTTGTGGCAGCAGCGGCACGTGCACGCTGATAAAATCAGATTGCGACAGTAAGGTATCCATGTCGCGGTAATCAGCGTTTAGTTCCTTCTCGATTTCTTCGGACACGCGCGCGACATCGGTATACAGCACTTTCATTTTGAATCCGCTCGCTCTACGAGCCATGGCGCGCCCGATGCGGCCGAAGCCGACGAGGCCCAACGTTTTTCCCCACACGTCGGCGCCTACCAGTTGATCCAGGTCCCAACCTGTCCATTTGCCGGAGCGCGCAAGGGCTTCGCCTTCACCGAGACGGCGCGCAACGGCCATCATTAATGTCCATGCAAAGTCGGCGGTGGTTTCATCAAGCACGCCGGGAGTATTGGTCGCGGCCACGCCGCGCTTGGTGCAAGCCGGCACATCAATATTGTCAAAACCCACAGCCACGTTTGCGACGATGCGCAGTTGCGGCGCTGCACGCAAAAAAGGTTCGTCTATGCGCTCTGTCAGCAGGCACACCAAACCTTGCTTGTCCTGTGCGCGTGCGAGTAATTGTTCTCGTGGGATGCGTTGTGGCTCAGACCAATATTCCACCTGGCATTTTTCTTGCAGGATGCGCCGTGCTTCCTCGAAGAGTGGTCTGGTGGCGAGAATTTTTGGCCGGGGCATCCGTTCTTCCTCTGGCGACTGGAAAAGTACACTAGCACAGGTCTGGCGCAGTGTGGCATCTGCATTGCATGTAAG
>DATHGV010000415.1:0-18451 GCA_035490135.1 Candidatus Methylomirabilota bacterium
TAACAGCCCGAGCCCTGGATTTGGGCGACCGGCAGAAACTCCCGACGGTCACACGCGTACAGTAAGTCCGCGCCTGCATGTTAAGATGAAAAAGAATTGGGGCGTGGTCCAACTGGTAGGACACCTCACTGTTAATGAGGACGGTGAAGGTTCGAATCCTTCCGCCCCAGCCAAAATTCCTGTTCTATTCATCATTATTCATCATCAACAGAATAGTGGTAGTTCGCTGCTGTCCGCGTTCAGCGGTGAGGCGTGGCGTTATCGGAGTGACCGGGTGTTTTTGTCTTCTTCATCCGGCGCGTTGGGGATCGGCAAAACAGCCATGACCCGCGTGCCGTGGCCGTTCAAGCGCACGTCTAAATGCCCGCCAAACTGGCGAACCCTTTCGCGCATGCCACGTAGTCCGACACCGGTAAGTTCTCCAGACGAGATTTTCGATTGGATTTGGGCAGGTACGCCTTTGCCCTTGTCTTCGATTACCAGCGTGATTTCGCTGGGGGAACGATCGATCTGCACCAGCGCTGTGGGACTCTCGGAGTGACGGTGAATATTGGTGAGCGATTCCTGAACGATGCGGAAAACCGACAGCGCCATATCGCGCGGCAGGTCTTCGGTGAAACCGCTAGCCAACTTCGTCTCCACAGTAATCTTGCTGCGTTCGGAGAAACCGTCTATGTACCATCGCAGCGCCGAATCCAGGCCCACCTCGTCCAGGAGCGGCGGATGCAGCAAGTGCGACATGGTGCGAATCTCGCGGGAGGCCTGTTCGATCAATGCCTGATTCTGTTCCAGATTTTGCCGGGCTTGCACGCTTAGTTTTTCTTTTTCGTTTACGATACTGTTCAGATTCATGCTCATGGCCACGACCAGCTGACCTGCTCCGTCGTGCAATTCGCGGGCAATACGCCGGCGTTCTTCATCCTGCGTTTGCAATAATTTTCCGGTAAGCTCCCGCAGTTTGGTGGTGGCATTTTCCAGTTCCAGGGTGCGTTCGGAAACTCGCGATTCCAAGGTTTGCACCAATTGTTGAAGCTGGCGCTCCGCTTCTTTGCGATGTTGAATGTCGAGATTGATTCCCGCCCAATAAAGTATTTTCCCCTGGCTGTCCCGGATGGGTACGCCGCGAGAGAGAATGTGATGCCAATGGCCATCCGCTGTGCGAAAGCGATGTTCGCGTTCCCAGTTGGTGCCGTTGCGCACGCATTTCTGCCACGCCTCTCTCGTGGCGCTTACTTCTTCTGGGTGCATTGCATGAGCCCAGTCAAATTCAGAACATTGCTGTTGGGTGAGACCGATAAGCTGAAGAAACGAAGGGCTGGCGTAGACGTTTCGCCCGTGCTCATCGCAAATCCAGACACCATAATCGATGGACTCGCCGATGCCGCGGTAGATTCGCTCGCTTTGCCGCAGCGCCTCTTCCGCTTGGCGCCGCTTGGCGTCATCGCGAAAGCAAACAACCATGCCGCCAGTGGCGCCGTCCGTCTTAACCGGGGAAGCGCTGAACACCACCGGCAAGAAACTGCCGTCTTTTCGAATGAATAAATCTTCCTGCTCTCGAACTGCTGCCCCGCTGCGCAGTACTTGAAGAAGAGGACAGTTCGTCGTCGTGTAGGGCGAACCGTCCGGGAATTTGTAATGTGTTGTTTGGTGTATTTCTTTGCCAAGGAGTTCGGCAGAGGTCCATCCGAACAGTGTTTCAGCGGCGGGATTCATGTAAGTGATCCGCCCTTGCGCATCGAGCATTACCAACCCCTCGGCCATATTGGTCATGGCCGAGCGGAATCTTTCCTCGCTTACGCGTAGAGCTTTTTCGAAGGCCGCGCTACGTTGCAGAACCGCGGTCGGATCCAGACTTCGACTCGTGTCGACCGTTTGAGCGGCCTTGACGAAGGGTTCGCCTTTATTGACCTTGGCAATGGCGGCGAGTAATTCCTTGGCAACCGTGGATTTCACTACGTAAGCGCGGGCCCCGGCGTTGAAGGCCTGGCGAACCATTTCGGGCGCCTCATGCTGGCTGACGATGACGATTTCTGTGTCGGGGAGGAGGCGCTTGATCGCGCGCGTGGCATCCAGCCCATTCATCTGCGGCATGGTGACGTCCATGACGATGATGTCCGGGCGGAGGACCTTGGCTTTTTCTACCGCGTCTTTGCCGTCAACCGCTTCACCGCAAAGAGTTAATGAAGATTCCGTGGCGAGCACCGAGCAAATGCCTCGCCGTACCACTTCGTGGTCATCCACTACGAGAATGCGCATTCGTGCTCGTCCTCGGTCACGGTTCGGCTGGCGAGTCACTTAAGCGCTGACGACTCACACCATCGCTAGGCGACGCTGGCATAGCCACACGCATGTCTTAAACTGGGAACGCGCCCATCATATGCAGTCGAGCCGTATGGCCCCATACAGGATTCACTGTAGTGTGTCGAGAAAGGTGAAATTGATTGGTCAAATCCGACGACCTGGACCAGTCGCGGCCCAAAACTCAGCCCTTCTCCGTCGGAAGGCCCGCGTCGCGCCAGCCTTTCCAGCCACCATCCATCGATTCCACGTTGGTGTAGCCCATTTTCTGGAGGCTCTCCGCCACGAGCGCGGAGCGAAATCCGCCGCCGCAGTACAGAACAAGCTTTGCGTCGGTCTGCGGCACACGCTGTTCAATGTCGCGCTCGATAATTCCTTTGCCCAGGTGTAACGCGCCGGGCAAATGCCCTTGCGCCCATTCGTTATCCTCGCGTACATCGACGAGCGTAAGGTTTTCGCCGGCGTCGATGCGCCGTTTCACGTCAGCGACGTTGGTTTCTTTAACCTTGGCCCTAGCTGCTGTTACAAGTTTCATAAACTGTGCTGCATGTGCCATGTGGTCCTCCGAAAATTATCCGTGACTTACAAAAGTAGCCTAGCACGCGACGTGAACCTGCCACAAAGCGCTGGATATTCAGCCAAAATAGATTGCCTTGGGGCATCCGGTTGCCAAGCACCCAATGGGCGACAGTCTCAGCGTTTGGTTGTTGGCGATGCGCTTGCTGATTTGATTGCGGCTGTTTTAGTGGAGGCTTTGGCGGGTGGAAGTTTGCAAGCGCGTTGTACCTCGGCGCCGACAGAGCCGGCGCGGAAGCGGCTTGATTCGCGTACGCGAGTGCGCAATCCATCGATCACCGCTGGAATCGGATCTTGCGGAACACCGCGAATAGTAAAAATCATCAGGACCGCTTCCCCAGGGGAGTCCACGCTGGAGCCGATGCCGACACCTTGTACGCCAGCCTGCTTCATCAAAGCATCGACGTGCGCGGTGTGCGCCACCTTCGCGCGCGCCATCTCCGCGTCGGAAACGGAGTACACCAGTTGCGGCGCCGCCACTGATTTCTCCAGCGTGGCGCTGTCTTCCGCTGAAATCGCTCCGCGCTTGGCAAAAAG
Organism: Candidatus Methylomirabilota bacterium; assembly: GCA_035490135.1. GTDB lineage: Bacteria > Acidobacteriota > Terriglobia > Acidiferrales > UBA7541 > Acidiferrum. The sequence goes on from DATHGV010000415.1 coordinate 3,412, forward strand.
CGGCTGCTCGATAACGCGGGTTCGCACGTCGTCAACCTGTGCAGGTAAATTCGTTCGCGATTCTCCCTGAGTCACAAAAAACAGAATCGCCGCCTCCTTGGGATTGTCGTAGCTTTGTCCCACGCCGACGGCCTGGACTTCTGGATAAGCCAGCAATTCCGGGGCATGTGTATCGCGCGTGGCCGCTGCTTTCTGGATAACTTCCGTCGCCAGAAAAGTTGGCACCACGGTTTTCGCCGATTGCGGCGCGGTGGGTAGCGAGCACCCGACGACCTGGTGAGCAGCCCCACCGACAAACATTGTGTTATTGCCGAAAAAATTCAACACGTCGGCTATCGGATTGCCGACCGTATCGGTGTCCGACCCCGCATACAGCAAAGCTAGTGGACTAGCCGTGTCTTGCGTGACGATCAGCGAACCGGAGTCGCCCTCGCCGCTAAAGTCGCCGCCTATGACGCCTATCTGATTCGCATAGCTCACAGTGAACTTGGTTCCGGTCCCATCGCAATTCACGGTGTAACTCACGCTTGTGAGGATGTTCGTTGCTTCGACCGTAGAGCAAGTCAATCCGGTTGAGCGGCCAGATTTCGCGACCGGCCGGCCGACGGCGACGCTGCTCGCGGACAATCCTGTGCCCCCTTGCGGAGCGTCCGCTACCGGAACGCCGTTGGCGTCCGTTGTAGCGCCGAGATAGATAATCTTTCCAGTAGGATCGACTTTTCCAGCAACAACTTGTGCAATGGCGGCATCGATATTGGGACTCGGGGTCGCTTGCAAATTGGAGAACTGAGACAAATTCGCAACTGTTGTGGTACCGGCGGTGGTGCAGGTTGCAGTATCAATTAAGCCGGGCTGTATGATGGCATCCCCCACCGTGGCACTGTCGCTGCGCGCCAGAATGTGGTTGTCGCTCAAGATATATTGCACGCTGCCGCGAGTAACCAGTGAACCGAGGGTGCCTCCGCAGCACGTAATCGTGTTTTTCGCGGTGTTGTTGACGAAATCGTGCGCGTTGCCGCCGCTAGAGCCAAGCTCGACGGGAACGGCCTGAGCGTTGGCATTGTCGGGAACGATGGTTACGGTGGAAGTCCCGTTAGCGGTAGTGTCCGCTTGAGACACGGCCATAATCGTAAGCGTGGTCGTGACAGTGTTCTGCTGGCTATCAATTTTTGTGGGTACGGCGCTGGGCGCCACATAAAGCCCGGCGCTCGAAATAAAGCCGAATTTCTGACTTCCGCCTGCGGTCTTATTCACTTCCCAGGTCACGGCAGTATTGGAACTGCCTGAAACGGTAGCCGTGAATTGCTGGGTACGAAAATTCGAGACACTTACACTAGCAGGCTGCACAGTAACTCGTACCGAGGATTGCGTGACGGTCGTGGTGCTCGTGCTGCTGCCGCCGCCACAACCAGTGTTAAATAAAATGATGGATAAAAAAAATAGCCCTGTGGCTGCTCGGGTCATGGATGTTCCTTGGGGGGACTAACCTCTCTAAACTAGCATGGCCGGGGCTGGGATCGCGGCGCACATCGCAGTGGTGTCTAAAAGTGTCGTCGCGTCTTAAAAGCAAAGAATAGAGTCAAAAAAAGCGTGTCCGCCTACCTCAACCGCGCGCACACGCCACCGTTACTAAGAACCCTCAGCTAGGCAAAAGGTTGCGCACGTTTGTGCCACCGAGACCGACTCGACTCAATCCAGGTCGCGCCAATTCGGTCCCGAACATACCTCGACCAGCAGCGGGACGGCAATTTGGTGGACGCCTTCCATCTCTTCTTTTACCAATTTTGAGACGGCCTCAAGCTCATTTTTCGGCACTTCGAAGACCAGCTCGTCGTGTACCTGCAAGATCATTTTGGCTTGCAGGTCCTCTTCGCCGAAACGCCGGTCAATACTGATCATGGCCAGTTTGATAAAGTCCGCAGCGGTGCCTTGCAGAGGAGAGTTGAGCGCGGTGCGCTCCGCGAAATTACGCAGTTGAAATTGCGCGGAATTAATTTCGGGGATAGGCCGAATTCTACCAAATAAAGTTTTGGCCACCCCGGTCGCGCGGGTGTCCGCCAGTGTGTCGTCGAGATATTGTTTCACGCCGCGATAGCGGGTGAAGTAGGCATTGATAAATTGCGCGGCCTCACGGTTCTCGATGTTCAGTTGTTGCGCGAGACCGAAAGGCGAAAGCCCATAAATAATTCCGAAGTTGATGACCTTGGCGGCCCGGCGGTGCTCGGCGGTTTGCGCCATTCGGCCTACGCCAAAAACTTCCTGTGCAGTGCGTGCGTGGATATCTTCGCCGCTATTAAAAGCTTCCAGCAAAACAGGGTCGCGCGAAAAGTGCGCCATGATGCGCAGCTCGATTTGTGAATAGTCGCAGGAGAGCAGCACCTTACCTTCGTCGGCCACAAAGGCGGCGCGAATTTGCCGCCCCAATTCGGTTCGAATCGGAATATTTTGCAGGTTGGGATCGGAAGAGCTGAGACGTCCCGTGGCCGTACCGGTCTGTGAATAACTGGTGTGCAGCCTTCCGCTTTCGCGATTCACCAACTTCGGCAGCGAATCGACGTAGGTCGATTTGAGCTTGGCAATTTCCCGGTACTCGATAATTTTTCGAGGCAGCGGGTGCCTGGCCGATAATTCTTCCAGGATATCAACCGCCGTCGAGCGGCTCTTGACCCGCCCGCGACGCTGCGAGGGCTGCAGGTTCAACTTGTCGAATAGAATCTCCGCCAGCTGCGTTGGTGAATTGACATTGAATTCCATGCCGGCAAGTTCCCAAACTTCTTTTTCCAGGTGGCGTATTTCTGTTTCCATCACCTGAGACATGGCATCGAGCGCTTTGGGATCAACGCGAATGCCGGTGCGCTCCATGTCCGCCAGCACTGGCGCCAGGGGCAGATCGATTTTTTCATATACATTGACGATTTGTTCGGGACCAATTTGCGCCTGCAAGACTGGGGCGAGCCGCTGCAGATAATCAGCGCGCTCTCCCGGGCCACCGCCCATCATGGAATTAAATTGACGCATGACCACGTCGATGAAATTGTGATTCGCGGTAGTGGGCCGCAACAAATAGGAATAAATTTGCGTGGCGTGCAAAACGTTGTTCATTCGACCGGTGAGCAAATGAAACAGTTTCGGATCGTGAACAATTTTGGGGCGTTGCGGATCGCTGAGCAACGGTCGTAACGCCGCGAGCGCTTCGCCTTTTTCGTCCATCCATGCTGCGCGGCCTTCGCCGGGCTTGGAGGACACTTCGATCGAGGCAATGCGCGTGCCGAAGCCTTCCGACTCGCGATCGCCGGGTTCCAGATTCAACCAAATCGCAATGGGCTGCTTTGCTGGGAGTTGCGACAGATAGTCGCGGAATTCGCCGGTATTCGCGAATTGCAGGTAATCGGTTTTCAGGACCGGACCGGCGCCAACTGGCGCGGTGGAAGCAACGGTTTCCGATCCCAATTCTTTTAGCAGCGAGTTGAATCCCAATTCGCGATACAGCGCCGCCAGCAACGGCAGATCAGGCTCGCGCCGTTGCAGGTTGTCCAAATCCAGCGTGATGGGCACGTCGCTGTCGATCTTCGAAAGCTCTTTGCTTAACAACACGTACTTGCCATTTTTTTGCAGCGCTTCGCGATAGCTGGTTCGTTTTACTTCAGCGGCTCGGCGCAGCGCTTCCTCCGCGGAGCCAAATTGCAAAATTATTTCGCGCGCGCCAACTTCTCCGATGCCGGGCTTGCGGCGTTCACCGGGGGCAGGCTTTTCGTTGGGATCGCGCGCACCGGGAATATTGTCAATGCTGTCGCCCATTAAGGCCATCACATCGGTCACTTTGTTGGGAGGCACGCCGAGGATCTCTTCCACTTTTTTTTCGTCGACGATGACGTCGCTTTTCGCGGCGCCGGTGCCGGTGCGCAACACCTTCACGCCATCGTGAACCAGTTGCAACATGTCTTTATCGTTGGTGACCAGCATGACGTCCACGTTCGCCTTGGTGGCTTGTTTTGCCAGCGCGCCGAGGACGTCGTCGGCTTCGAAACCGTCCCATTCGAGGATGGGCAAACGCATGGCTTCGCACAGGCGCCTCACGAAGGGCAGCTGGATGGAGAGCTCATCCGGCATTTTGGGGCGGTGCGCTTTATATTCTTCGAAAAGTTTGTCGCGGAAGGTGGGCTTGCTGGTGTCGAAAACGATGCCGACATAATCCGGCTGATAATCTTTTAGGATGCGCCGCAAAATATTGTTGAACAGAAAAGGCACAGTAGTGGGGACGCCCGCGCTGGTGTTCATGCGCACCATCGGTGCGTAGAAGGCCCGGTAGATGTGGGCCATGGCGTCGACCAAAAATAATTTTTTCTTCGTTAAAGGCATCTGCGCGAGTATAGCAAACGCTCCGAATTGAGCAGGCAATGGGCCGGCGCTGAAAGTTGGTGCAGGAATCAGTACGGAATCGGCTAGTCAGGACTACGAAATAGCCGGAACGCAAATTAACTACTTATTCGCAAAACCAGTTGTCGAGTTTTTTGAGCTACTTCCTGTTACTGCAGACTGGGATCAACTTCAGGCGGAGGTTGAATTACCAGCAAGAGTTTCGTTCCTGCCTCCAGGCGTACGTTCTTTCCGGCTGACAGTAACACCGTGCCGTCGGAACCTTCCGATAGCGGCGTATACACTTTCAGATCAGACCCGCCCAACGCCCCTTGGCTGTCATTGGTCAGCATGCCCTGCTTGTTCATGCCACCCTGCGTGGCGGGAAGTCCCGACGACGACTGAGCGCGCGATGCCGATTCGGTGCTGGCCGGAACAACGGTCGCGTTCGAAACGTCTCTCGGACCAAAATCTTCCGCTGATGGATATCCCTGGCCGCGTTCTTCGGTCGCAGGCGCCATTCGGTTGGAGACCGAACCTCGGCGGGTTACGAGCGCTTGGATACCTGCGTTCATCATAACTTCCTGGCCATTCTTCAACACCGCTTTGTCGAATCGGACAAATAGCGCCGAGCCTTTGCCTGTGCGCGCGGAAGATGCACGCACAAGCTGACCATGAATTTTTGTGCCCTTCGGGAAGATCACCGAGCGCTCATAGGTGACCGTCTCAGCGGTTTCGGCGGTTACCGCGTCGCCGGCTTTATTGCGGCTGGCGTCCAGCGGCGTAAGCAAAATGGCATTGAAGGCCGTTCCCACACAAAACGGCGCAATAACTGGATCCGGAACTGAATTTAATTTTCTAGCGTCTGCGGCTGTGTCCGGCGGGGTTTGGGCGAATCCCAGAGGAACGATAAGAGCGGCAGCGACGAGTAGAACGACGAATAGCTTCGTCATCGCATCCCCCTCACTACACCATTAGCCTACCAGAACGTGGGGATTTTTAACATACATGGCCCTGTGCAAATACGGCACGCCAATCGGACTGAAGTTTCGGCCGGGAGAAGTTAATCCTAGTGAGCAGCCACGTTGCCGGTAACCAGAAGCAGCCTCGTTCCGCTGTCAAGTTTTACATTTTTACCGGTCGATTTGATGACCGAGCCTTGCCCTTCACCTGCGGCATTCAAGCTCAGGTTATGCAAGCCGACTACACCGCGAGTATTGGCGTCCCACTGGCCTGCGTTGACACTTTCAGTGTTAGGCGGCGAATTTACGCCCGCTGATGGATCGCCAATCCCATTCGGGGTTGAAGATGCGCCATTCATACTGCCGCCACGAGACGTACCCTGGGAGGTACCTTGGACTCCGCCCCCAGGTGCAGCAGGACGGGTCCCTCCCAGTGGTTCACCCGCAGGAGCTGAATTATCAAACGAGCTCGATGGCGGGGCCCCCACCGCTTGAACCGCGGCATTCAAAGGAATCTCCTGGCCACTTTTCAAAATGGCTTTATCGAATACCAGACCGAGCGATGACTCGGGCTGCCCTGCACCTCGTGCCGAGGCTTGGGTCACGTGGCCGATGATCTTGGTGCCTTTGGGCAATACGATCCTGCCGTCATTAGTCTTGAGATCGGTCGCTGTGTGCGCGGTTACTGCGTCAACTGGTTTCACCTTTTTTGAATCCAGCGAGCCGTTTAATTCTGCATTGATGACTGTACCGGTTACGAATGTCGTCAGTTCGGTTGAGGATGTTTCTGTGGTTTTCTGTGTATTGGCGCCCTGCGCTTGCTTGCCTGCGAGCGCGGATTGTTCTCCGAGCTGCGCTCCCGCCTGCGAATCAGGCTGAGATTGGGCAGCCGAGCCGATGGCACAGAAAGCTGCGAAGCTCAGCGAGGTAATAATTTTTGCGGTCGATCCTAATTTATCCATTTTGTCACTCCGCGTAAGTCCGATGACGATCTAAAAATCGCCGGAAGGCAATGGCTTCAGCCCCTCATAAGTTTGATGTAATTAACGCTCGGAAAGTTTTCGACAAGATTTCTGCTCGGGTTGATTTCGTAGGTACCAAGTGTGTTAACTTACGGCGTTCGAATCGAAATACATTCAAGCTAAAAATAAGTCATTCGAATCACAATTCGCTGCTCGTTCGAATGATTTATCGAAAATGTCGACACGCCGACATTTTTTTCTCAAACAGAGCACTTAGCGCGTCCATTTCCGAGTCGTGCTAGACCTCGCTCATTTTTCGCCCGGCCAAGCTCTCGGGTCTCCCATGAGCTGTGAAATGAGAATTACACGATGCTTAGCGTTTTGCCGACTTCGGCCAGCCTATCCGCTGCACGCAGCAACTGCTCGCGCTTGTGCGTGGCGCTGACGATGGCGCGCAAGCGGGCTTTGCCTTCCGCTACCGTGGGATAGCCGACGGCGGGAGCAAACACGCCGGCATCGAAAAGCTTGCGCGAAAACTCGAACGCTTTTGCGGCCTCGCCGACGTGAATGGGAATGATGGGTGTCTCACTGGCCTTGAATTGGAATCCGCGCTTTTTCAATTCGCGTTTGAAGAATTTCGTATTGGCCCACAATTTTTTGACCAGGCGTTCGCCTTCCGGCGAGTCGAGCAGCGTGAACGCAGCCTGGCAGGTTGCCGCCGTGGCCGGCGGATGCGAGGTGGAAAACAGAAACGGCCGCGCACGCAGGTAAAGATAATCGATCAAGTCACGCGAGCCGCACACATAGCCGCCCATCGCGCCGATGGCTTTACTCAACGTCCCCACTTGAATGTGCACTCGCCCGTGACAATTCAAATGGTCCACCGTGCCGCGGCCATTGCGCCCGAGAACGCCGGAGGAATGGGCGTCGTCAATCATCATGATGCAGTCGTATTTTTCGGCCAGGGTGCACAGCTCCGGCAGCGGAGCGATATCCCCATCCATGGAAAAAACGCCGTCGGTGATGATCAGTTTGTGACCGTTCCAGTTGGCGGTTTCCTGCAGGATGCGTTCGCAATCCTGCACATCCTTATGCTTGAAGACTTTGATGGTGGCTTTCGATAAGCGCGCGCCATCGATGATCGAGGCGTGATTCAGCTCATCGGAAATAATTAGGTCTTCCTTGCCCAAGACGGCGGAAACAGTTCCAGCATTGGCGGTGAAACCGGACTGGAACACCACACAGGCTTCCACGTTTTTGAAGCGCGCGATCTGCTCTTCAAGCTCCATGTGCAGCTTCATGGTGCCCGCGATGGTGCGCACTGCCCCTGCGCCGACGCCATATTTGCGTGTGGCTGCGAGCGAGGCCTTGCGTAAGGCTTTGTGGGTGGTCAATCCCAGATAATTGTTGGAAGCCAGATTGATAATTTCCTTGCCGTCAAAAACGGCGACAGGCTTCTGCTCGCCCTCCAACACGCGAAGCTTCGGAGCGGTGCCTTTATTGCGCAAGTCCTGGAGATGCTCGGAAATATAATGAAGTGGCGATGGTTTGCTGGCGGTAGCCGCGGCGTCTGACATGGAAAACTCCTTCTACGTCTAAATTCCCGGAGCCGGGTAGCGATGTTTAATGCGGCACGCCGTCGGGATACATCAGAATTTTCCCCGCCAAGCCGCCTCGCAAAAGGTTGAATGCGTCTTCGAATTTTTCCAGCGAGGTGCGCTCACCAAAGAGCGGTTCCAGGTTCAGCCGTCCGGCTTTGAGCAGGGCGGTCATTTGCACCCAAGTGCCGTACATGCGGCGGCCATAGATACCCTGAACCGTCGCCCCTTTGAAAATTACGTCGTTCACCAGATCGAGCGGAACCGACTCGGTGGGTATGCCAAGTAACGAAGCACGGCCTCCGGCCCGTAAGGCTGCAAATCCCTGCTGGATCGCGTTGGGATTGCCAGACATTTCCAGCAAAACATCCACGCCGGTGTTGGAAGTATCGGCCAATATCTGCTTCACAGCGTTTCCGGAAGACGGGTCGAGCACCACATCGGCGCCCATTTTCCTGGCCATGGCGCGCCGCTGCGCATTGGTCTCGGTGGCAAATACCGTGGAGCTGCCGCAAGCTTTGGCGACTGCGATGGACATCAGCCCAATCGGGCCGCAGCCGGTAACCAGCACCGTTTTCCCTGCAATTTCTCCGGCTAGGACGGTGTGCACGGCGTTCCCCAGTGGATCGAGAATCGCTCCGTAATGTTCCGGAATAGCTGGATCGAGCTTCCAGATGTTCGAAGCGGGAATTTTTACGAATTCAGCGAATGCGCCATCTCGATCGATGCCAATGATGCGCAAGTTCTGGCAGATATGCGCTTCGCCGAGGCGGCACTGATGGCAATGGCCGCAATTTAAATGCATCTCAGCGCTTACCTTATCATCGGCTTTTACGGCGGTCACTTCTTCGCCCACGCGCTCGACAACGCCGCTAAACTCGTGTCCCAACGTTACCGGAGGTTTAATGCGTCCCTGCGACCAACGATCCCATCCATATATATGCAGGTCCGTGCCGCAAATCGACGCCGCTGTTACGCGTACGAGGACGTCTGTGGGGCCAATCGAGGGCACTGGCGCGGATTCAAATGACAATCCGGTTCCCGCTCGCATTTTGCGCAAGGCATTCATTTGCCCAGACTTAGTCACAGACATCTAACGCGGCTCCCAGGTACAAAGTAACTTTTGGATGGTAGCACACTACCCTTGGATGACTCTTTACGTGAACAGGCGACAAAGCCCGGCCCCCTGGTGCGCGACAATCATTGATTTTAGAATACATGGTTGTCACTAAGCGCTTTAAGCGCGATAGGGGACGTGTTATTCTCTCCCCGCTATGATGGCCATCGCTACGAAGCGAATTACGCGAATTACCACCGTCACGTCGACTACGACGCCGACTATTTGCGCTTCGGGCGAGTGGAGAAACCGCTAGATCAATAGCAAAAGTTTCCAACCCACTGCCGGAAGCCCTGGCGGTGGGTTTTTTTTTAGACCCGCATCCAGAACGCTCCGGCGAATTTAGGAGCCGAGACATGAGCCTCGATAGTGCGCAGCAGGACCCGAAAAGCAAGATGCCATTGAGGCCGAACGCCGCGGACAAAGGCTTGCCCGGCCGTTCCGTGCAACCTTTAGAGAAAAAGTGGCGTGCTGGAGTGTTAGGCGCTACCGGCCTCGTAGGGCAGCGCATCGTCAAGCTGCTGGCCGATCATCCGTGGTTCGAGCTCACCGAGGTGGCCGCCTCGGAACGCTCCTCGGGTAAACGCTATGCCGAAGCGGTGCGCTGGCATCTGGATGGATCCGTCCCAGAAAATGCTCGCGATCTGGTGGTGAAGGATCTGGACCCCACGGTGGAATGCGATTTTGTTTTCTCGGCGTTGGATTCCTCGGTCGCCGGTGGCGCGGAAGAAGATTTTGCGCGGGCCGGTTATCCGGTGGTGAGCAATGCCAAAAACCACCGCATGGATGCGTATGTTCCGTTGCTGATCCCGGAAGTAAACGCCGCGCATCTGGAAGCCATTGCAACGCAACAAAAAAAATGCGGCTACGCGCGTGGCTTCATCGTCACCAATCCCAATTGCTCGACGGCTGGACTGGTGCTGGTGCTGAAGCCGCTGGCTGACGTGTTTGGTCTGGAGAAAGTTTTTGTGGTCACGCTGCAGGCGGTGTCTGGCGCGGGTTATCCCGGGGTCGCGACCATGGACATTCAAGGGAACGTCATACCCTTCATCAGCGGCGAAGAAGAAAAAATGGAAACCGAGCCGCAAAAGCTGCTCGGCAAATGGGATGGCTCGCGCTTCGTGGACGCCGGTGTGGGTTTGACGGCGCATTGCAACCGCGTACCGGTGCTGGATGGTCACCTGGAGTGCGTCAGCATCGGCCTGAAAAAAATCGCGTCGCTACGTGAAGTGCAAGAAGCACTGCGCACCTTTGAAGTGGATGCCGAACTCGCCGCGTTGCCTTCGGCTTTGCGCCACCCTATCATCGTGTTGGATGAAGAAAATCGTCCGCAGCCTCGCCGCGATGTCGACGCCGGAGCCGGCATGGCCGCCGTCGTTGGCCGCGTGCGCGAATGCCCGCTGCTCGATGTGAAACTCACGCTGCTCTCACACAACTTGGTCCGCGGAGCGGCTGGCGCGGCGGTAATGAACGCTGAATTGCTAGCTGCCCGCGGCTTTTTCAAATCGCGGGTAGACCAAAGCCAAAGCGTCGAAGAATCCGTCTCAAAATAGCAGATTGTCAGGAAATGACGCTGGATTCGCAGTTCTGTGCCGCAGCGTAAAGAGTAAGCAATTCACACATGCGTTGCGTCCAGCGCGGGAGGTCCGCCGCGCCGCCGAACGAGACGATCAACGCGATGATGCTCTTAGTCGACGCGGTAACCATAGTGCGTTCCGAATCGCTCGTGGCGCTGCCGTGCGGGCCAATCGCGTCGGCAAACAGCGGAAGGTCTTCCAGATTTAAATCGTACTTACCGATACCTTTGTAAGTCTCACCAGCGCGTCCGGCGCGAAATACAATGTCGCCGCTCACCGCCGCCAGATCATACAGCCCAACCGGAAGGCGGCTCTCCACAGAAACAAGATTGATGCCGTCGACCACCGCATTGATCCGAGGCAAGCCTTTGTTGGCTATGACGCGGCGCAACAAAGCCTCCGCCGAGCCGCGGTAACGCGCGGGGTCTTTTCCGAGCGCCTTGTAGGCTGCACGCGTGGCTAAAACTTGCGCGGATTCCAACACCGCGCGCGGCTCCGGCAATCGCAAAATCTGTTCCTCGCGCGATCTCAATTCTTCAGAAAGTCCCGTTGGCGTTTCGCCGGCCTCGACTTTCGCAGTAACGCAGCCCAGCGCCACGCTTGCATACTTTTTCTTCATTCCTTCATCAATCGACACATTCATAGTCGGCATTTGCAGAGTATCGCACAGGGTCGTCCAACATCTGTCGGCACGCGAGGTGAAATTCTGTTAGGCGTACGCACATCTTTCGCGTAGGCCTAGCAAGATTCTTGACATCGGACGTGTCCACCACCATTCTTCTTTCCCTATGAACTTCACCCTAAAATCAGAAATACGCGAAATCTCTCGACGTAATTTTCTGCTCTCAACCGCCGCCGCTTCGGCAGTTACGCTTGCTGCACCGTCGGGATCGTCAGCCGATACGCAGACGCCCGCAAGTTTTTCTTCCTTGCAGCCACTGGGCGACCGCGTACATCCCATCACGCCGGATGAATTCCGCGGGCGCCTGCTGCGCGCTCAGGAACTGATGGGCCAGATGAATCCGAAATTCGACGCGCTGTGTATCGGGCCGAGCACGTCTCTTTACTATTTCACAGGCATTCGCTGGCATTTGAGCGAGAGACTTCTAGCCGTGATTGTGCCGCGTTCCGGCCAACCGATTCTGGTATCCCCGGCGTTTGAAGAAGGACGCATGCGCGAATCTTTGCGCTATCCGATGGAAGTGCGCGTCTGGCAGGAAGACGAGAGCCCCACCAAAATTATCGCGAGCGCACTTGCGGACCGTGGGATGCGCTCGGGCCGTGTGGGCATTGAAGAGACGCTGCCCTTCACTTTTTACGATCATTTCCGCGCAGCCGGGCCCGAGTATGAAGCGGTCTCCGCTGATCCTGTGACCATTGCCTGTCGCGCGCAAAAATCGGCGCACGAACTGGAACTGATGCGTCTAGCCTGCTCTGCTACCTGCGAGGTTTATCGCGAAGTTTTTGCAAATCTCAAGGAAGGAATGTCTGAGAAGGCGATCGGCGACCTGGTCATCACCGGATTCGCAAAAATGAATCTGCATGGCGAAGCGCTGGTTTTGCTGGGCGCGGCGGCGGCATTGCCGCATGGCAGCAAGCAGCCGCAAACACTGAGGGAGGGAGAAGTGGTGCTCATCGATGGCGGCTGCACCGTGGAAGGCTATCAGTCGGACATTACTCGCACCGGAGTGTTGGGAAAACCGCCCGCTAAAGTTCAAACGGTATTCGAGATTGTTCGCAAGGCTCAAGACGCCGCACTGGATGCCGCGCGCGCGAAAAAGCTCTCAGGCTCGGTGGACGACGCCACTCGCTCGGTGATCACAAATGCAGGGTACGGGCCCGGATATAAATACTTCACGCACCGGCTGGGTCACGGCATCGGGTTGGACGGCCACGAGCATCCCTATCTCGTGCGCGGCAGCACGACAGTGCTTGAACCTGGGATGACTTTTTCCAATGAGCCGGGAATCTATATCCCTGGCGAGTTCGGTTTGCGCTGCGAAGACGATATGGTCATTTCCGCGGAAGGCCCAGCGCAGCTGCTAAGTCCGCGATTCCAAGTGTCACTCGAAAAGCCCTTGGGTTGACGGGGCTGGGTGGCGTCCTTCGGCGTAGACCTTCAGCGGAAGTTTCTATAAAGAATGCGACTTTAAATTCCTGCGGTTACGGCGTTGCCATGGCCGTTGAGGTATCGCTCGAATTCAAGCGCAGAACAATTGGAGTATATGCCGGCAGTTCGACGCTTGAACCTTTAGCAATGAATGCACTGTAAAGTTTCTTGGCTGCGCCAAAGTATCCGAATCCAATGGCCGTACCCGCAGATGCTTGTGCTGCTCCGGCACCGAGTAAACCGAAGCCGTTTCTGCCTTCCCCGGATCGAGACCAGGCTGTCTTCACTAGCGACGTGTCCCCAACTGCTCTCGATGGGCCGATCAACGAAACCGGAGCAAGAAAGCGCGCGAGAGGAGAAGTGGTAGCTTTAATTTCGCCTTCCTTACCGACCTCTAAACCTTCCGAGCTCTCCGCCTGAATACCTCCGACAGTAGCATCGATGTCTTTCATCGTGCCGTCCGGCATGGAAATGGACCGAAACGCGAATACGACGCTTCCGTTTTTCTTCATCCAACCTGTGGGGGAGGCTTTTTGAACCGTGCCAGTAAGTCTGGTGCCGGCGGCATACAGCAGTTGATGATTTCCTTGATAGTACGGTTCTGAAACAACAGCTTCGATCGGCGCGCCCGCCGTGGAAGTACTCGAGTGGATGGCGGTCAAGAGGTGGAGGTGAAGATACTCGCTGGCCACTTGCGATGTCGCCGCATTCGGCTCGGTTGCGAGGCGCACCGAAACCGGTTCAAGCAAGGCGGTGTCAAAAACCGTTCCTTGATCAATATATTCCGGGTGATACGGCAAGCTGGTCACCACGGCTTCGCCCAATCGTTGCAGCTTGTGCGGTTCTCGAAAAGGGGTGGTAACGCTGGTCTTGAGTTTTTGGAAGGTACCCGGACGCTGCGCGGCAGAAACATATCGCGAATTTGTCACGCGACCAAGGCCGCTTGCGGAATCAGTGTGAATAGCCACCGTCGTTCCATCGGAAAACACCAGTTGGTCGAACGTCACGTGCGCCGTCTTCGGCGGAGTAAAGTCGCCACCGAGCATCTTACCGGCACGCTTGCCGAACGGAACTGTACTAATTGCGGAAACATGTCCCTTGATCGTTGAGCCTGCCGGGATTGCCAGGTTTTCGCCGGCGTAGACAGGCTCGAGCAGTTTCGCGGTGACGGGCTGTCCGATCTTTTTAAGGCGCACTCCTTTTTCCAGCGCGGCGCGGAAATCATTGCCGGGCTTTATCACCAGAGCTTCCCCTTCGGGCTTTTCTTGTGCGCGCACGGGAATTCCAGTGAGGCACAAGACTGCATAAAAAAGTAAAATCCAGGAAATGTTGCGTTTCATATAGCTCCTCATCTCGTTTTAGATTTCGAGCGCTTTCCCGGCGAGCGACCGCATTTCGTTCGAGGATTGGCAGAGGTTACGGCGACGGGATGAGAAGTGCGGCGAGGAAATGTGGAGGTTATGTAAGGAATTGAATGGAACGAAACTTTACGTACGCAAAATATACGGTGTGCTTTTCCGCGCTTGGATGCGCTTCCTGCTCATGCAGGCAGTAGCTGTTGCCCAACAAGTACCTTCACCGGAGAGGAACTGTCATGTGTATGCCAGGGCTCTGAGGGAATTCGCGGGCTCGGCGCTACCAGCAGGAAAGCCGAAAATGTGTTTCGCGTCGTCTTCACGGGTCACTACAAATGGGATCTCTATCTGGGCAGTTGCTGCTTATGCGAGTTGCGTTCGGAGTGCCCAAATTACCTGTCCCACGTCTCGACGAGGAGAAATTTTACTCCACCGTGCGTCGCGTCTTCGGAGGACTTGCTGCAGCTAGCGAACAGCGGCTTTGGGCGTTGGTACAGACATCAATGGAGCAGCGGCATGGGACAATTCTCGTGATCTCTGCGCAGGCCACGGAGGAAGCAAGCAGGCTCAACGGGCAAGCCATTGGAATCGAGCCGACAGACCTCACCCCGGATCTCGTTCGCCGACTCAGCGGGATTGACGGTGCGATTCTTGTAAGTCCGGAAGCAATTTGCTCAGCGATAGGCGTGATCCTAGAGGGAATCGCTACGGGCTACGGTGACGCCGCCCGTGGCGCTAGGTACAACTCTGCCGCTCGATACTTTACGTCTTCTAAATCGGCGGAACGCCCGACGATGTGCGTCGTGATTTCTGCAGACGGTTACGTCGATATGATCCCAAATCTTCTGCCCCAGATCCACAAGGGAGAAATCGATCTCCGTGTGAATGCGATAAAAACCAAAGATATCCGCGACTTTCACGAGACCATAAACTGGCTCGAGGACCACAGGTTCTACCTTACGCCTTCGCAGTGTGAGATCGTCAACCACGAGATGTCACGGAT
>DATHGV010000416.1:0-10408 GCA_035490135.1 Candidatus Methylomirabilota bacterium
GCAAATGCTTTTGTTCAGCTCGCAGTTTGGCGGTAAGCATCCGCTTATTGCCGGTAGAGCATTGCACGCGGACCTGTTCTTTCCCGGCATGATGGCCTACACCGTGTTGGTCATGATGGGTCCCGCGTACAATGCATTTGCGTACGAGGGCCGAGGGATTCAAACTTACTTCACCGCTCCGTTGAGATTTTCAGATATTTTCGCGGGGAAAAACCTGATATCGGCCGCGGTAATTGGATTCGAAGTTGCTCTTTGCGGCCTGGTCCTGGGCTGGGCCGTCGGGCCCCCTTCAATCCCGACGCTGTTTGCCACCATTTTCGCGCTCATCTTCACCGTTAGCGGCCAATTGCCCATAGCCAATTGGGCTTCGCTAAGTTTTCCTCGCAAACTGGAATTCGGTTCCATGCGCGGCCAACGAAATTCCGGCGTGTCCGTTTGGATTATGTTCGGCGCTCAGATAGTTCTTGCCAGCATTTCAGCCCTGGTGCTGTCGACGGCAAGATGGTCCGGCAATCCGTGGCTGCCCGCCGAAGGCTTTGCATTTTTGGCGGCGGCCGCGTTAAGCGGATATTTTGCGTCCTTACAGCCGCTGGCAGACCTTGCTGAGAAAAAGAAAGAAATTTTGATTGAAGCGCTTTGCCGCTAGCGCGGTCCGAGGCGTTCGTTTCCAACGGGCTGGTTCAATTTGCTTGGGAGGAGCATTCATGAAATTGCGATCTCGACTCGTGGCCGTGGTACTTGGATTTGTGTATGCCGGTGCAACCGAGCCGGCCATGTCCCGGTACAACCGCGCCCTGGAAGAAACGCCGGCGGTGAGTGGGTATGAGCAGCACTTGGCTGGTGAAATACGGAGCTCCATCAAAGGCTTTTCGCCGCAGACCGACAATCTTGGCAACGTTTACGTCACCCTCGGCAGCGGCGCACCGCACAGGCTGATCGTCGCGCCTATCGATCAACCGGGATACGTAGTCAGCGAAATCACCTCAGACGGCTATCTTCGCGTGCAGCGCCTTCCTCAACGCGCCCCGAATGCGGTCTTTGATTTATTGCATGCCGCCCAACCTGTTTGGGTGATGACGCGCGACGCAAAAAGAATTCCCGGCGTATTCACCGGTCTCTCCGTGCATCTTCAACCGGCTCGGCAAAACGCGCCGACGATGGCCCACCTTGACGAGATGTATGTCGACATCGGCGCTTCAAGTGCCGAAGAAGTTCGCGCCTCAGGAGTGGATGTACTCGACCCGATTTCCCTGAGTCAATCTCCGCAGATCATCGGTACCGATGAAATCGCCGGCCCTGCAATTGGCGATCGTTTTGGCCGCTCGGTATTGCTTGCACTGTTGCGCCTGCTTGCAGCCCACAAAGATGATCTCTCCGGAACTCTGACCCTCGCGTTTGCAACCCAACAATGGACCGGAGGGCGCGGGCTCGACCGCCTGCTGACTGAATTGCATCCGGACGAGATGATTTACGTGGGCCGCATCATGTCGCCGCGAATCGACGAGTCAAAACCCGCCAGTGCTGCGACGCACGAAGATATGAAACCCGGCACCGGCGTTTTGATCGGGGTTTCCGATCCTTCTGCGGCGCTCTCTGGCTTGCCAGCCGAACTAAAAAAAATGGCAGACAGCCATAACGTTAGAATCCAGTCGGTAACGGCTGCGCCTCCGGCGCTGGCAGGCTACGCGAAAGCGACGCCGTTGCCCGCACGCTTCGTGCATCTCGGCGTGGCGAGTCTCTATCCTGTGACGCCCGCAGAAACCATCAGCACCGGCGACGTTTCCGCGCTTCAAACACTGCTTTACCGCTATATCGCGGGAAAGGATTCGCCGCAATTTAAAGGTGGGGTAGGTTTCTCCCATGGCGCTAATTCAGATGAACTTCCATTGCTTACCGAAACATACGGCGCCAGCGGGCACGAAGAAGCCGTTCGCGAAAAGGTGAAAACGTTATTGCCCAGTTGGGCCAAGCCCGAAACAGACGCAGCAGGTAATTTAGTTTTGAAGCTGGGGACCGCGAAGCCCAATTCGAACGCAAAAAAAATAGTGTTCGTTGCGCACATGGATGAAATCGGTTACCAGGTCCGTTCTATCGAGCCTGATGGTCGCTTGCTCATGGACGTGCTCGGTGGCGGATACACGGAATATTTTCTCGGCCACGTTATGTTGCTGCACAAAGCGGACGGCAGCACCGTTGGCGGCGTGCTGGAGCTGCCGGCGAAGTGGGACCAGTCAGGATTCGAATGGCCGCACGGCCCTAAAGCCATGGACGAGCCGGCGCACATGTATGTCGGCACACATTCTGCTGAAGAGACACATAATTTAGGGATTAAAGTCGGCGATTGGGCCACGGTTCCCAAGCAATATCGCCGGCTCATTGGAACGCGTGCGAATGCAAGAAGTTTTGATGATCGCGTGGGATGCGCGGCATTGATTGAAGCAGTGAAAGCCCTCGGGCAAGATTTAGGCGACCGGCAAGTCACGTTCATTTGGTCCACCGAAGAAGAAGTGGGATTGAAGGGCGCGGCAGCCACGGCGGAGCGTATGGCGAAGGAAGGTAACGTTCCAGATTTTGTTTTTGCCATCGATACCTTCGTAAGTTCCGATTCGCCGATTGAGTCAAAACGTTTTGCAGATGCTGAGATCGGCAAAGGATTTGTCATTCGCGCCGTGGACAATTCCAATATTGCCCCGCGTGAATACGTGGACCGCGTCGTGAAACTGGCCAACGAGAATAAAATACCTGTGCAATACGGCGTGACTGGTGGGGGAAACGATGGCGCCGTTTTTGTTCGTTATGGCGCAGTGGATGTGCCGCTAAGCTGGCCGCTGCGTTATTCGCATTCACCTGCGGAAGTTATAGACACTCGCGATTACGACGCGCTAGCGAAAATTGTGGCCGTGCTAGCTAAGCAGTGGTGAAATAAACTCTCGTACGCGCGAAAGAATTTAACCCGCGTGCTGCGCGAGGATATGATTTTTGCCGCACTTTTCACAGCGATAGCCAAGATTTGCAAATACCTTTAGCAGCGTTTGCCGGGCTTCGTCACCGTGCATCTCACAAAGAATAATTGGCCGCTTTTCGTTTAAGAGTTTATTCACGCCGCGAAACACTTCTACTTCGGCGCCTTCCTCATCACAGATGAAATCTGGCACTTCGGCTTTTACCAACATATTCATCGACCGATATAGCTTCGACTCGGATCGTGCTGGACGCTGATTTGTCCACTCCATTGTCGATAACGTGTCCCAAACCTCGATGCGGCGACACTTCGGCGTCCGCGCGAGCGAAGAATACCGGACTTGAAGAAGACCACACCGTTTTTTCTTCCACGGAAATCGGCACACCCTGGTTCTGTGCGACGTTTTCGCGAAGACGTGCGGCAATTTCCGGATCGGCCTCGAAAGCTGTAACGCGACCGGTAGCGCCCACCAAACGCCCCGCGAGCAGGGAAAAGAAACCAATGTTCGCGCCGATGTCGTACACCGTCATTTCTGGCCGCAAATACTCGTGCAACATGGCTTGCACTTCGGGCTGGACATCGCCATTGAAATAATCGCCGCCCGTGCGGGGATTTTAGAGGCAGCCAGATTCCCTCAGCTGGACCGCGTTGCACCTGAACCCACGTCAGAGCGTCACGAGGGATAAGCTTTGCGCTGGCCCAGCGCAACCCCTGGTCCGATTACCGGGAAGCGCCGTAACTTTGTGAACCGCGCGGCGAAGCGCAAAAAAGCTCTGCCGAGGCGACCTCCGAAAAGCCCAAGTTACTTCTCCACCAGAAAACTGCCAACGCAAAGCGCATCCATTCCCGAGCTAAAAAATGTACGCACCGCGTCCGTGGGCGTGTGCACGATCGCTTCGCCACGCAAGTTGAACGAGGTGTTCATAATGACCGGCACGCCAGTGCGTTTCCCGAATTCGTCGATGAGGCGCCAGTACAGCGCATTGGTTTCCTTTTCCACCGTTTGCGGCCGCGCGCTGCCGTCCACATGTGTCACGGCCGGGATAATGGCGCGCTTTTCCGGCCGCACTTGCGCCGTGAGAATCATGAAAGGAGAATCGGTGGCGCTTTCGAGATATTCGGACGCCGCTTCCCGTTTGAATGAAGGAGCAAAGGGCCGCCACCACTCGCGAAACTTCACGGCGTTATTAACTTTCGTGTTCATTTCCGGGTCACGCGGATCGGCAAGAATGGAGCGGCTGCCGAGTGCACGCGGTCCAAATTCCATGCGCCCTTGAAACCATCCGATGATTTTGCCCTGTGCCAGCAGTTCTGCCACGTCCGGCGCGACATCTTCAAGCCGTCGATAATGCAATTTGTACGTCTTCAAAATCGATTCGATTGCGGCGTCATCAAAACTCGGGCCCCAATAGCCGTGACGCATGGGGTGGTTGGGAAGCTTTCCGCCATTATCAAGATAAGCAGCGAGAGCGGCGCCGAGCGCAACTCCATCGTCGGAGGCTGCGGGTTGGACGAAAATTTTATCGACCAGCCCGGAAGCGGCGATTTTTCCGTTGGCCTTGGAATTCAGAGCCACGCCGCCGGCCATGCAAAGATTGCGGCTGCCGGTTTTTTGCATGGCCATCTTCACCACGTTCATCATGGCGATTTCGCATGCCTCCTGCACCGCATAGGCGATATTTTTGTGCTGATCCGTGATTTCGCTCTCCGCTACACGCACAGGACCAAACAATTTCGTCATCTCCGCAAAAGGTTCGCCGCCAGGTGCAATTAATTTCCTGACATGCACGCGATATGGATTCACTTGCAAATCGATGAAACTGCTTAAGTCAATGCCCGGCTGGCCGTAGGGGGCCAGGCCCATCACTTTCCACTCGTCGCTGTTGCGTTGGAAGCCCAGAAATTCGGTGAACTCGCTGAAGAAATATCCAATCGAATCTGGAAATGGAATGGTGGACACATGCTCGAGTCCTCCGTCGTGCCCGTGCCAGATGGAAGTAGCTTCCCAGGCCCCGCGGCCATCCATGACCACCACGGCGGAATCCTCAAATCCGGAATAACCGTAAGCGCTGATGGCATGAGCCAGGTGATGATCGACGTATCGCATGCGCGCTTTTACATTTCCAAATTGATTGGTGAAGCGTTTCGCGCCGCCCTTCTGATGCCACATGCTGAGGAAATGCAAAGTGGAATTCAGGACATTCAGATAATTCACGGGCATTTGTCCAGACGCATAACATTTCAGGTCGTGGCGATACGCGACCCCCGGATGCGGCCAACCGAAGCAGACCTCGTCCAATTGGCCGGCTTGCAGGCCTGCAAAATCGAGACAAGCCTGAATGGCGTTACGCGGGAAACTTGCGTCATGTTTAACGCGGCTGATGCGTTCTTCCGCGACGGCAAATAGTAATTCGCCATTGCGCACGATACATGCGGATGAATCGTGCATTTGAGAATAATTAATGCCCAGGGTCAACAAATGAGAAAAGCCTTAGCCTTCGCGCGCTGGCTCAATTTAAAATAACCTTCCCGGAATAGGACCCACCGCCGATGTTTGTTTCTTCAGGCTCGGGAACCATTGGAACGGGTTTAACGCCCATCGCCCGGCGAAAAACCGCCTCGTGACGCACAGCGCTGAGCTTCCAAGTGAAGCGTTTCATTTTTTCCTGTGCGGCGCATCCAAGTTTGTGGCGCAGTTGCGAATTTCCGCACAGGCTGCTGATCGCGATGGTCAGTGAATCGGCGTCACCCGGGATAGTCAAAAGTCCGTCATGACCATCTTCAACCAGGTCGGTCATGCCGCTCGATTCCGTGGTGACGACAGCAAGACCGGAAGCCATGGCTTCCAGCAAAACTAATGGCATGCCTTCCACGAGGGACGGTAAAACAAAAATATCATGCTGCGCATAAACTTCCGGCATCTCCGCGCGCGAAATAAACGGCCGAACGTTGATTGATCTTTGTGCCGTGGGAGAAAAATATCGACGCACCCGCTCTTCTGTTTCGGCGCAGCCTGCAATCGTTAGCTGTACCCGCGGAGCGAGCACCAACAATTGTTCAAAGGTCTCAGCCAGCGCGTAAATTCCTTTGTGGTCAATCCAGGTTCCCACAAATAAAAGTTTGGGCTCAAGCGTTTCCGACCAGACTCGCCGCTGAAAAAATTCCTGCCCCACGCCATTGGGAATAAACCACACCCGGTCAGGAGCTAGACCGTATTGCATCTGTAAAAATAACAGCGCTTCGCGATTGGTAACAATGCATTGATTGGCGCTCTCGATAGACCAGCGATAGGTGCGCATGTGATAAAAATGCTGCCAAATCCTATTTTTCAAACGGAAATAGTGCGCGCGGTCCTTTTTTGATTCCCGGGCCATAGCGTAGTTTCTACGCTCCTCAAGCCCGTGCATGCTCATTACGTAAGGCGGCCCCGCGGCTGAACCTTTCCGGCGACGATGAAATCCGTACCAAAATCCATAAGGCGCATAAATATTGACCACGTCGTATTCGTTTCTTATTTCGGCCACGTATCTCGATACTCTGGCAGCGAATTCGACTGTTCGAAAGCGAGCGGGCCAGCGCTGCTTCGGTAGGAGGTCCTCGAAGAACATCGGCTTTACGGTGTGACCCAGATTGCGCAATTCCCTGGCGACGTTATGCACCACGCCGGCACCGCCAGCTTCAGCTTTTCCCGTGACTCCCGCGATCATTAGCACGCGCATTTAGAATCGGTCCCACGGGCTATCTGAATCTTCACGTTTGGTTTCAAATCAAAAATGCGCTGCGACCAGGTATCGTAATCGGCGTGCAAACTCAAATCTTGGACTCCTCGGAAGTCGTCACCGCCGCTATGCGAGGCACCGGCAAAGCTTCTTGGCGCATCTTCCGATACCAGTTTTTTTTACTCAACCATTGCCGGCCCGCGTAAAACCAACGCGGCGGCAAAAGGAGCGCCGGAATCATACTAAGCGCCCGAAACAAAGTCTGCGATTTAGAGGCGTCACTATGAAGTATTTTAAATAACTTGTTCTCCGCCCGTACCGTATGCCACGGCGCGCCACCATCAAGCATCAGGCGAAACTGATCAGCTTCTGCCTGAACAATTTCGACCACGCAATTGACTGTCTCCATGACTAAGCCTTGTGCCCGCAACGCTTCCCGCAAGGTAGAAGCGAGCGCGGCCATCACTTGCTGCTTGCGACGTAAACCGGCTTTCCCACTTCCAGCGCTCACGTAAAGATTGTTTCCATGGATCATGTAACAGGTGAGCGCTTCCCGAAGAATCACTACTTCGCTCATCGCGGCGGCCAGCGTGAAAAGATATTCGTCAGCCTCGAACACCAGGGCTTCAGGAACCGGCAAGATCCTTCGAGCCATTTCGGCGTGCATGGTCATCCGGCTCGTCCCCAGAAAACTTTTTCGTAGCCGAAAAAGCCGCGCGGACTCCACTGATTTGATCCGGAACTTTTCGTCCTTTACGGGCGCGGAAATGCGCTCTTGACCGTCCGGCAAAGATTCTTTGATGGCGTGACCGACCAAGCCGACAGTTGGATTCTTCTCAAACACGTCTGCGACGCGCGAAAGTTTTCCCGGCAACCAATAATCGTCGCCATCCAGAAAGGCAATGATCTGGCCCCGGCATTCAGGAATGCCAACGTTGAATGCCGACGCTTGGCCACCGTTTTCTTTGCGGATATGCCGGAGCCTCGGTTCGAATCGCTGCACAATTTGTGGCGTTCGGTCGGTTGATCCGTCGTCCACGACAATAATTTCTCTTGCTGCGACAGGAAAGTCCTGTTCCAGAACACTGTTGATGGCCTTTTCAATGAAGCGTTCGTGATTGTAAGTATCAATCAAAACGCTGATGGGCAGCTTCGCCAAGGAGTTTAGCCTCAGGGTCCAAATGTGGCGTTCTAGACAAGCCCGCCGGTCAAATTCACCGGTACAAGTGTACGACACTTCATTGTGCCTGGCCGAAGCGGAGGGTTACTGCAAAGTGCGGTGTATAGGTGCTTCAGCCATTTTTGCCAAAGCAGGGCCGGACACAATACGACGGCTAGTACACCCGGTAAATCCGCTGGCCGGTCGACTGGAAAACCAAATTCCAAATCAGAGCCCGGGCGTTCGATTTGAAATCCAGATACCGCGGACACTACGTTCAGCGCATGCGTAACATGCAATTCCCTGGCGCGGGGAAGTGCTTCGAGACTGTTTGAAATCTGAAGTAGCGTGAGTTCGCCCCATTGGCCGACAGGCTTGACGTACGGCTTCCGCGAATAAAATGGCGGACACTGCGGTCCAGGATAAGAATCTTTTTCACCGACGGATCGTTATTGAGATACTCGAACGAAGCCAGGTAGGGAATCTCGCGGGCCCTTCTCAATTGCGCGGAATTGGGCGAAGCGACGGCGCGCAAATTCTCAATTTGCGCGCCAACGATCATCAGTGTCCTTCGATACTCCATTCGAATTCACGGTACGAGTGTACGACAGTTCGTCTTGACGAAACGATACGAGTGATACGCGATTTCATCTTGCGGCATCAACCAGTCACAAAACAGATCCCTTGACGCACGCTATTGAACGCCACGGTTCTGGTGATTAGATTTTTTCTGCGAGTGCTGTATTCCTAGGCGTTTTCGCAGCGGGGCAGTGCGCTGCACAAAAGTCCGCCATAACCACTGTTGAACGCGATGTTTTTGTGCGCGGTAATGAATAGGACGGATTGTGTGATCCCCTCGTAACTCATGAGTGGCATTCAACAACGTAAACGCATGCGGCACGCCGCCATAGATCTCTAGATTCCGGCGCGCTTCCTCGCCGCCATAAGCGCCGTGTTGCCCTCCGGCGATGTGAGCGTAATCGTGATTTTGATGGATGGCGCGTGCCACCCTGGTGATGTCAACCACGGGCGTGCCGTGAAGCAGCGCCTCTTTAATCAGCCATTGATCGAACCACGCGCGGCCAATCGCCAGGAGCGGCACCTTTGCATATACGGCTCGAGTAAATACGAAAGCGTCGATGGCGGTGTGATGGCCGGGGACACCGGGAGGCAGAAGCCCCAGGTGCAAAGGCTGATCCGTGTTGAAATCCAGATTTTTTCGAAGATCAATTTCCCAGCGATGAGTGACGGCCAGAAATTGTGCAATTTGCTTGTGGATAGCGGCGATGGAATCCTGAAATTCTTGCAGTAGAATAATGTCGCAGTTTACGTAGCCGAGCATGGGAGTTTTTGCAATTTCTTTAGCCCGTTGCATGAGATCGCAGAGCAACGGGGTGCCAAATTCGTTTCTGCGAATGTCCCGGAGATGACCGATTTGCAATTCTTCGGCTATCTGAGCGGTGCCGCGCTCTTCACCGAAAAGAAAAATGTCCGGACGCGGATTTAGTTTGGTCCAACTGGTGATGGCGTTGCGTTGAATTATGCCAATATGCCCGTCGAAAGGTTTGGGCATTGCGAGCAGGGTAAGCAGCGGCTCGCTCATTGCCTGCGAACTGCGGTCTGCCAATCACCGCCGTGCGGCCATGGGCTGCATTTTTTTTCTAAGCCGTAAACAAGTGTGAGATTTGTTACGCGGGACCTTTCAGGCGGCGAATACCTTCGCGGATAACCCACTTATTCTCCTGATCTGCGACCACCGGAGGGCAATCAGGTCCGGCCAAATGGTACAGGCTTTTCAACGCCAGACGTTGCCAAATTCCCCGCACCTTGGGAATATTTTTGACCGAGCTGGAAACACGGCGAAAGACTTTGACCGCGCCAGCCCACGGAATGGATTTTAACTCGCTCTCGATAGTTTTGTCGCACCTTTCGTTGTAGCGCTCCATGTCCGTGGCGCTGCTGGCATCAGAACGGAAGCGGTACCCTCCAATTAGCGCATCCACGGAGTAAAGGCGAGCGTGACGGAAGAAGCGCAACCACAAGTCGAAATCACCGACATCCCGGTAAGCGTTGCAGATAGGGTAATCTATCGTACTATTATCAATTATTAAACTATAGTCTAAAATAACTTTGCAATCGGCCCTGATTTGCCGCTGCACACTTAGAAAAGTTAAGCGAGATTCAGGAGGCCGCCGCCGCGCGACTGGTGGTAAACCACTCAATGGTTTCTTTCAGACCCGCACGCAACGAAGTTTTTGCGCGCCAGCCAAACTCCTCCGCAGCTCGCGAAGTGTCCAGTGAACGTCGCGGCTGCCCATCAGGTTTGCTGTGATCCCATCGAACTGCGCTACGGGCGCCTACCATGGTGCGGATCATCTCCAGCAAATCGCGCACACTGATTTCTTCGCCGGAGCCCAAATTAACCAGATCAGGTTTCGAATATTTTTCAGCGGCCAGCACGATAGCCTCCGCGGCATCTTCCACGTATAAAAATTCGCGCGTGGCATTGCCTGTTCCCCAAGCCACAATTTCAGGCGCGTCAGTTTGTTTTGCTTCGATGCATTTGCG
>DATHGV010000417.1:0-8280 GCA_035490135.1 Candidatus Methylomirabilota bacterium
CGCAAATGATCGCCTTTCCGTCGGGCACATCGGCATTGGCAGTCGCGGCACTGAACTCGATGACATCGTTTCGCGATTGAAGCAAAGCCACAACATCGAAATGACCGCGGTCTGCGACCTGTGGTCTGTCAATCGCGAGAAGGCTCAAGCAACCAACGAAAAGTTCTATGGCAAAGCGCCCCGTTCCTTCAAAGAGCCGACGGAGCTACTAAATATTCGCGATCTCGACGCGGTGATTATTTCCACCCCGGAACATTCTCACTCACCACTCCTTAAATTGGCCGCCGAAGCGGGCAAGGATGTCTATGTCGAAAAACCCATGGGCAATGTGATGTCCGATGTTAAAGGGGCGCGAGACGCCGTGGTACAACGCAAGCTGATCGTGCAGGTAGGGACGCAACATCGCAGCGAACCTTATCCCAAACTCGCGCGCGAAACGGTACAGAGTGGCGTTCTTGGCGATGTGAGCAAAATTGAAATTGAGTGGAATTATCACGGGCCGCGATGGCGCGGGCGCCCAGAGGTGAACCGAATTCGTGAATCGGATACCGATTGGAATTCCTGGCTCATGACCAAACCGCATCGTCCGTTCGATCCCCGTTTGTATTTCGAATTTCGCCTTTATCGCGAATTTTCCGCCGGCATCGCGGATCAATGGATGAGTCACGGCATCGACCTAGTGCATTATTTCATGCAAGACCATTTTCCTCACTCGGCCGTAGCGCACGGCGGCATTTTCGCGTGGCGTGATGGACGGGAAAACCCTGACACCTTCCAGGCGCTGTTCGAATATCCAAAAGGCTTTCTGGTGAGCTATACCACCAGCTTTGGAAACGACTCGCCAGGGTCAACGCGCTACATGGGCAAAAAAGCCACCTTGGTGAATCTTGGAGGCGAAGGCAGTCCGCGATATCAACTTGTCGAAGAAAAGGGCAATCACGAAGACGATCCCGACATCGAAAAACAGCGCGCGGAAAAATATCTACTACTGCCGGGCCAGAAAAACTTGCCACCTATGGGCATCGACGACATGTCGGTGGAGCACATGGCCAATTGGATTGAGTGCATTCGCAGCAGACAACAGCCAATCGCCACGGTGCACGATGGTTTTTCGCAATCCGTGGCGTGCATGATGGCGACCCAAGCGTACTGGACGGGCAAAAAACAATTCTGGGACCCCAAGGCCGAGGTCATCACTGACAAAGCTCCCGAAGGGGTCTAGGTTTACAGTGCGCCGGATCCATGCAGGCTCTGCCCACCGTGGCGGTTCATTGGGCTTTACATTGCATCGATACAATACTAGCCAAGGAAAAATGTGAACATTTCGAAAGGAAAGCAAAAAGGGCTGGAGATGATTGCCGATAACCGCGGTGTGATTGCTGCGCTGGCCATCGACCAGCGCAGCGCATTGCGAAGACTTTTTGCCACAGCGACCGGCATCGCCAATGACCAGATTCCGGTTGAACTTCTGGAACAATATAAGGAAGCGGTCAGCCGCATTTTAACGCCTCACGCCAGTGCAATTCTACTCGATCCCGAAATCGGCCTTCCCGCTGCCAGACAGCGTGCAAAAAACGTCGGCCTCCTTCTCGCGTATGAACAAACTGGCTACGACAAGTCCGTAGCCGGCAGGCTCCCAAGACTTTTGGACGGCTGGTCCGTAAACGCGCTGGCGGCCGCCGGCGCCGATGGAATAAAAACGTTGCTGTATTATTCCCCATTCAGCCCATCGGGTATCAACGATATGAAGAAAAACTGGGTGCAGCGTGTCGGCGAAGAGTGCGCCGCAGCGGACGTGCCATATTTCCTGGAGCTGGTCGCTTATCACGATGAGATGGACGAAAAGAGCCGCGAATTTGCAGTTCTTAAGCCCGAGGTTGTCACGCGCGGAATCGAGGAATTTTCCCAATCGCGTTATCGCGTGGATGTGCTCAAGGTGGGCGGTCCGGTAAATATGGCCTTCGTAGATAATCACAACGATCAAGACGTAAATATCGTGTGTACCCGGGAACAGGCCAAACAACATTTTCGTCGCGCGGCGGCAGCGGCTGAAAAGCCATTTATCTACCTGTCGGAGGGCGTCAGCAATGAAATGTTCAGCGAAACTCTGGAGCTTGCGGCTGAGGCCGGAGCAAATTTTTCAGGTGTGCTGTGCGGTCGTGCCACGTGGAAAGACAGTGTCCCGATTTTTGCCTCCGACGGCCTTTCCGCGCTTGAAGATTGGCTGGCCAACGAGGGCGTGAAAAATATTCAGCGAGTCAATAAACTTCTAAGTTCGGCGAGACCCTGGTTTAGCTTCTACGAGATGCCCAAAACCTCCGGATCGCCTCAGTGAATATGTCGACGCGCCTGGCAAGCTCATTTTGGTGTGTGAGCGCCAATCCGGCCATCGACAAACGCATTCGCGTTTCAACATTGGTTCCTGGCCATGTAAATCGGGTCAGCGAGGTGCGCGCAGCGCCGGGCGGAAAAGCCGCTCATGTGGCAATGGTATTGCGAACCTTGGGCGCGGATCCGTTGTGGATCGGTTTCGCTGGCGGCGTCACTGGAACGCAACTTCTTGACGGATTGCGGGCTCTCGGTATTCGAACGTTGCCAATAACCGCAAAGGTGGATACGCGCATCAATCTGGAGATTATTGACGACCAGGGTGATGTTACCGAATTGCTGGAACCCGGTTTGCCAATCGATGAACACGAATGGGGAAACTTTTTTGAAGCGTGTAACGAGACTTTTTCCCAGCAAACAAGCCCTGGAATGGTGATCGCTTCGGGCAGTGTGCCGGCCGGAGCCGATCCCGGTTTTTACGCGAATCTAACCGCAATGGTTCACCAGCGTGGGCACCGAATATTTCTGGATACCAGCGGAGAACCGCTGCGCCTGGCTCTCCGGTCCGCCCCGGATTTTATAAAGCCCAATCGAGAAGAAGCCGAATGGCTCATTGGCGAAAACCTCGACGATCCAAAATCGTGGAAAAAGGCTGTCAATGGACTCATTCAACTTGGAGCTCGTAGCGCACTCCTAAGTCTTGGAGAAGATGGACTTGTTTGGCAGGCTGGTGTTGGGCAAACCACCTACCGCGCGACATCCTCAAGCGTCACGGCAAGCTCCACTGTAGGTTGCGGAGATGCCACAGTCGCGGCATTTGCGTATGCCATGGCAGCGGGAATGAGCGTGGAGAAAACTCTGCAATTGGCAGCCGCCTGTGGCGCCGCGAATTGCCTGGCGGAATCGCCTGGTCGTCTGCGTGAAGCGGATGTTAGAACTCTAGAAGGACTGGTGCGCATCGAACAGTTGGTTTAAGACATGTGTGACGCCGCAAAAGCCGATCGATACTCGTTTTCGCTGATAGGAAGACAAATGCAAAGCACTCCAGGCAAAGCTAGCAATGTAGGCCTCGAGAAGAGTATTGAGCGGCAATCGCCCACAACAAATCAGATTGCCTGTAAGGGTTTCCGCTAGACGTGCACCATACACATTCCAAATTCGATGTTGCCGTTGTTGGTGAACTCAATCTCGATATTATTTTGTCCGGTCTGCCACACACTCTTCGACTTGACCACGAACATCTGGCCCGCGACTTGAAAGTAACTTTGGGTAGCTCATCGGCGATCTTCGCTCACAATCTGGCGTTGCTCGGAAATAGTGTCAGCTTCAGTTCCACCATTGGAGACGACGCGTTCGGAGAGCTATGCCTACAGCGGCTCGGCGAAAGTGGTACAGATCTTTCCGGTGTGGTGCGGCATGCGAAGCAGCAAACGGGTCTTACCGTCATTCTGGCTCAGGATGTGCAACGCTACATTCTGACTTACCCGGGAACCATGTCGGTCATGCGTTATGAAGACTTGAATTTAGAGTATGTCTGCCGCGCTAAGCATTTTCATCTGTCTTCCTATTTTCTGCAGCGCGCGTTACGCCCAAAAATGGTGGGGCTCTTTCAGTATGTTAAGCGGCGCGGACTCACGACTTCCCTTGATACCAATGACGATCCAGAGGAACAATGGTCTGAAGATATTTTTCCGCTGCTCAAATATGTGGATGTCTTGCTGCCGAACGAGCGGGAAGCCTGCAAGCTCTCGCGTACGCAAACTGTGGAAGCCGCTGCCAAATCGTTGTCCGAGGTGGTGCCGCTGGTAGTCATCAAGCGCGGCTCCGAGGGTGCTCTGGCGCGGCGCGGAAGGAAACTTTTTTCTGCTCCGCCGTTAGCCAGTGCATTTATCGATGCAGTCGGCGCCGGCGACAGCTTCGATGCCGGATTTATTCATCAATATATTCGAGGAGCAAAGATCGAGGACTGTCTAGAATTTGGAAATATTGCCGGAGCGCTTTCCGTCACACGCGCCGGGGGAACAGAAGCGTTTCGCGACAAATCACATCGAGAGCAATTCTTAAACCTTCACTGGCCGGGGTCCGCTGCTTCGCCAACCGCGGACGCGAGCTGAGCGCACCCCGCACTTGTGCCTCTTCTCGCATCACAGCGGGAATTATTTTCCGGCCGGCCCATTTCCCACGGGCGTGGCTTGCAGCAGCAGGCTGCCACTAAATTCCGCATGGAGTCTGGCGTGCGGGCCACTCACTGTTCCGTAGTCTTTGTCATTCACGTAGTCCACGACTCTGTATTGCCGCGCTTGCAGCCCGCGTAACTCTACCTGCCCCTTCCACTCCCCCGTATCATTTCCCTTCGCGGGCTTACCCGCATGGGAGGGCTTGCCTGCCTGAGCAAACTTGTCGTCTTTATTGTCGACGTAGAAGGCATAAAACATGTTTCCGTCCTTTTCGATTGCGTAGCCTTCCGGCACGTCATAGCCATAAACATACAAATCCAGGAAACTTCCTTTCGATAGCATTTTTTGGTTATACAAATCGATCCATTTTTTCCAATGCGACTCTTTTTGGGAATTGAGATAAACATTTTTCAACTTCGGCCCGTAATCGGGCCATGTAAATTTTGTGCCTAGCACACCGCCAGTGCCGAGCGTGGAAGCGAAGTCACTGCCAACGTCCTGCTCGTTGTCTCCCGTACCCGAAATCCGCGTAAGCTCGACATGATCGCCATAAACGGCGGCGCGCGGCCCCAGCAACCCTTTGTACATCTTCATGCGGCGGCGCACCTGCACGGACCCAACTGGATCAGCGGTAACCGCCTGGTCCATGTAACGGAACCACGCCAGGCTCGGAGGCGTTCCACACGGGCAACTTTGTGTGACGCTATCGGCTTTCAACGCGCGTGTCGTTTGAAAAATGATTTTGTACACTTCGCCCATCGCGTAAACGGAATCCATCGGCGATTTATGATGATGCGCGGGGTTATAACAGGGCGGCGTGGCGTAAATATTGTCCAGTTTGTGTCCGTCGAAATCCCAATCGTGAATGAATTGTTCCGTTAACTGCTTGTAGTAGGCCTGCACTTCCGGCACCGCGGGACACAAGGTTGCAAGATTACGTGTCATGCGCGCAGGCTCACCGGACTTGTCCAATATTAGCCAGTCAGGATGCTGCTTCAGGACATCAGAAACTACATATCTGTGGCCACCATATCCAAACTTCCCGTCTTCCACGGCTAAGGGCAGCCACCACAATTGCACCTTTATGTTCTGCGCATGGAAATCGCTCACCATTTTTCGAATGGAATTACCGGCGAAATTATCCGTACGCGGCTGCCAGTCGCCGTAATTATCGAACCAGCGATCATCGAGCGTCGCCCAGTGAATGCCAAACTCCTTCAATTTGGGTATGGTCGCAATCATTTGCGCGGGCGTTACGTCGGACTCATAGCCCCAGCCACACCAGCTCACGGCATAATTCTCGTCATTGTTTGTCGGGCGTGCCAGGCCTTCGCGTTCTACGGCATTCGACCACATGCTTAGTGGTTCGTAGTAATCGCCTTTGTAAACCGCCACAAATGTGCGCGGCGTTGAATACGTCTCCCCATGCTTCAGCATTGTGTTTGCTGGAACATTTACCGAGGCAGAAACTCGACCATCTTTGGTGGTGCTGACCGGAATCGATATGACCAGTGGAAGTGTTTCAATATGGCCAATCGCTTCTCCCATGGTTCGCGTCCAAAACGCCACTACCGGGATGCCACCCCCGACGCGACCCGAATCATCGTTCGTAACGACCGGCGCACCAAATGGATTTTGCTGCTCGAATTTTGCGGGGATGGGCAGGACGTCGTCTTTTCCCCACTTCAAGCTGGAACCGAAAAACGACCACATTTCGTGCGCAGCCACTGCGCTGTCGACCAGGGAGGCATTCAGGCGATGCTCTTGCAAGGACACGCTTTCGAGCGAGATTTCCTTGTCTCCGTCGTTTCGCAACGACGCGGAAAGCAACGCCAGCGCGGGAAAATCGTCATAGACCTCCAGCGCCAATGTTTCTTTTAAATTTGGATTGGATTTGCGGGCTCCACCAACTTCAATATGCTTGCCAAGCCGCCCAAGCTTTCCTTGCGCCTCCGAGATGCGCGCGCTATCCAAATCGAAAGCTATATCGTCGATTTTCTGGTGGCCGGTGGTTAGACGAGTTCCCGTTTCACCCCCTGGATCGTCTAGCGTTACCTCGCGTCCATCCTGTTTCAGGCTGCTTTTCAGATAACCGGATTTCGTCAATACAAATTCGGCCGCGGAAGTTTGTACGTGAATGCCGTCGGCCTCGGTCTGAACAGTCACGGCAGAAATCTGCGCCGGGGTTCCCTCCTTGCGTTGCTTTTCGCTTTCACGATTGCAGCTGGACATTTGCAGCAAAAACATTCCGCCTGTCAGGAACGCCGCACACAAAACGATCTGCCGGGCTTTCGTGAAGTTCTTCTGTTCAAACCGATGAGAATTCATCCTCACCCCTCGTCTTGGCCATGCTGGTGAACCACACAAAAATCCGCTCGGCATTTTTGTGGTACACCTTTTCCGAAACCTGATCCGATAATTCCAATTACGCTAGTCAGCTCGCGCTCTACGGACGGGGAGCGTTTCTCAATTCCGGTGCAATGGCGAAAGCCTTTTCGAATTCCGCTTGGGATTCCAGTTCCTTTTTTTCCTGACGCAACGCTAACGCCAGGTTGTAGTGCGCCTCGGCATAACCAGATTTGAGGCGAGTGGATTCGCGAAATTCCCGCTCAGCGCTGTGCAGGTCACCGGCCTGCAACAACACCAAGCCAAGATTGTTGTGCCCTTCCGCCAGATTTGGCTCGCGGCGAACCACTTCGCGAAAGACGTTGGCCGCGCCTGCAGCGTCATTCGCCTGATTCAGTACCAATCCCAACTGAATCCGGGCATCGGTATACTTGGGATCGAGAGTAATGGCTTGATTCAACTCATTGGTCGCTTCGTCAAGCCGTCCTGACTCCGAAAGCGCCAAACCCAGATTGTAATGTCCCTCCGCCAAATCAGGGTCGGACATCACCGCCTGATGAAATTCCTCGATCGCCCGTGCGTGATCATTTTGCCGCCAATACAGAAGTCCGAGGCTGGACTGCGCCCGTGCATAATCCGGTTTCAGCTCGATGGCCTTCTCGTAAGCGCTGACCGCGCTGGCGAAGTCGCCCATGCGTTCTAACGCCACTCCCAGATAGTAGTGGCCGGTCGGTAATTCCGGACTCTGCTTGACCGCTTTCTGAAACATTCCAAGCGCATCAGCAAACTGCTCTTTCTTCAAAGCCTCCACGCCCTCAAGGATAAGCAATTTCGCTTGCGCCAGGTGTGCGCGAAACTCCTGCAATCCTTTCAAATCCTCCATTTCCTTTTGTGCAGGGCCGGCTTGGCCCTGCGCCCGCAGCGCGATGCTCAGGTTGTAGCGCGCTTTCTCCAGATTCGGCTTCAACGCAATCGCCTCGCGGAACGCCGCGACAGCGCCAACCAAGTCGTCTCCGGCTTTCAGCTCCATGCCCAGATTGTATTGCGTCTCGGGGTCTTTGGGATCAAGCTCGGCAGCCTTGCGAAACTCCGCGAGCGCGCCATTGTGATCGCCTTGACGGCGCAAGGTTACGCCCAGCATGGAATGCGCCGGCGCATATGCGGGATTCATCCTGATGGCGCTGCGAAATTGCACAGCAGCCGCGTCCAGATTACCGAGCTGCCCTTCAACGAGCCCCAATTCAAAGTGAAACTCCGCCGATGGCTTGACCGCCAGTGCCCG
Source organism: Candidatus Methylomirabilota bacterium (assembly GCA_035490135.1). Lineage (GTDB taxonomy): Bacteria > Acidobacteriota > Terriglobia > Acidiferrales > UBA7541 > Acidiferrum. Next base: position 8,134 of record DATHGV010000417.1, read on the forward strand.
CCGCAACTCCGCCTCGCCCGCCAAAAAATCGCTTTGCTCTGCATAAATGCGCGCCGATAGGCGATGTGCCGCTGCATTTGCAGGATTAAGTTTTACGGCGGTGTGCAGTTCCTTTAGTGCGGCTTGCTGATCATGCAGATCGTAATA
>DATHGV010000418.1:0-4863 GCA_035490135.1 Candidatus Methylomirabilota bacterium
CGTCCACCGGAGAGTCGATGAGCAACACGAGCGTAAAAGAAGCAATCCTTGATCTGGTGAAACACGAGGATGGCAACGCGCCTTTAAGCGACCAGGAGATCGTCGAAATTCTAAGCCAGCGCGGCATACCAATCGCGCGGCGCACCGTGGCCAAGTACCGCACCGAGCTGAATATTCTGCCGAGCCACATGCGCCGGAAATATTGAGCAATCTCTGTAGCGGCGGTCCTGTGACCATCGCTCGAATTAAGAATCTAGAATGCGACGCTCATGGAGTGCCGCTACCGTAATAAATGACCCCCTCTCTTCGCGCTGCCGTGATTGCCGAATGGCGCGGCCTTCCCGAAAGGAAAACCCGCCCGGATCGGTGGCAATCACCTGCTGACTTGATGCCGAAATTGATGCAGCGGCTCGGATTGCGCGAGCGGCTGCACGAAACAGAAGTGATCGAGGCCTGGTCGAAAATCGTTGGCGAATTTATCGCCGCGCATTCGGCGCCGGTGGCATTGCGCGAAGGCATACTTTACGTTCGAGTTCTCCAACCAGCTTTGCATTACGAGCTCGAACAAATTTCCAAGATCGAGATCTTGCGAAAACTGAAAAAACGCTTTGGGGGCAAAACAATCCGTGACGTGCGTTTCCGGGTCGGTTAATTTGACCGCGGATTGCACGGATAACAGGGATGAGAACGATCCAGATTCTCAGGCAACATTAACCGGCCGTGCGGACCGTCACGGCGAGAGTTGTTTTTCCGGAAAAACGGCAGGGACTCGTTCACGATGCCTGAGGAAAGGAACTCTGGAACCGACGCCGAACGCGGCAAGATTCAATACGATCATGACGAGCGCGAAAAGATACAATCCCATTGTCAATCCGATGGCGATATGCATCGCCAAAATGCAAACCAACCAAACGAACCGGGTCTTTTTTATCCAAATGAAAAATGGATAACTAAGTTCGACCAAACAGATTGAAATTCCGAGGACAGGCAGAGCGTATTTGAATCGAACAAGAATATCCGGCGAAATGAGATTAAGAGGCGGCCGTGTCAGCGATCGCCAGAGATTGGACCCATTCCACCAACCGTCGCCCAAACATTTTGCCAAGCCTCCGATAAAATAAACAAAGCACAGGTGTACCTGTAAGACGCGCCGCCAAAAACCTAAAAGTTGTGGATCCTTTGGTGTTATTTTTACCAGCCGGTGATCGAGGGCGTACCGATCCGGCAGCGGTGACAACATCAAATAAAAAAGTCCCGTGGTCATGAAGTTATCAGCGCCGTATGCCAGTAACCCTCCACTTTCAGCCGCGCAGAGGTGAAGAAACCAGGCAATTATTGCTGCCGGGCGGCAGAAAAGTCCCAGCAACAAACAACATCCCATACAAAGCAAGCAGGCCCAGGTAACAGAAAGGACTGTTTCCTCGCCGACGCCGGCGTGCCCGCCGAGAGCAACCAGCCAGCCAAGTTTTGGAATGAGAGGACTGTCGAAGGAGGTCATGGCCTCTCCCAATTCGCGACTGACAAGACCCTTGCCAGTCCCGGCGAACAAGTAGTGCCAGTCACTTTTTAAGAACAGCGCGAAAACGACTACTTGCAGACCCAGGCCGATACGCAGAACGGCAAGCCACTTGTCGGTTTCTGGCGGAAAGAGAAATTCAATCAAGCCTTTCCACCATCGTCGCAACGGTGTCATTACGTTGTTGACTGGTTCTAGAAGGTGGAACGCGTTGACCTCAGTGCGTTGCTGAATGCGGCTCGCCGCCTGAATTTGATATCGAGTAGCATGGAAGCGTGCGTTGCTGGGGATTTGGCGCTGCGCTTTGCGAAAGGTTTATAGATTGGTTCTACTGGTTCTCTTCGTTACGAAGGCTGAAATCGAAGCTGAACAGGGGTTGGAACGATTCTCCTTTCCCATGCTCAAAGTCACTGACACCGGGCGGGTTGACCGATCCGAAAATGGCCCGAATCCTTTCCACATCAGAACGCTCCCGCCAAACGGAGAACGCGAGCATCTTTACCACCACTTCCCGCAAAGGCTCATAACGGGGATCCGCCAACCGGTCTAGTAAACTGTCCAAACGCAGGGCAGCAGCTTTGCCGCTCACATGCGGCGAATCATATTCTACGCGCCCGTCCGAGTAATATAGTTCGAGGATTAACTTGTGGTAACTTGGGATATTGGGCGCAAAAAAGGTGTATCCCGCCTGGATGCCGGCAGCATGCAGATAGGTCGCTACACCCCGTCGCACCGGACTGGAGGGAGCCGCCTCTTTCCCCAATACCGTTGCTGCAGCCAACTCACCCTTGCGGGCGAACCTATTGAGCACAGACGGCAGTATCGTCAGGCCCTGCGCGACAAGCGAGAATATCCCGGCAAAACAGACTGCTGTTATGAGGAAAAAATGTACACCGAACCAAGCCGCATAAATGCGTTTAGAAGTCATCTATTGTAAAGCAAGTTTGCAACTTGCTTTTTTGTGGAGGCAGCCCGCGTGAGGCGGATTGCGCCACCTTCCGGCGCACTTCTTCCACTTCGCTCCGGTACGTGCCAAACCACCCCCGAAAGCTTTCGGGAATGGCACATCTATTCGTTAGCTAACTGGCTGGCTTAAAACGCCGCTGCGACCAGCTTCAAATTCTCAGTCGCGGCCGTACTCTCGCTGGTTTCGGGCAGGACCATCTCCACGCAGTACATTCGATCCTGCCTATTGTCTGCGTAAAACAGTGTTGCTTTATCGGTTTGAATACTCTTTAGAGAACGGGCCGCGGAGTTTTGGTTGTAACTGGGCGAATGCATTGCAAGGGCACTGACCCCAACAACGGCCGCAGTTACCAGCATTGCCGCGGCCAAGCGTTTGGTGATTTCTACTCGGAGGTTTTTCATAAGATGGCACGTCTACAGGCGATGTGAATAACTGTCAAGGACAAAAACAAAACGATTATCTTCGCACAGTTTGGCAGTGTTAGTCAAAGATAGATCGGTTTCTCCGAAGACGATGCCAAAACTTAATCGCCGAAGGCGCAGAATTCCCGCTCCCAGAGCGTCGCGCGCGCAAAAAAGTGAGGCGGCAAAGCCGCATTTGGTTCACCAACGCGTTGAGGACAACGCGTTCCACCCTCGCAAGATCCTCGCGAAGCGATCGCTCCCTAGTTCCCGCCTACTTTGGCGCAAGTGAAGCGATGATCGCTTCAAAGCGCGGGTCTCCGCGCAGCGGGTCCCAAATCGGGTTGAGACGCAAATGGCCGTAAGTAACGTGGCTCCCCGGTAGCTTCGCTGCCTTAGCCAATTGTCCGAGTGCGCGGTCCTTGTCGCCCGCCCACGCATGAATGACCGCCAAGTACTGGATTAACATCGGGCCATCGAGGGCGCTTTTGCCGACAGGTATCAGCTCGACTGCACGCTCGCCTTCGCGAATGGCGTCCTCCTTATTTCCCAGCGCAGCATCGATCACACCGAGCGCGCAGAGACCCGCTGCATAATCCGGTTGGTCGCGCATCATTTGCTCAAGTTCTCTTCGCGCTCTGGTGAAGGCTGCGCGAGCTGCCGGTTCATCGCCGCGGAGCCGGGCGGCAAGGCCCTCGCACCAACCGCTGGGGAATGGAATGTTTTCGTCGTAGCACTCGCCACCGTCGGCCGGCATGGCGGCTAGCGCGCGCTGAGCCGTGGCGGGATCATGCTCGCGTAGCGCAAGGACGAACCATCGGTCAGCGACATGAGGCGCCGCGTTCGGGTCCTCGGCCAGGATCGTCTCAATCATCGTGTGCAGCGGTTTTGGATCTGCGCGCCATTCGAGATCAACCCAGGCACGCCTTACCCGGCTGGGAACATCGTTCGGAGCTATGGTTAACACGCTATCCAGAGTGGTGGCCATCTCTTTGTAGCGCCGCAAAGTTTCGTAAGTAAGAGAAATTTGCTGGAGTATGGAAAAATTACGCGGGTCTAACTCCAGCGCTTGCTTCATTTCCTCCAGGGATTTCGCCCAGAGCCCCTGGCGGCGGTCAATGTACCCAGCCAAAAGAGGAATTCTCGATTCGTTCGGCAACGTACGTCGGGCAGCAGCCAGTTCCCCTTGAGCTTGGTTGTAATCCTGATATGCCCAGTAAAGATGCTGAGCGAGGGCCAGATGCGTCTCTCCAGAGTCGGGGCGCAGACGGTGGATTGATTGAATGGCTGTTTCGGACAATTTAAGGCGCGCCTCCGTATGGTCGAAGCCAAGGAAATAAATCCGGTCGTGCGCTCCCGCGATCTGGCAATAAGCATCAAAGAACAAAGGGTCGCGTGCGATGGCCTGGTCAAGCAGTTGCACGGCCTGGACCAAATCTTCTTTTGCGCGCGCGCTAAACGCAATACCATTGACGAGGTCCTTGGCTCGCGAGTAGCGATCGTAGGCAACAAGGTCCGTGGTCGGTGGCTCTTTGATTGCGGCTTTCTCGGCAGATGAGACCTTGATGTGAAGCTGATCTGCGACTTTTTGCGCGATCTCGCCCTGGATTGTGAACACTTCATTCACATCGTAATTGTATTTTTCAGCCCAGACGTGGACGTCGGTGCGGGCGTCGATCAGCTGGACGTTTAAAAAGATTCTGCCCGCGTTCCTGCGGACGCTTCCCTCCAGCACGTGAGAGACGTTCAGAGCTCGCGCGATTTGCTGCGCACTCCGTGCGCCGCGATATGGCAGGACGCTGGTGCGGTTGATGACCTTAAGGTCAGCCACCCTGGCCAACTTGGTCAAAATGCCGTCCTGGACACTATCGGCAAAAAACGTGTTTTCGTCATCTACGCTGAGATTTTCAAAGGGCAGCACAGCGATTCCAGCTGCGGCCGGCGGCGTGGCAAATTCGCCTTTCCAAATCATCACGCCT
>DATHGV010000419.1:0-25791 GCA_035490135.1 Candidatus Methylomirabilota bacterium
AGTCACGGCTATGTTGGTGGTTGCCGCGCGCGCGAGCCAGTTGCGCGGAAACATGAAGGTCAGAAGTTTGGCAGCTGTCGTTCCGCTTGAAAGCTCCGCTCGCAGGCACCCGAAGCATTGGCCATAACGGCCAGCCTGGAAATGACCAGGACAAATCGAGCGCTCCGGCTGATGGACAAAGAGTCCATTGGGACAAGTCGCTTGATAGCCATGGTGTTCGACAACGAATCGCTTGCGCGAGAGCCAAGCCAGAAACATCGGTAAAAATGCCGGCCCAGCTGCGTGGATCACATCAGAGGCGCGCACAAATTGCCACAGCCGCATCGTACCGGGGCGGCGAACCACGCGAAATGGAAACTTAGTGTCGTCACAGCTACCCGCCGGCGTTTCGGTGACCACCGTTACGATAAATTCACGATCGCCATTTGCGGTGCGCAATTCGGCGATGCCGGCGGCCAGCGACCGCACGATACTTTCAACGCCGCCGACACTGGGCGCGAAATAATGGGAATAAATTAATAGATTCATGCTCGATGCGGGCGCATTTGCTGGAAAATAGGCGCCCTGGTCAGGCTACACGGTGTCGCTGGGATAGATGTTACGCTGGTCCGGGTCAAATTATATCTCATGGAATGCATGGCAATTCTGGGACGCCGTGAAGAACCTACCGATGGAGTGCACGATTATTGCTGCTATCTGCGGGATGCGTTGGCGAATGAGGGAGTGAAATTAGCGCTGATGCAAGTGAGATGGGCGGAAATTGGACCCAAGGCTAGCCGGCGGGAATTGCTGGAAGCCGTCCGTGGCAAACAAAATATCTTTTTTCTGCTGCAATACACGGCGCTCTCGTGGTCGCGCCGCGGATTTGCGCTTCCTGCTGTGGGCATTTTGAAATTATTAAAAAAAACTGGCGCACGTTGCGCAGTGGTGTTTCACGATCCGGATGGTTACGCTGGAAACCGCGCCGTCGATCATTTTAGAAAAGCGATTCAACGCTACGCGATGAAACGTCTGGTGCGGCTTAGCGATCTAGCAATTTTCACACTTCCTCGCGACAAAATTTCCTGGCTTCCAGCGGGCACGCAAAATTTTATTTTCATTCCGGTGGGCGCGAATTTGCCGGGGCCCGAAAGAGCGTGGGAAGAGCACGCTAGTTCAACGGGACGCAAACCGATAGTGGCGGTTTTTTCTCTGTCCGACAAACCAACGTTGGCGAAGGAAGTGGGTCAGATTGCTCGAGCAGTGAACATTGCAGCCAAGCAGGTGGGCCCGCTGGAGGTCGTGGTTCTGGGACGAAACTCGGAAATCGGCGGAGCGGAGCTGCGTCTGGCGCTTGCCGGCTCAGGCGCGAAAGTGAGAATTGTAGGAGTGCTATCCGCGGATGAAGTGGTGCGCGTTCTAGGCGGCTGCGATGTGATGTTGTTTGCGCGCGGGCCGGTCTCAAGCCGGCGTGGCAGCGCCATCGCAGGGATAGCATGCGGATTGCCAGTCATTGCAGAAGCAGGATGGGAGCTCGCACCGCCGATCACGGAGGCGGGAGTGGTTTTAGTGCCGGAAGAGTTGGTTCCCGAGGGGTTTGGCGCGGCCCTGGCGCGGGTGTTGATCGATCCGTCTTACCGGGAGTCTTTGGCGGCGCGGAGTCGCGATGCGCAAAGCCATTATTTTTCCTGGGGCGTGATCGCGCGACAGTATGCGAAAGCAATGCACGGCCTCGGCGTTCCTTCGCGCGAATAAGGCGCGGCAAATGGCGCTCCGCACTAAAAAGTGGACGAGGATCACGACTGCAAAGGCCGCATTCGCCAACCAATTGAGCCCGCCAGGTGTGTGTTCCCACCTCGGTACGCCTGTGCTAAACTGCCTAAGTTTCGCAGGGGTAGCGGTCCACCGTAGTCTCCGCAGCGTGTATCGAGCGGGCCATTGGACATGTTTACTGTGTCCTGGTCTGTCACTAACCCAGCATTGATGCCGCAGATTCGTGCGGAACTATTTTATTCACGAATAAAGAGGATCTGTCATGTCCGGGCATTCAAAATGGGCAACCATCAAGCACAAGAAGGCTGCTACTGACGCCAAGCGTGGCCGGGTTTTTACTCGAGTGATTCGCGAAATTTCCATTGCCGCGCGCATTGGGGGCGGCGATCCTAATACCAATCCGCGGCTGCGCACCGCAATTCTCGCTGCCAAGAACGAGAATATGCCTGGGGACAATATTGAACGCGCGATTTTGCGCGGCACCGGCCAACTGGAAGGCGAACAGTACGAAGAAGCGGTGTTCGAAGGATACGGGCCGGGCGGCGTTGGGATGCTGATTCAGGTAGTCACTACAAACCGCAATCGCATTGTGGGCGAGTTCCGGCACTTGATGAGCAAGAACGGCGGCAACATGGCGGAAGCTGGAGCGGTGGGGTGGATGTTCAGCCGCAAGGGTGAAATTACCGTGGCGAAGGAAGCCGCGAGCGAAGATAAGCTGCTGGATATTGTTTTAGAAGCTGGGGCGGAAGATATGAAAGACGATGGATCGATCTGGTACATCGTGACGCCGCCAGAGGCGATGGACAAAGTAAAGGAAGCGCTAAGCAAGGCAGGAATTGCGCCGGCGACGGCGGAGGTTGGGATGGTGCCGCAGAATTACATTAAGTTGACTGGCGCGCAGGCCACGCAGATGGTGCGGTTGGTGGAAGCGCTGGAAGAGCATGATGATGTACAGCATGTGTATGCCAACTTCGATATCGATGAGTCGGAAATACAAGCGGCGGTAGGGGCGAATTAGCTGGCCTGAGATATTTTTGTCAGATTTTTATCATGGGGAATAACTCGATTGGCCAGCGATGATCACGCTGGCCAATTTTTTTGCGTTTTTTTGGTCTTCTTTGCTGCGCAACGCTGAATACAAATTTTCTGGCGGGGATATGTGGAACGCCGTAGACTTGTGGCCGTGAGCAGCAACGACGCACGGAATCAAAAACCTGCTTTCTTTCGCGTTCTGGGGGTGGACCCGGCGGCGGCGGGTCCCACAGGTTACGGCGTGGTGGAAAGCGACGGGCGCAGCTTGCGGATGGTGCATTACGGGGCGCTGGTTATTAGCGCTAGACGCCGCAAAGAGTCTTCCGGAGCGGCGCTGCAGGATGTATATAAGCTGCTTTCGCGGCTGATTGAGGAATACCAACCTGATGCTATGGCGGTAGAAGCGGTATTTGCCGCGTTGAATGTGCACACAGCGCTTCGGCTGGCAGAGGTGCGCGGGGTGGTACTTCTGGCGGCGGCGCAGCATAATATTGTGGTGCACAGTTATTCTCCCCGAGAAGTAAAATCCTCGGTGGCGGGATATGGCCACGCGGACAAGCGGCAAGTACAGGAAATGGTGCGCGCGTTGTTGATGATGCAAGAGATTCCCGAGCCGTCGGACGCGGCTGACGCGCTGGCAGTGGCGCTGTGCCATTTGCAGGTCGAGCAAACGCGGCGGAGATTCAGTTTGCCGCCCGTCAGCAAACAGGCAGGCCGTGCACGCCGTTCGGCCGTGATAGATGCTGTGGAGGCTCTAAGTACCTCCGTAAGCGGCTCCGCAAGAGGCGCTTCCGGGACGTTCTCCAACCTTAGCAATCTTCCGCGCATCGTACCGACACGATGACGAATTACCGTTCCTTGGCGCTGCTTATCGTTTGCGGGCTTGGCTGGTTGTTGGAGCCAAATGCCGAGGCCTCACTGCTGGCTGGCGCGCCCGCGAAAGCTGCCCGCGCTACCTCAGCCGTCGCCGCACCCGCCGACAGCGCTAAGCTCACCTTCAGACGGGTCTTTAAATCCAGCTCGCCGGAATTTATCGAAATTGTAGTGCCTGAAGATGGTCATCCGGCCACGTATGACATTCGGCAGTTGGACGAGGATGCCAGCGCGTTGCCGTTTGAGATCAGCGCGGGCCTTCGCGCGCACATGTTCGAACTGGCGGCGCAATTGAATCATTTTCAAGGGCAGGATCTGGACGTACATAGGAAAATCGCGAACCTCGGCGAAAAAACTTTTCGGTGGGAAAAAGGCGGGAGCGCTCACGAAGTAAAATTCAACTACACGTTAAATTCCGCGGCGGCGCAGTTGCTGCAAATTTTCGAAGGGTTGGCACGGCAGCAGGAGCACGTGATGCTGCTCACGCGCCGAATGAGGTACGACCGGCTGGGAATAAATGATGCGCTGCTGCAATTCGAAACGGATTTGAATCATAAATTGCTGCCCGAACCGCAATGCGCGCTGCCGATGCTGGATGAGATCGGAAATGATGCGCGCTTCGTGGATATTGCGCGGCAGCGGGCGCGAACCTTGGCGGAGCGGATCCGCCACCCGAGCTAGCGAAAGACAAATTCCTCGCAAGGACTGATCGAATCGTTCACCTCGATTAATTTCAAAAATATAAGAGTTTTTGGAAATTTATGCGGACGCGACGACGAGTTGAGGGGCCGCGGCAAGGTCTCGTAGTGCAGTGATGTATGGCGCTCGCGCCACGCCGCGTTCGGTGAATATCGCGGCTATGTAACGTGCCGGAGTAACGTCAAACGCGGGATGTGCGGCGTGAACATCGGGAGCAATCCTGAGGCCCTGCAAATGCGTGACTTCTGTTGCCGAGCGTTCTTCGATGGGGATATGGCCGCCATCAGGAATGGACAAATCAAAAGTGGAAACCGGCGCGGCGATATAAAACGGCACGTTATTCTCTTTGGCGAGTACTGCGATTTGATACGTGCCGATCTTGTTGGCGGTGTCGCCGTTGGCGGCGATGCGGTCGGCGCCGGTAACGATCGCGCCAACTTTCCCCGTTTTCAAAAAATGTCCCACCATGTTGTCGGTAATTAATGTGAGTGGAATACCGCCCTTGTGCAGTTCCCAGGCGGTGAGACGCGAGCCTTGAAGATACGGCCGCGTTTCTGGGACCAGCACGTGCAGGTTCTTGCCTTGCTGATAGGCCACGCGAATAACGCCCAAGGCGGTTCCGATTCCGCCGGTAGCGAGTGCGCCGGCATTGCATTGAGTCATTACCTGGCCTTCGGTGGGCATGAATTCCGCGCCATATTCGCCGATGGCCTGGTCGGTGGCCTTTTTTTCGAGGTGCACTAATTTCGCTTCTTCCACCATGGCGCGTTTGATTTCAGGAAGTTGCTTAGAGGTAGCGCACAATTCGGCGAACTTGCGCTTCATGCGTTCCAAAGCCCAGAAAAGATCGACGGCGGTGGGGCGCGTTTTCGCGAGGGTGTCGCAGATTTGCGCGAATTCCGATTTCAATGCATCAAGGGATGTCGCCGTGGAGTGTAGAACTCCCAGAGCTACGCCCATGGCGGCGGCCACGCCGATAGCTGGGGCTCCGCGGATAACCATTTCGAGGATGGCCTTGGCTACCTGACGATAATCGGTATAGGTGTAGCTGATTTCCTCTGCAGGCAAACGGCGCTGGTCCAGCATAACCACGCCTTGGTCGGTCCATTCGATGGGTTGTGCTACGTACATGTGTCTATATGCTCTCCAACCCGCGGTTACCAGCGCTAACTAAATTGTAGCGAATGCCTGTAAACAAAACGAATTGCCCCGGTCGTCAAAATGGGATCAAGGCGACATGGGCAGGTGCTGAAAACCCCTGGTGGCGATGACGGAGGTCAGCGCGATCATGGAGTTGTATCCTAAATGCAGCAGGAAGCTGGCCAAGACTGTGCCGGTGCGAGCCCGCGCGAAAGTAAAAATCACGCCGACCAAAGTCAGAAGTAATACCAAACGCCAGGTCCAGCCAAGCTGGGATCCGTGCATCAAACCAAATAAAACGCCGGTGATTAAAATTCCCGGCAGCACGCCGAGGGATTTGGCGAAGAGTGGATAGAGGTAGCCGCGAAAAACAGTTTCCTCCACCAGTGGCGCGACCAAAACCGCCATGGCCATCAGCAGCATCGCCCCGGAACGATTCTTGAAAATTTCCTGGATGGGCAGGTGCTCCGTGTCTTTCATGTTGTAGCTGGCGAGGGCCACGAAAATGGCCAATCCGCAACCGGAGAAGAAATACATCCAGCCGCTGGCTGTTCCGGCGGTGGGGTTGGCGTTTAATTTTCGCCAACCGAGTGAGCGCCAGAAGGGCACATCGCGTAACACCGCAAGGGTTACGTAGAGAAACAAGAATAGCAGCGCGTACCAGAGGACATTGGTTTCCACCAGCAGTTGCGGGCTATTTTCGAATACGCGCTGGACTTGAACGGCACTTAAATGGCGATTCGCGGAGACGTAGAAAACAAAACCGAGCTGCACGACCATCAGGCTGGCAAATCCAAAAAAAATAAAGATGATCAGATGCGGCCAGGACCAGGACACGCGCAAGTCTTCCGGCAGAATGCGCTTGGCTTGGAAAGCGGGAATCGCGGCGACCATGGGATCGCCGGCGAGAACTTGCGGGGGTTGAGACTCGGCAACTGGTTGAATCGCGGGCGCAGCAATTTCGGCCGGAGTCTGCGGCAAGGGGTTCACGGCGTGATCTGGCGTTCCGTTGTCCGGGTTTTCGTCATGCTCGTTCATTTTTTATTTTTCTTTGGGCTACGCTTGGGCCAGCCCAAAGCCAGCGCCGCGGCTACCAGTGGCATGAGTAGTTCGTGATGTCCGGTGATGGCGTACCCTTTCGATTCAACCCCGTGGCGTTTGCCGGCGGATAACGTGGGGCGCTTCACTACATTTTGTAGCGGGCGGTAGTGCTGGATGAAGTCGAAATTGGCGGTAGTAATCGGGCGTAGCGGCGAGCCCAGATTGCGCACCACGGAAACCGCTTTCAAGAAAATCTCTGGCAGAAGAACCGCCGAACCCCAATTCATATATACGCCGCCAGGATGCATTGATTTCACCAGCGCGCAGAAGAGGCGGAAGTCGTGATAAGTCGCGGCGCCAAGCGCGGCACCATCGGCGGCCGGATGCATGTGGGGAATGTCAGCGCCGATGGCGAGATGAACGGTAACGGGAATGCGGCGGCGATGGGCCGCGGCGACAACACTGGAAGAGGCGTAGCGCGCTTTCGCGCTGCTGCTGGTCAGGAATTGGCCGGCGGCTTCGCCGTAACCGATGCCGGAAGAAGCCGCGTTTTTGGCAATTTCGTTGAGAAGCTCACCGGTTTCGCGGGCCATGCCAAATTGTCCGGCGTTGATGCCGGCGTCAACGTCTTCGGAAGTGTTTCCCGCGATGGCGATTTCGAAATCGTGAATTAACGCGGCGCCGTTCATGGCGATGCCGGATACAAATCCGTGTTCCATCAAGTCGACCAGGATAGGGCCGAGGCCGACCTTGATAACGTGGCCGCCGATGCCCCATAAAATTGCTTTTTTGCCAGCGCGTGCGCGCTGGACGGCGCCGAGCAATTGGCGGAGATCTTCGGCGGCGAGAAAATTGGGGAGTGAATCGAGGAATTTTGAGATGGAGACATTTGCGGCGGGCGACTTTGCGAAGTCAGCGACGTTGACTTTACTTTTGCGGGAAGCAAGCGGATAGGTGCGCACGGCGCCCAATTGCAATGGCCCGGTGGAATAGATGCTCATTGAAGGAAGATCACTTTAGAAAGCCCGCTGTATGCATAGTAAATTTCACAATGCTGCTTGCCCGGATGCGCGAATTCATGGTCGGCAGTGAGATTCGATTATCGTTCATGACCGTTCGAACCGGAGCCAGGAGGATATCCGTTGGTGTTCAAGACGCGAGCCAACGCTTGCCCGGTGTAAGACTTTTTGGTGCGTGCCACCAACTCGGGCGGACCTTGCGCGACTATGCGTCCTCCACCTTCGCCGCCTTCGGGGCCTAAATCTATAATCCAATCCGCTTGTTTGATGACGTCGAGATGATGCTCGATGATCAGCACAGTGTTGCCGAGACTAACCAGGCGCTGCAAGACAGCCAGAAGTTTTCGCACGTCGTCAAAATGTAGACCGGTCGTGGGCTCGTCCAGAATATATAACGTGCGGCCGGTCTGGCGCTTGGAAAGCTCGCGGGCCAGCTTGATTCGCTGGGCCTCGCCTCCTGACAAGGTGGTGGCCGATTGGCCGAGGGTCACGTAACCGAGGCCGACTTCCACCAGGGTGGCAAGTTTTTGCTGAATCTGCGGAATATTTTCCAGCAATTTGAGCGCTTCCGAGGCGGGCAGATTTAACACGTCGCTGATGGAATGTCCTTTGTAGCGTACCGCCAGGGTTTCCGAATTGTAGCGGCGGCCACGGCACACTTCACACATGACGTATACATCCGGGAGAAAATTCATTTCGATACGGCGCAGACCGTCGCCTTGGCAGGCTTCGCAGCGGCCGCCCTTCACGTTAAAACTGAAACGTCCGGGTTTATAGCCGCGTTCGCGGGATTCCGGAAGCATGGAAAAAAGATCGCGGATGGGCGCGAAAACTCCGGTGTAGGTGGCGGGATTCGAACGGGGAGTTCTGCCAATGGGGGCCTGGTCGATCTCGATTACTTTGTCGATCTGCTCCGCGCCAAGGATTTCGCGATGGGGGGCGACCGGCTCCATGGAACGATAAAGTTTCTGGGCGAGCGCGCGATACAGAATGTCATTGATGAGCGTGGACTTTCCCGATCCAGAAACTCCGGTGACCACGGTCAACAAACCGAGAGGAATGGTGACGTCCACATCTCTTAAATTATTGGCGGTGGCGCCAAGGACCTGGATGGCTTTGCCATTGGGGCTGCGGCGTTTTTCTGGAACGGGAATTCGCGCAGCGCCAGAAAGATATTGGCCGGTCAAAGATGCGCTGGTGGCCTCAATGACCTCGGGCTTACCCTGCGCGACTAAGTAACCACCGGCATCGCCTGCGCCAGGACCGAGGTCGACCACGAAATCGGCGCGGCGAATGGTTTCTTCATCGTGCTCGACGACCAACACGGTATTTCCAAGATTGCGCAATTGCTCGAGGGAGCCGAGCAGGCGGTCGTTGTCGCGGGCGTGCAAACCGATGGAGGGCTCATCGAGCACATAGAGCACGCCGCGCAAACGTGAACCAATTTGCGTGGCCAGGCGAATGCGCTGAGCTTCGCCGCCGGAAAGCGTGGCGGCGGAACGATCGAGGCTGAGGTAATTCAGGCCGACGGCGAGGAGAAAATCGAGGCGCTCGGCGACTTCTCCAAGTGGCCGAGCGGCAATTTCTTTCTGACGGTCGGTTAGCTGCGCGAGAATTTTGTCCACGGCGGCGCGAGCTTGCGTAAGCGAGAGTCCGGTGAAGTCGGCTATCGACAAGCCGCCAAGTTTCACGGCGAGCGAACCCGGGCGTAGACGTTTGCCGTGACACTCGGCGCATTGTGTTGCGGACATGTAGCGCGTCATCCACTCGCGGTAGGAGTCGGAGCTGGATTCTTCAAAATTGTTTTCGAGAAATTTGAGGATGCCCTGGAAATGGAAACCCTTTTCGCTGCGCGCTTTTTTGCTGTCTGAAGCGGTTTCCTCTTTGGAGACGCGGCTGTTCGACGACGGGTAGCCGTAGAGCAGCATGTTTTGGATACGCGGCGGAAACTTTTCGAACGGGGTGGCTAGCGAGAACCCGTGTGCATATGCTGCCAGCTCCATGGTGCGCTTCAATGGCGCGGAGGCCGAGCCTGGGCCCAAGCCGCCTTCGAATAACGGGCGGGACCAATCCGTGATGATTTTGGCGGGATCGAAATCGTATTTGGAGCCCAAGCCATTGCAGGCCGGGCAGGCACCGTAGGGAGAATTGAAGCTGAAGGAGCGCGGTTCCAGTTGAGGAACGGAGATGCCGCAATCGGGGCACGCCAACTTTTCGGAAAAAACATATTCCTTGCCGCCTACGACGACCACGGTCACGAGCCCGGACGCCAACTTTAGCGCGGTGGCGATGGACTGCTCCAGACGCGCGGCGATGCCAGGTTTCACCAATAAACGGTCGATCACAATTTCGATGGTGTGATTTTTGCGTTTGTCGATGACGGGAAGTTCGTCGAGGGGAAACAGCTCGCCGTTGATGCGCACGCGGACATAGCCGTCCTGCGCAAATTTCTCAAGCTCCTTGCGGTACGCGCCTTTTCGGCCACGCACGATGGGCGCGAGGATCATGACGCGGTCATCGGGCTGGCATAGCTCGCCATGCAGGATGGCCTGGACGATCTGTTCGCTGGATTGGCGAGTGATGGGCTTGCCGCAATTCGGGCAGTGCGGGGTGCCGACGGAGGCGTAGATCACACGCAGATAGTCGTAGATCTCGGTGATGGTGCCTACTGTGGAACGCGGCGAGCGGGTGGTGGTTTTCTGCTCGATGGCGATGGAGGGTGACAGGCCCTCGATCACGTCAACCTCGGGGCGCTCCATCTGGTCGAGGAACTGGCGGGCGTAGGCGGACAGAGATTCGACATAGCGGCGCTGGCCCTCGGCGTAGATGGTGTCAAAGGCCAGGGAAGACTTGCCGGAGCCGGACAGGCCGGTGATGACGGTCAGAGAATTGCGCGGAATCTCAACGTCAATATTCTTGAGATTATGCTGGCGAGCACCGCGGATGACCAGTTTCGTGAGGCCCATGTCAGGAAGTGCTCCCTCCACAGGAGCCCGTAGCCCCAGGCGAGAAAATTAGGGCCACAATAACTCTTCACCATAGCAGGAGCTATTCAAAGCGGTCAAGCAGGCCAAAATTCCGTGCCAAAATTCCGTGTAGGCCAAAATTCCGATACTGGGGTCAGTAGGTAGAAGCCGCTCGCCGAATATCCACACCGGCCCGGCTTGCATGTGTAGCGAAACATTTGACGGCGTTCGCCGTTAACTATATAAGCCCCTTACAGCACGCTCCTTACAACAACGGGAGGGAACATGAGCTCAATCCACAACCCAGGGAGGGTCGCGGGACTCTGGTACCTGCTGCTTTGCATCGTCGGGCCGCTGCGTCTCATCTACATTCCCACCAAACTGTTCGTGCACGGGGACGCGGCCGCGACGGTCAACAACATCGCTGCTCACGAATGGCTCTTCCGTTTCGGCATCGCGGGCGACTTGTTTGGTGCGGTCGTCCTGATTTTCCTGGTGCTGGCCTTTTACCGGTTGTTCAAGGACGTCGACCAGTATCTGGCAATGCTGGTGCTCATACTGGGCGGTGTGATGCCATCCCTGCTGTACTTCGTTAACGTGGTGAGCGACTCAGGCGCGCTGATGATCGCGCGGGGCGCCGATTTCTTGTCGGTATTCGATAAACCTCAGCGGGATGCGCTGGTCATGCTGCTCCTGCGCCTGCACGACGCGCAAAACACGGCTGCGGAGATGCTGTGGGGGCTATGGCTTATCCCGTTGGCGATCCTGGTGTACAGGTCGCGTTTTCTACCGCGCTTTCTGGGGGTCTGGCTGGTCATCAACGGAATTGCCTACGTGGTCCTGTGCTTGACAGGCGAATTGTTCCCGCAGTATTCCAACAAGGCTTTTATCATCTCCCAGCCCGCGCTATTTGGGGAACTGGCGTTTATGCTGTGGCTGGTGCTTAAGGGTTCCAAACCGCAACCGCAGAACGCCGCAGCCCTATCGTCGGCGGTTGCGTAGCGGCCTGATTGGCTAATCGGAAAATAACTCGCTGCTAAATCTATTATTAGACCGGTTATGGATTTGAACCGGAGCTTCATCGGCAAATGCGCGATCGTGAAACCTGGCTCCAGCGCCGTATTCCGTCAGTCGTGACGTAGAGCAACGATGGGATCCACGCACATGGCTCGCTGCGCCGGCGTCCAGGATGCCACCAACGCAACGGCAACCAACAATATTGCGGCTCCCAAAAAAATCATGGTGTCATGGGTGCTAACGCCAAATACCAGGCTGGCGAGAAAACGTCCCGCGGCGAACGCCCCGGCCAATCCAAGCACTACTCCTATAACCGTCAATTTCAGAGCCTGCCGCAGAATCATTCCTCGCACATTCACCACCTGCGCGCCTAATGCCATGCGTAAGCCAATTTCCTGCGTGCGCTGGCTGACCGTATAACTCATCACGCCATAGATTCCGATGGCGGACAGCAGCAGCGCCAATCCCGCGAAGATGGCCACCAGCACCGACGAAAAACGGCGAGGCGAAACGGAATCGGCAATCAGGCTATCCATGGTCATTACGTGGCTCACGGGCAAATTCGGATCAAAGCGATGCGCAACTTCGGTGACGGCCGCCGCGAGGCTCAGCGGATCTGAGGCGGTGCGAACAATTAAATGGGGCGTCCATCCGCCAACAAAATAAGAGTCGTAGGTGGGTGCGTGATCGAGGCCATACTGGGGCACATTTCCGGTAATACCGATGATGGTGTTCCAGCAAGGCTTGGGATCCAGCGAACACAGATTGATGCGTTTTCCCAAGGCGTCGCCGTGCGGCCAGAAGCGCCGCGCCATGGTTTCGTTGATTACGGTATTTTGTTGCTTGAGATCGTCTTCATTGAAGAAGCGCCCTGCGCGCAATGGAATTCCCAGCGTAGCGAAATAATCGAGGCTCACAGTACGAAACTCCGTGATAGGACGCCCCATGCTGTCTGGAACCGGCTGCCCCTCGATCACGAATCGTGAGGCGTTGCGCAACTCCGTTCCCAACGGCAACTGGGCGATCCCGCCAACCTGCTTCACGCCTGGAAGGGTGCGGATCTGCGCGGCGAGTTGCTCAAATAGCAGCGCCTGCTTGCGCCCGTACGCCAGCTGCTCGTCCTCTGAAAACTTGTTGTACCGTGCGGCGGATAGCTCCGGCTGCTGGACCTCCATCGCCAACGCGTGGTCGGGACGGAAACCGGGGTCGACTTCAAGCAGATGCTGGAAACTTCGCAACAGTAGTCCCGCACCAATCAGCGGTACCAGCGCCATGGCGATTTCCGAGATCACCAGCAAGTTGTGCGTACGGTGACGCCCCGAAGAGCTCGCGCCCTTGATTCCCTGCTTCAGGGTGCCGGAGAGGTTGGATTTCAGCATGCGCAGGGCGGGGATAAATCCGCAGAAGAGTCCGGTGGTCAAACACAGGGCCGCAGTAAATCCCAACACGCGGCCGTTTAAGCTCGCTTGATGTAGCACACTAAGCTCAGCTGGAGCGAAGCCTAACAGCACCTTCAATCCCACAACCGCGAAGAGCAGGCCGAGGGCACCGCCGAACAAGGAGAACAGCGTGCTCTCAGTAAGCAGTTGCCGGATCAATCGCCACGGACTGGCACCCAACGCCAATCGAACAGCCACCTCGCGCTCCCGCGCGGCGTTGCGCACCAGCAGCAAATTCACAATGTTCGCGCAAGCAATCAGAAGAACCAGCGCGACAGCACCGAGCAATACCTGCAACGTGGGGCGCAATCTGGCAGCCGAGGGATCTTCCAGCGGCTCGACCAAAACACCAAAATTCTTGTGCGAGGCAGGATAGGCGATGGTTTCTTGCTGGTGCAGCCTGCCCACCTCGTCGCGGGCTTGCGCCAGGCTCACTCCGGACTTGAGCCGCGCGATGGCGTTATATCCGTGATGAACATGCTCAGTGAGATCGTCATTGGATTGGCCGAGCGGCATCCACAAATCAGCGGAGCGCATGAGCGGTATGCCGGGCGGCAGAACGCCTACGACGGTGTAGCGCTGATTGTCGAGCGAAATGCTGCGGCTTATGACACTGGGATCACCGCCGTAACGGGATTGCCACAAACGATGTCCCAGCATAACGACCGGAGCACTGCCACGCCGGTCTTCTTCCGGGAGGAAGGCTCGTCCAACGGCGGGGCGAATCCCCAGCATCGGAAACAGCCCGGAGTCCGCGGAACCCGCCTGAACACGTTGCGGCTCACCGTCGCCCGAAAGATTAAACCCTTGGGAAAGGTCATAGTAGGTGCCCATCTCGGAGAAGCTTGCGTTTTGCCGCCGCCAATCCGCGTAATCCCCCGGAGACAATCCAGCCTTGGGGACTTGCGGTGGATAGGTGTTCCAGATTTCAACAAGCTGCTCCGGCTCCGGATAAGGAAGTGAACGCAGTAGTAGACTCTCAACCACGCTAAAAATGGCCGTGTTTGCACCGATGCCCAGCGCCAACGTCAATATGGCGACGGCCGTGAAGCCGGGATTTTTTGCCAGCGTTCGGAAGCCATAACGGATGTCTTGCAGCAGATTATCCATGCGGTAATTCCTCGATTGCAGAGGCTGGGCGCCAGTTTAGGGTCGCGGCACGCCCGCCGCCTTCTCCGATGCTCTGCTCCCGTGTTGTGGCTGTTTGTGGCAGCGGTGTGCCTGACCCATCATTCTCAAACACGCCGTTCTGCATTTTTATTCCAGTTTGGGCTCTAGAATTGATTTAGAACGGGAAGTTTGAATTTCCAGGCTATTGCATCCGTGCAAGACTGTGGCATTATCAGCGCATGGGAAATAAAGACTCACGACGCCGCGAAATCAAGAAGCCCAAGAAGAAAACTCCGAAACCCACGGCTGCCCCGACTGCCAATGTGGTACGTCAAGCGCCGACACGCCCGCAAGGCGAAAACTAATTGAATGGACGCTGCGCGCGGTCAGCGCATTTGTTTCGCCGCGCGTTCGCGTAACTGGAGAAGCTGTCTGTGGTGATGCCGTCCGTGCACCACATGAAGCTTTCTCCACTGTGGCGCGGTCAATGGGCCCAGGATGGGATGGTCGAGCACGTGGACGCGGCCGCCAAAGCGCGCTTCACACTGCGCAATGATAGCGTCCATGGCCTCAATCTTGGCCCCGAATTCACTTCGCACCTTTTCTGCCGGCAAGCCTTTCGGTACCGTCACAGCAGGCGCTTTGACTCCGCCGGGCATGTGGCCCAATCCCACGACGACGAAGGTGCGTAGGCGATTCTCCATTGACGGCCGCGAGGCCAGCGGCTTTCCGGCGGCCATTACCCGCCCGAAGCCTTGAATCGTTCCGGTATAGGTGAGATAAAGGTGTTCCAACAGCTCCGCCGCGCACCACTTGCCCGGGGGATGCCAGGACCATTGGTCGCTGGACATGCCCTCTACCGCCGACTCCAACGACCGTCTCAGCTTGTCCAAGCGGGGATCCATGATCCTACTCTCGCATGTGGCACGCTTCAGCCTGACCTAAATACTTCACTTGCGGTACTGGTTGCGAACCATACCATAGTCACTGTAGGCCTTCGTTGCTTGGTAAAAATTGGGGGCAGGACTGCTTTTTTACCCTGTGGATTCCTTTACGTTGTTGTAACTAATGGGCTTATGGATGGCGCGCGGGTTGCACCACTAAAGGGCGGTGGGGGAAGTGAACCGAGGATCCCTTTAGGGGATTGAGGGCTGGGCCGGTTCACATTCCCCCCTATTTTTTTCCCCGCCGCTATAAATCTCTTTGAATCGCAGAAGCGCATCGACTGCTCGACGGAAGGCCGCCCGCGATCGGCTAAGACCCTAACATTTGTGACATTGGAGTGTTTGCCGCGACGTCGCGGTCGCGGGTGACGTAATCGCTGAGGGTCAGCGCCAGCATAATGGCCAGCCAAAATACGGCGGCGATAATGACCATGTGGGTGCGCTTGGGGCTGTAACGCGCGTGCATGAAGTACAGCACCACCAGGGTGGCTTTCAGCGAGGCGATGGCCAGGGCGATAACGATATTAAACGCCCCGAGGTTTACGTAGGCAGCGGCTACGGTGGCCGCGGTCAAAACCATCAGCGAAAGAAAAATGCCCACGTAAACTTTCGGCGGAACAATATGCTCGGACACGCTCGGTCTCCTATGGGCCCCTACCGGTGCCGGTCAATCAAATACAACAGCGGAAACAGATAAATCCAAACGATATCGACGAAGTGCCAGTACAAGCCGATCATTTCCACCGGAGTGTTATAGGTGGGCGTGAAGCGGCCCAACAAGGATTGGCGGATCAGCCAAACCAACATTCCGGCGCCGACGATCATGTGCAAGGCGTGCAATCCGGTCATACCGAAATAGAGAGAAAAATATAGCTGCGCATGGGCGTTCAGATCAGGGTCTTTGGCGAAGGCTTTGCTGAGCTCTTCTTTCTCGGCTTCGATTTCCTTGGGATCATCGTTGGGCGCGGGATGCTGGGCGCGATAGTCGATTTGAAAGTGATATCCGGGGATCAGGTGGTGATCGAATTTCTGTTTGTATTCGATGACTTTGACGCCCAGAAACGCGGTGCCCAGAACCAGTGTGGCTATCAGAAACGAGGTGGTCGCCTTTCTTTTGCCGACGTGGGAAGCCCACACGGACATGGCCATGGTCAAGCTGCTGAGAATCAGGACGACGGTGTTCGCACCGCCGAGCTTCAGGTCCAAAGTATTGCTGCCAACTCCAAAGGCTACGCCGTAATAGTGGCGGTTGAGGGTGTAGGTCATAAACAGTCCGCCGAAGAATAAAACTTCGGTGGACAGAAATACCCACATGCCTAGGGCAGCGGATTCCTTCTGCTGTTCGAGCGTTTCGAATTGTCCGTACAGTTCGCCGGTGCGATGCACGCGGTCTCCTTGTTATAAAGCTCGGTTATAAAACTCGCCGGCGGTGCGGTTGGCACCGGCTCTCACAAAGCCTAAAAGCGGTTAATCGTCTCCGTGAGCCGGAGCCGGCAATTTCCCAGCTACGATGTGGTCCAGCTCGAGATCGGGGCGCGTCTCGAAATCGTATGGCTCCCAGGTGACTTCCGGCGTGACGAGGAAATTTTCAGTGGGCGGCGGTGAATCCGTTTTCCACTCGAGCCCGGTGGCGGGCCAGGGGTTTGGTCCCGCTACTGTGCCGTACTTCAAGGACCAGACCAGGTACATCATCGGCAGCAAATATCCCAACGCTAGAATCGATGCGCCCGCGGTGGACATCACGTTCAGCACCTGAAATTCGGGCGGGTAGGAATGATAGCGGCGCGGCATTCCGAGATAGCCGAGAATAAATTGCGGGAAGAACGTCAGGTTGAAGCCGGTAAACAAAATGATCGCGGAAACGCGCGCCAGGTATTCGGGATATAGCCGGCCGCTGATCTTGGGCCACCAGAAATGGATGCCGCCCAGATAACCCATCACCGCGCCACCGACCATGATGTAGTGGAAATGGGCCACCACGAAATAGGTGTCATGGATGTGAATGTCCAGGCCTAGGCACGCGAGAAAAAGACCGGTGAGTCCACCGATCAGGAAAAGCCCGATGAAACCAAGGCCGTACAGCATGGGGGTATCCCACGAAATGGATCCCTGGTATAGCGTGGAGGTCCAGTTAAAAACTTTGACGGCCGAGGGGATAGCGACGAGATAGCTGAGGAATGAGAAAGCCAGCGCGGCGTAGACGGATTCGCCAGTGAGGAACATGTGATGGGCCCAGACGAAAAATCCGATTACCGCGATGGCGATACTCGATCCGGCGATAAAGGAATACCCAAAAATGGGCTTGCGCGCGAAAGTGGGAATGATTTCGCTGATCACACCCATGGCCGGAAGAATCATGATGTATACGGCAGGGTGCGAATAGAACCAGAAGAGATGCTGGAAAAGAATGGGGTCGCCGCCCAGCGCGGGGTTAAAGAAACCCAGGTGAAACATGCGCTCGAGGCCGACGAGGAGCAGTGTGATGGCGATGACCGGTGTGCCCAGAATAAAAATTATGCTGGTGGCGTATTGCGCCCAGACGAACAAAGGTAAGCGGAACCAGGTCATGCCCGGCGCACGCATGGTGTGAACGGTTACGACGAAGTTGAGTCCAGTGAGGATGGAGGAAAAGCCGTTGATGAAGATGCCCAAGACGGCGGGAGTGACCGCAGAATTTGAATAGACGCTACTGAGCGGAGTGTAAAACGTCCATCCCGTGTCGAGGCCGCCGGTTGAGAAGGAATACAGAACGAAGCAGCCGCCCAGGATGTAGAGGTACCAGCTCAAAAGATTGATCTTGGGAAAGGCCAGGTCTTTCGCGCCAATCATGAGCGGAAGGGCGAAATTTCCCAGCACCGCGGGAATCGAGGGGATCAGGAAAAAGAAAATCATGGCCACGCCGTGCATGGTGAAGAGCTTGTTATAGGTTTCCGGCGTGACCAGGAAGCCCTGCGGGGTCATCAGGTGGATACGAATGATGGTGGCGAACATGCCGCCGACAAAAAAGAAAAATGTCACGGAAAGGAGATAGAGGAGAGCGATGCGTTTGTGGTCGGTAGTCAGCAGCCATGAACGAATGCCGTAGGTGGAATTCAGGTAATGCTCTTGCGGCATTTTGTAGACCGCGCCTGTGGCTGCTCGCGTGCTAGTTGGCGTATGCATACTTATTTCTTCCCCGAAGGTGGTGCAGTGCCGACGCCGGTTGGAGGCGGAGGTTCATTCTGCAAAGATTTTATGTAGGCAGTCAGCGCGATGATCTGTTCTTCCGTCAACTGCCCCTGAAATGAGGGCATCAACGGCTGATACCCGGCTACAATTTTTGCGTTGGGTTGCAGAATAGATTCGCGAATGTATGCGTCATCGGCCGTAACGGTTATGCCATCGGCCAGCAGCACCTTCCCGCCATAAAGACCGTTCAACGAAGGCGCGCGGCCCTTCCCATCACTCAAATGGCAGGTGATGCAGGCTTTTTCAGCGAATAGCTTTTCGCCCGCAACGAGGGGGTTGCCTTCTGCGCCTGCCGCACCGGAAAGCCAGGCAGCATAATCGCCCTGTTCCATGACGGTAATCCAACCGGTCATTATCGCGTGATTGGTGCCGCAGTATTGCGAACAATACAAACGATAATGCCCGGCTTTTGTGGGACGGAACCACATGGTGTTGTAATGGCCGGGGACCACGTCCATTTTTACGCGGAACGCCGGTACGGAGAAATCGTGGATTACGTCCTCGCTAGCCATTATCAGCCTGACGTCGCGATCCACCGGCAGATGTATCTCGTTGATTTCTTTCAAGCCATTAGGCTGCTGTACCTTCCACATCCATTGTTTACCGACCACATAAATGTCCAGAGTATCGCCAGGAGAATGGCGGTAGTCGACGTAGACAACCGCACCCCACGCGAACATGGCCATGGCCAGGACCAACGGCACCACGATCCAAGCGGTCTCCAGGCGCGAGTCGCCGTGAATGGGCACGCCTATTTCGGTCTGGTGTTTGCGCTCGTACTTGAAAAAGAAATAGACGACTGCGGCGGTTATCGCGACGGCAAAGAATAAACAGATGACCACGATGAACAACATCAGCAAGTCCACGGCGGGCGCGAAGTTGGAGGCTTGCTCCGGAATTAGTGGAAATTGCGCCTGCACGCTTAGTGTGCTCCTCGTTCGTTTAAAGTACGGGGCGGCTGGGCGCGCTTCATGCCCGCTTGGGCCGCGTCCCGCCTGCGAAACATCAAAATGCCGCCGACGATGCAAAGTACCGTTAGGATTCCGCCCAACCGGATGATTTTCAAAATGGAGGCGCTGTACGTGGCGGAGCTGGGGTCGTACTGATAGCAAAACAATAGCGCGCGATCGATGGGCGTGCCGATTTTTCCCGCGGAGGCGTCAATCAAACCCAAACGCATATCGCGGCCCGGATATTCGACGCCGTAAAAATAGCGCGAGATTCGTCCGCCGGGAGTAAGCAGCATGATGCCGCTGGCATGCGCAAAAAGATTTGTTTTTGAGTCGAAGGAGTAGCGGAAATTGGCGGCTTTGGTGGCGGTGTCGATGCTTTCTTGCGTGCCGGTCAGAAAATGCCAGCCTGAGGCGGTTTCTGGTCGCCTAAAATGCGCCAGCGCGGATTTCTTTTTTTGCGCGGCCATGTCCGCGGACTCTCGCGGGTCAAAGCTGACGAAGACGACTTCGTAATCGCGACCCGGGGTAAAGGACAACATCCGCAGTGCGCCTACGACGCCTTGTTCCACCTGGTTACACAACATCGGGCAGCCGTAGTAGACAAACGCCAGGACCACCGGCTTCTGCTTGAAATAATCGTGGAGCTGTACATTGTTGCCGTTTTCGTCGACGAACGGCAAATCGAGTGGGATTTGCGCGTTAAGCTGCGGATCAAATCCGACGTTTTGCAGCTGAGCAGGCATGGTCGTGGAATTAACGCCGATATTGCTGGGAACCGCCTGTCCGCGCGCAATGCATCCGCTAATCAGCAGTGCGGCGACGGTCGCGATAGCGCGTGCTCTATTCATGAATTACTTTTTCTCCGGCGCTGCTGGTGGCGTGGCCAGCAAACCTTTCTGGGCGATGATTTTCATCGCTTCCTTCACCGGAATTTGCGCGATGCCGGCATTCTGATCCACCCAGCGGTATTTTTCGTTGGCCTCATTGTCGGCACGAACTTTATCGCGGTGATCCTGTTGGGGGTCGGCATCATGGCCCGGTACGCCTTGCAGCCGGGGCTCCGGCGGCAACACGCGGAAATCGGAACCCATGGCGGCGCGCGCGGGCATCATCGGAGCATCGTGGCGCGACACAAGACGTTCGGTATAACGAAGCACGTATACGCAGATGAAAAAAGAGGCTGCCACGGATATGGTCAGTGCTATCAGATACCAATAAATGCTGTGTACTTTGATGTCGCGCGCTTCGTACGAAACGGTGTCATTGCGCGGCAATTCGCCGTTGGCAGCATGGCCCGTGTGCGTGCCGTCGCCGTGGACCCCGGGGCCGGTGGCGCCGTTATGTGGATCAGGGGTGCTCATGATGAGCAATGGCCTCCGCAAGTTTGGGGTCGCCAAGCGGCAGCAACGGCAGCTTTTGTAGATTAAAGGCGAAAAATCCGAGCCACAATCCAATTAAAGCGATCGGCACAACGAAATCAATCCAGGTGGGAATCGCGCGGCCTGTGAATTCCGGTCTGGTCATCCAGAAAAGGTCGACCAAACGCATAAAGATCATCCATAGGGCTACCTTGGGCAGCAAGCGGTAGTTGCGCTTCAGGTCGCGCGAAAGCAGCAAAAAGAACGGCACAAAAAAGTGAAAGACCAGCACGATGACCGCGACGGCTCCCCATTGACCGTAAAGGCGTGAGCGATAGAAGGTGATCTCTTCCGGCTGGTTGCCAGACCAGATGATTAGCAGCTGCGAAAAATCGAAATAGGCGAACAACATAACAAAGGTTAGAAGCAGCTTGCCGAGATCGTGGATATGGCGCTTTTGTATCAGACCGGCCATAGGCTCGGTGCGCGACAGGAGAACCACTACGGCGATCATCAGGGACAAAGCGGAAATAACCTGTCCCGCGACAAACAGGAAGCCGTAAATCGTGGAGGCCCAGTGCGGAGAAATGGACATCACCCAGTCGATGACGGCGAAAGTCACCACGAAGACGTAAAGAATAATTCCCGGGCCGGCCAGCATCTTGAAACGGCGGCGCAAGGCGCGGTCGGCCTGGTTGACGTCCTGTTCGCGCGACCAGCGATTAAAAATAAACATTAATCCGATCCATACGGCGAAATAAAGAAACGCGCGGATATAAAATCCGTGGGCGGTCAAGTAACCCTGCTGCATGGCAGACAGCGGCTCTTCTCGAACTCTCTCAGGATCAAGCCAGGCGCCGTAGAGATACTTCATGCCATAAACGATAGGAAGAAACAGAACGGCAAGAAGCGGCAGCGTGCGGGTGGCTGATTCGAGCGGGCGGCGAATTATGATGCCCCAGTGGCCGCCGGTCAGATGCTGCAGCATTAATAATCCCAGGGAGCCGAGAGCGAGCCCCAGCACCAGCAAATAGCCCATCAGGTAAGAGGGAAAGAAAATTTGCGGCGATTTTATAGCGCCGAAGATGCACACGAGTAGCGCAATTCCGCCGGCCACCAGCGCATTGCGTTGCAGGCGGCCCACGCTATCCGGCGTTCTGTAATCCTGCGCCGTCATTTCGTGGTGCCTCCTGAATTTAATTTTTCGCGCACATCGGGCGGCAAATCGGCGACTTTCGCGTTGCGAGAAAGTTGCAGAGCTCGCACATAGGCCACGATGGCCCAACGGTCCCGCGGCGGGACTTGCGCGGCATAGTTGTACATCTGACCGAAGCCATTAGTGATCACGTCGTAGATGTAGCCATTGGGCGCTTGCCGCAAGCGGTCCTGGTGATAGGTTGGCGGACGCTTCATACCCCGCATAACGATCATGCCGTTGCCGTCGCCCTGGATGCCGTGACAGGGCGAGCAGAAAATTCTGAAGCGTTCTTGCCCGCGCTCCAGCAGAGCATCGTTGACGGGCATGGGAAAGTTCGTGGAGTCCTTGGTGACCATCAATTGATCGTTGTCCATGGAGTTACGTGACACAGTATTTTCCACCGGCGTCCGCACCGAACGGCCATCCGCGAAAAAATCAGAAGGCGAAAGCGGTTTGTTCTTGGGCTGATTTCCCATGTCCTGGTGAAGATGGTCGCAACCGGCAATCATAAAAAGAGCCGCGGCAACGCTCGCGAGCGAGCGCGCCCGCTTGGACAACCGCAATGGCGCAGCGCTACTCATGACCATGCCCCAGCGGGCCGTCTTCTTCGATCACCTCGGTGACGTACACGGCCTCCAGGCTTTGCAAAAACCTGGCGCTCTCCGTCGCGCTGAATTTTGGATCGATAGCCTCGATACAGATGAAGAATCGATCGGTGCTGGCGCGGGCAGCAAATCGCGCCACATTGAAAACCGGATGATACGGATGCGGCAGCTTGTTCATCGCCAGCATTCCGAAGACAGCAAAAGTCGCGGCGCCGAGAATTGTTAATTCGAAGGTGACGGGTATGAAGGCGGGCCAGCTATTGAGAGGGCGCCCGGCGATATTCATGGGATAAGCGAATACGTTGACCCAGTACTGGAATCCAAAGCCGGTTAAGCCGCCGCCGAGCCCGCCCAAAAGGGTTACCAGCGGCACCCAGGAACGGCGCAAGCCCATGGCTTCAGACAAACCTTCCACGGGAAATGGCGCGTAGGCGTCCATGTTGCGGTATCCGGCATCACGAACTTTGGCTACCGCCTGGAGAAAGTGTTTGGCGGTTTCGAATTCACCCATCACGCCGTAAAGGTGGGAGCGGTGTTCCATTACTCGTGCTCCTCTTCATGGAGAACCAACTCACGCATTTCGGCGATGGAAATGGCCGGAAGCACACGCACAAACAAATAAATCAGGGTGGTGAAGAGACCGAGGGTGCCGATAAAAGTGGCCCAATCCCAAACTGTCGGGAAGTAGCGGCCCCATGCGGAAGGCATGAAATCGCGCGTAAGACTGATCACCACGATCACGAAGCGCTCCAGCCACATACCCGTATTCACGACGATGGACATGAGGAAAAGTACCGTTGGGTTGGTGCGCACGGCGCGTATCCATAAGAGTTGCGGGGTCAAAATATTGCAAAGGATCAAAGCAAAGTAGTAGTGGGAATACGGCCCATGCAGCCGCTGTTCTACGAGAAACACATCGAATTTCTGGCCACTATACAGCGACATAAAAAATTCAAAGAAATATCCATAAGCCACGATCAACCCAGTGGCCAGCATCACCTTGGCCATATTTTCCAGGTGGCGCATGGTGATGAAATCTTCGAAGTGATAAAACTTGCGAAGTGGAATGGCGATGGTCAGCACCATAGCGAAGCCGGAATAAATCGCGCCGGCCACGAAGTACGGCGGGAAAATAGTGGTGTGCCAACCCGGAACGATGGCAATCGAGAAATCAAAGCTCACCACGGTGTGGACGGACAAAACGAGCGGTGTGGCCAGCCCTGCAAGCAACAAGTACGCCGACTGATACCGGTGCCAGTGCCGCGCGGAACCGCGCCAGCCCATGGCCAGCAATCCGAAGGTTCTCTGCTTCCAACCCTCGACGGCGCGATCACGAAGGGTTGCCAAATCCGGAATCAGTCCGACGAACCAGAACAGCAGCGAAACCGTGCCATAGGTGGAAACCGCGAACACGTCCCAGATCAGCGGGCTGCGAAATTGCGGCCAGATCCCCATGGTGCTGGGATACGGAAACATATAATAGGCCATCCACGGGCGGCCAGTGTGAATCAGCGGAAACAAACCGGCGCAGGCTACCGCGAAGAGCGTCATGGCTTCCGCGAAACGGTTGATGGAGGTGCGCCACTTCTGATTGAGCAAATAAAGAATGGCGGAAATCAGCGTGCCGGCGTGGCCGATACCGATCCACCACACGAAATTGACGATGGCGAATCCCCAACCGATGGGAATGTTGATGGCCCAGATTCCGACGCCTTTAATGATCAGCCAGCCGACCGCGACGGTCAGCATGCCCAGCACAGAAAACGCCACTGCGAAGCCCACAAACCAACCTAACGTTGTAGGACGCGTCAATACGGCGGCGCTGATCTGCTCGGTTACGGTCTCATAGGTGTGACCTGGTCCGAGGACGGGCTGGAGCCGCGGAATCTCCGGAGAATTGATGGGCGGTTGCGCGACGCTCACGCTTTCTCCGTTGTGGATAGCGAGAGATCCGGATTGGGGTTGCGCACGGCAGCGAGATAGGTTGTGCGCGGACGCGAATTTAGTTCGCCAAGGATTGAATAATTGCGCTGCTGGGCCTTTAGCTTGGCAACGCGTGTCGAAGAATCGTTGGCGTTTCCGAAAATGATAGCTTCGCTGGGGCACGCGGCCTGGCAGGCGGTGACGATTTCGCCGTCGCGGATGGGGCGATTTTCTTTTTCGGCGTCAATGCGCACATTGTTGATACGCTGCACGCAGTAGGTGCACTTTTCCATGACTCCGCGGCTGCGCACGGTGACTTCGGGATTACGAAGCAACTTCAGTTGCGGCGTCTCCCAATCCTCGAAGCGCAGGAAATTAAAGCGCCGCACCTTGTAGGGGCAGTTGTTCGAACAGTAGCGCGTGCCGATGCAGCGGTTGTAGGTCATGTCGTTCAGACCTTCGGCGCTGTGTACCGTGGCACCCACGGGGCAAACCTGTTCGCACGGCGCGTTTTCGCACTGCATGCAGGGAACCGGCTGAAAAAATGTTTCAGGATTGGCGAGCGCGTCGTTAGTGTTCGTGCTGGGATCGTTGGTGGCCGTTTCAGCAAGGTAATAACGATCGATGCGAATCCAATGCATTTCACGGCCGCGCATCACCTGATCTTTGCCGACGACGGGAATATTATTTTCCGACTGGCAAGCGACCACGCAGGCGTTGCATCCATTGCAACTGTTGAGATCGATGGCCATAGCCCAGGCATAGCCGGGATAGGCGAATTCCTTGTAGAGCGTCAGTTCCTTGGGCGGCTGCTCGTCGTCTTTGTGGGCGAAGGCAGGGTTTTGTTTGTACTCATCCAACGTACCGCTGGCCAGAATTTTCCGGCCTTCCATGTTGAAGTGGTACTGCGTGCAGGCCATCGGATATTCGTCGCCGGTTTTCCTGACGCTGCCGCCCGTGGCGGCCCACATAGCGTAGGAACTGCGCACTGCATAGGCGTTGAATCCCTTATAGGAGCCGGAGTAGCCCGCCTTTTTCCGCCCGTAGCCCAGAGGGAGAACGACGACACCGTCCGCTTGTCCTGGCACGATCCACGCGGCGGCAGTTACTTTGCTGCCGGAAAGAGAAATATCGATGACATCGGTAAGAATCTTGCCGTGCTCGCCGCCGCGGGCGCCAACTTTCTGTCCTAAACCAAGTTTTTCTGCGGTTTTGGGGCTGACCATCGCGGCGTTGTCCCACGTTAATTTGGTGAGCGGCTTGGGCAGCTCCTGCAGCCAGCCGTTGTTGGCGAAGCGCCCGTCGTAAACGCTGGGATCGGGGCGGAAAATAAATTCGAGCGCGTCGACGCTCGTGGGATTCGTGGCCGGCAAGGTGGCGGCGGACGCGACGCTAATTGGATTTAACGTGGTGTTTGCGACCACGCCGTCATGCAGCGATTTTCGCCAGAATCTGTCGAAGTCCGGGCCACTGTGGGAGGTCTTCAGGCGTTCA
>DATHGV010000420.1:0-4440 GCA_035490135.1 Candidatus Methylomirabilota bacterium
GTAATGCCCCTGTGATAGGAGGAATTTATGCGAACTAATAGTCGGTGGGCGATTGCAATCGCCGGAGTGTTTTTGCAGATCGCTTTGGGTGCGGTGTACGCGTGGAGTGTTTTCCGCGTTCCGTTGGCAAAGCAATTTGGCTGGAGCATTTCGGAAGTAACGCTGACATTTACTATCAGCATCTTTGTCCTGGGTTTTGCTGCATTTTTCGGCGGCTTGTGGCTGAACCGCAAAGGACCGCGCGTGGTTGCCTTGACCGGCGGCGCGCTCTACGGACTGGGTGTTTTTCTGGCCAGCTTCTCACGTGGCCTGTGGTGGCTATATTTCAGTTACGGCGTAATCGGCGGAATCGGTCTCGGTCTTGCCTACATTGTTCCAGTCGCCGTGCTGGTGAAATGGTTCCCGGATCGCAGGGGACTGATTACCGGCATTGCGGTCGGCGGGTTCGGAGCGGGCGCACTCATCACAGCGCCCGTGGCTACGCGACTCATTCAGAGCGTTGGCGTCTTGAGCACCTTCGCTTATCTCGGGATCGCATATCTAATCGTGACAGTTATAACTGGATTGTTTATGCAGAATCCGCCCAATGGTTGGAAGCCTGTGGGCTGGACGCCGACACCGAACCAAACGTCGCATCGCGCAGACCGTGATTTCACGTTGAGCGAGGCGCTCAAGACCTGGCAGTGGTGGGCGCTTTGGCTGCTTTTGTTTCTTAATACTTGCGCTGGCATCTCAATCATTTCGCAGGAGGCGCCGCTGTTTCAGGAAGAAACCAAAGTAAGTGCGGTAGTTGCCGCAGGCATGGTCGGATTGGCGAGTATCGGCAACGCAGTCGGGCGAGTTTTCTGGGCGTGGATTTCCGATTTGATCACCAGACGAGTTACATTCTTCGTGATGTTTGTTGGCCAGGCTCTGCTGTTCTGGTTCTTCCCAAACATCGTAACAGCCTCGTTGGAAACGATCGTTACCTTTGTGGTGTTGATGTGTTACGGCGGAGGATTCGGCACGATGCCGGCATTTGCAGCTGATTACTTTGGGCCGAAGAATGTCGGGCCGATTTACGGTCTGATGTTGACGGCGTGGGGATTTGCCAGCGTGTTTGGTCCCCTCCTCATCGCCCACATGCGCGAAACAGCTGGGTCGTATCGCGGCGCGCTGCATCTCATCGCCGGTGTCATGGCGGTTTCAACTCTACTGCCGGTCCTGGTGCGGCCGCCGCGGACTCGCGACACGGGCACAACCAAAACAGTTTTGCGCCCTTCCACACGGGCCGTGGCAGGAGTGTGACTTTAAACTTTAGCGTGGCGAATGAAATCGACTGTCGAAGTAACTGAAACAAACTTTGAGGCCGAAGTTTTGAAGTCCAGTCAACCGGTGCTGGTTGAATTTGCCCCTGGATGGACCCTTCCGTCGATGACGTTGGACGGAGTCCTGGAGGAAATCGCCAGTGAATCCCTCAATTATTTGAAGGTAGCCCGGGTCAAGCTTGATCGCAGTCCCAGCCTCGGGTTGTGGTACGGCATTCGATGTATTCCGACGATTTTGTACTTCGTCGATGGCGAAGAACGCGTTGGAATTTTTGGGACGACTAGCAAAGAAGCAATTCTTTCCCGGCTGAAGCCGGTAATTGGTTCACAGCACGGATCCGGCTTCACCTCGCTCGGCAAAGACTAACGCGTCATGCGGATCATTCGTTTAGCTCTTAACATCACAAGATAAAACACCAGAGAACAACGGAAAAGAACCTTCTATGATCAAAGTAAAGCAACTCAGTTATGCACTGTTATTGGGTGGGATCGCCATCACAGCAGCGTATTCGCAGGACAGCGCAACTGAATATGTAGCGCCACCGGATGCGGGTCCGAAAGGCAAAGCTCCCAGAATGAAGATTCAACTGCTGAACCCTGGAGAACCGACGAAACAATACGCCGTTATCTTCTACCAGGGAGACGAGGCGTTTTCCGGACTGCTGGAGTTTGCGCAGAAGTACCACATTACCAGCGCCCATTTCACCGCCATTGGAGCGGTGAATGGAGCAACGCTGGGGTGGTTTGATCCTCAGCGCAAAATGTACAAGAAGATTCCCATCAACGGTCAACACGAAGTGATTGGGATGAGCGGTGACATCGCGCTCTATCAAGAAAAGCCCGTAGTCCATACGCACATGTTGGTGGGGAATTCAGACGGAACAACGCAGGGAGGTCACGTTCTCGCTGCATACGTATCCCCGACGCTGGAAGTAATGGTCACCGTCGAC
Organism: Candidatus Methylomirabilota bacterium; assembly: GCA_035490135.1. GTDB lineage: Bacteria > Acidobacteriota > Terriglobia > Acidiferrales > UBA7541 > Acidiferrum. Next base: position 2,258 of record DATHGV010000420.1, read on the forward strand.
CCGGTAACAATGCAGAAACGTTTTGATCCGGACACGGATTTAACTTTGATTGATCCCAGCCCGACGAACAAGGAAGCGAAATAAGATGCACTGTACACTGACTACGCGACACACATGACACACCTGGTCTTACTCCTATGAAGAATCTTCGAGGTATTCAGATATGATAAAAACAATCTCTTATCTCGGTCTCGGAACCATGGGCAGCGGCATGGCGTCCAACCTTCTCAAAGCCGGCTACCAACTTACCGTCTGGAATCGTAGCGCTCCAAAATGTAAACCGTTTGCCAGAAAGGGAGCACGCGTCGCCGATACTCCGGCGGACGCCGTCCGCGACGCCGATCTTGTCATGTACAGTTTGAGTAACGACCAGGCCGTCGAGGAAGTTGTGTTTGGCCCGGAAGGAATTCTAAGTGGAATCAAGGAAGGCCAGATCGCGATCGACATGAGCACGGTTCTTCCAGCGATGAGTTTGCGAGAACAGGAAGCTTACGCAAAGCGCGGTGTCGATTTTCTCGATGCGCCCGTCTTTGGCAGCAAAACTGAATCCGCCAACGCCAAGCTTTGGATTATGGCCGCGGGCAACAAGGCCGTCTTTGAAAAGGTGAAACCGGTCTTGGAACACTTGTGCCAAACCGTTCACTACTTTGGCAAGAATGGAAACGCCGCGGCTATGAAGCTTGTGGGAAACCTCATTGTGGCGTTGGAAATGGAAGCGCTCGCGGAAGGCCTCGTTCTCGCGCAAAAAGCGGGGCTTGATCTGAACATCGTAATGGAAGTCGTAAAGGTCGCCGATTTCCGTTCACCTCTTCTCGTGAGCAATGGTCAGAATATTTTGAAACGCGATTTTTCAACGAGTTTCGCACTCAGGCTCATGCTCAAGGACGCGGACCTTATTGAAAAATTTGCTGAAAGTCTGCACTCACCCATTCCCGCGCTGCGCGTTGCGGAAAAAAATCTCGCATCGGCGGTTGCACTCGGCTTCGGAAATGAAAACGCTTCCGCCTTGATTAAGGCCCTCGAAAAAGAAGCAGGGGTAGAAGTCAAGGCAAGCCGCGTAAATGAATAATTGGCTCGCGTGGTCGCTGCTCTCAGCAGTTTTCGCAGGGGCCACTGCTGTTCTGGCGAAGATCGGAGTCACCGGTGTCGATTCGAATTTTGCCACGGCAATTCGCACGACTGTGATTCTCCTTTTTACCTGGTTGATCGCTTCCTTTAGCCGGGCGCATTGGTCCTTCGGAAACATCTCATTCCGGACATGGCTCTTTCTGATATTGTCCGGTTTGGCGACCGGTCTTTCATGGCTCTGCTATTTCCGAGCCTTGCAATTGGGAGAAGCATCACGCGTTGCGCCGATGGACAAACTAAGTGTCCTTTTTGCAATTCTCTTTGCGGCCATTGTTCTTGGCGAAACGCTAACGTGGCATCATTGGCTTGGAGGCGGACTTGTGCTGATGGGTGCCGTGATCCTCGCTCTCAAATAAAGAGAGCTGCTGAATGCGAATGAGGTGAGAGCAACCGCCGTTTTCTCTTCGTCGTGATCACCGGGGGTAGCTTTTCGGAATCGCGCCGCGACGGAAAGCGCTAGCGCAAACGGCCCCACCGAGAATCGAGTTCGCGTGAAAATTCCGAAAGGGAAGAGAATCTCTCTTCCGCTTTCAAAAGATCATTCTCTCCAAAGAGGGAGCCGAAATCAGTTCATATTGGTGAGGGAAAAATCCCACCGACGCGCAATGGCGGCTTGTGAATCGCGGAACGAAACTTTCGGACATGAAAGCGAGCTGCTCAGTCCCCAGCCAGACAGGAGACACGTTATGTGGATCATTCGTTTAGCTCTTAGTCGGCCCTATACGTTTGTAGTAGCCGCGTTGCTACTACTCTTAGTCACGCCTTTTGTCCTGCTTCGGACACCGACCGACGTCTTGCCCTCGATTAATATTCCCGTGGTCAGCATCATCTGGAACTTCAATGGCCTGAGCGCCCATGACATCGAACAGCGAATGGTTTACACCGAAGAGCGCGTGCTCACGACCACGGTCAATGATATCCAGCACATCGAATCGAACTCCTATGACGGCATCGGCATTATCAAAGTGTTTTTTCAGCCGGGTGTTACGATTTCAACAGCCGTCGCCCAAATCACTGCTGTTTCGCAGACGATCTTGCGACAGCTGCCACCCGGG
>DATHGV010000421.1:0-2751 GCA_035490135.1 Candidatus Methylomirabilota bacterium
TTCTCATGCTGGGCCATCACCGCATCCATCTTTGTCTTCTGCTCGGGTGTCAGATTGAGGCTGGCCAATGAAGCCTGACAAGCCATCTTCCCTTGCTTGTTTCCAACTTGCTTTGTGCAATCGCCGTGTTCGCCTGCGAACATCGTACCCGTCACAAAGAGTCCTGCCGCTACCAACGCAATGAGTTTAGTCATGATAGGAACCTAGACGCCCCGGATGAGATTGTCGTTCAAAAATAAGGCCGCGTGATTTGCTGGCAACCGAGGCGTAACCAATCTATTTTCCTGCTGCAATTCCGCATTTTTCCTGAAATGAAACCGAACATCGATAACAAAGGTCGTGTCGCCCGCGGTGGAATGGCGGTCGTTTTCCTTCTTTTCGGTGCTTGTCTGATCGCGGAAGCACCTGTGTTCGCAGCAATTTTCAGTTTGATAGGGCTATTCTGTGCCTTTGAAGCGTGGATTGGTTGGTGCGCCGTTCGAGCGTGCGGCGTTAAAACGCCATTATAAAACTCGGCGGATCCAGACAAAACCGGTCCCCTGCGGCGTCTGACTAATGAGATCAGCGCCTGCACTAAATTTATCGAAAATCTTGAATCCAAACGGCTGGGTTGCGGCATCTCACAGACAAATAGCCATGAAAACAACTTCTACTAATCCGGAAATATTTGAATCCACTTATGCGCTTCTCCTGCGCTCGGAGGAAAAACAACGCAGCCGATTCGAAACCCTGATCTACACTGTCCTTGCCGTCAGCACCATCTTCGCGGTCCTGCAATTTGGGCGTGAGGCAGCAATGATGCCCTCGAGCATCGCGCATGTGTCGACGACCGTATCTGCCCCCGCGCAACACGGTGCCTAATTCCGAAGCCTTTAAACTTAGAGTTTAAAGCTTAGCACCTCGGCACCGTCTCCGAGTTGACTCTCGTTGGTTCTCGAGAAGAGAAAGGGATCATGGTACCGACGAAAGGCTACGCTGCTCATGGCGCGCATGAGCTACTGAAACCGTTCTCGTTCGACCGTCGTGACCCGCGATCGCTTCGCGGCATTCTTCCTTGAACCGCTCATGGCTTCCGAACTCGATCCGTGCGCGGCGTTCTGCTTCAGCGCGTGTTAACCCGACGCGCTCAAGATGATCAGCGCGCATGTCGATGTGCGATGCCAGCTCCTGCTCACGTTCAGTCTCAGCGCAGCGAACGAAACGCGCGAACAAAGATCTCAGATACGTGATGATCATTTTTTACTACTAATCGTTCATTCGCTTTGCATCGCAATGATCGGATCCACGCGGGAAGCTCGCCATGCTGGAACGAGACATGCGCAAACCGATAGGAGACCGAGCAGCGCGACCGCGGCAAAGTAGCTGACTGGGTCGAGCGGACTTATCTCGAATAACAATGCCGAGACGGACCGCGTCATAACGAAAGCGCCAACAAGGCCGATGAGCGAGCCGATTGCAGTTAAGCGCACGCCACCACGCAACACCTCCGAAATCACTCGGCCACGCGTCGCGCCGAGGGCAATACGGACTCCGAACTCGCGTGTGCGTTGCGCTGTGACGTAGGAGATCACGCCGTAAACTCCTACCGCCGCGAGCACGAGGTCCGTGATGGCGAACGTGCCGAAAAGCAGCAGTGTGTAACGCCGGGGGGCGACGGATTGCGCTTCCAGTTCTTGGACGCTTTGGATTTCCTGCACCGGCTGGTCTGGTCGGAGCGCGTGGATTCGATTGCGCACGTTGTCAGCCAGGCCCATCGCGCTGTCTTCTGTACGCACGAGCAGATTCATCGCCGACATGACGTGACTGGTCTCGTCCTGCAAATAAGGCATGTAAACAGCCGGTGCAGTTGCCGCATCGAGCGGCCCGTGTTTGATAGTGCCGACGATACCAACAATTTCGCGCAATCGCGGCGCAGCGCCGCTGGTTCGTCGGCCGGGACCGGTATAGTTAACGCCGATGAGTTTGCCGATGGGATTCTGCCCCGGCCAGAACTGGCGGGCCGCTTGCGTGTTGATGATCACCACCGCCGGCGCATCGCCGTTGTCGTGATCAGTGAACAGCCTTCCAGTTATTAACTGAGCACCTACCGTCTGAAAGAAATTGGCGCTGACCCATGACCCTTCGACCGTAGGCAGATGAGCTTCGTCGTACGGCAAACCTTCTAACAGTAATGTCGCAGTGGCTGAATCTCTGCCCGGCTTCCAATCGGAAATCGCCGCCGACCGAACGCCCGGCAGCGAGACAGTTTCTGTTATCAAATTTTGCCAGAACGGCAGAGCTTTCTCGTTATAAACCCGAAGGCCTTCGGGATCGTTCGGCGGTGACTCACTCCGAAGGTAGACGCGAAACAGGGAACGTGCTTGGAACCCTGGATCTACGTGCATCACGCGCCAGAAGCTGTGGACGAGCAGGCCAACGCTAACAGTAAGCACCACCGAACATGCGATTTCAGCGACAACGAGCGCCGGCAGCGGCAGCTTGCGTCGCTCGCCTGTTTCGCTACCGCGAGACCGCAGCGCCGATGATAATCGCAAACGCGAGAAGCCTATTGCCGGCAGCCATCCAAACAACAACGTCGTGGCGCTCGCAATAACGATTGTTGCCGTCAAAGCCGGCATATTCAGGTGCACTTCGTTCAGACGCGGCAACGACAGGCTCGACAATTGAGGCAGGAGACGAAGCGCGCTCCAAGCCAGCAGCAGCCCGAGACCGCAGCCAGCGCTGCTGAGGAGTGTGGCTTCAGTGACCAGT
>DATHGV010000422.1:0-7254 GCA_035490135.1 Candidatus Methylomirabilota bacterium
CGCCGTTCAAAAAACTGATGCTCTTTGACGTCCAGCACAACGTACAAATCGCCTGCAGGTCCACCGTTGGGCCCTTGCTCACCTTCACCCGTAACTCTGAGCCGCGTCCCCGTATCCACTCCGGGAGGAATTCGTAGCTCGATAATTTTCTCGCGCTCCACGCGTCCATTTCCGCGGCACTCCAGGCAGCGCTCGCGAATAATTTGTCCCGCGCCCTGGCACGCCGGGCAAGTGCGCGTAATGGTAAAAAATCCCTGCTGGTAGGCCATCTGCCCGCGCCCGCCGCAGGTCTGACAAGCCGTTGAGCCTGTGCCCTTTTTCGCGCCTGTTCCGTTACATGCCGAACAAAATTCCTGCTTGGGTAATTTGACCTTGGTCGTAACACCTGCCGCCGCTTCTTCAAAAGTCAGCGTCATGTCATAACGCAAATCCGCACCACGCTGGTTGCGGCCGCGCCCACGGCGCCCGCCAGAAAACAAATCCTCAAATCCAAAAAAATCCCCAAAAATATCGTGGAAGTCCTGAAAGACGGAACTGTTGAAGTCCGTGCCTACGTTCGAACCGCGAAGTCCTTCATGCCCGTAGGTATCATAGATTTGTCGCTTCTGAGGATCACTCAGCACGCTATACGCTTCCGTGCATTCGCGAAATTTTATTTCTGCTTCTTCTTTATTCACCGGATTGCGATCCGGGTGCCACTTCAACGCGTTCTGGCGATAAGACGCCTTGATCTCCTCAATCGAGGCCTCACGTTTGACGTTCAGCACATCGTAGAAATCTTTTTGCGTGGACCTGGCCATATCGAATGTCGACTCCCGAATAGTTTTAGTTTGCAGTCTTAGATGCGGCGGTGGGGTGAACCGCTACGCGCACCATGGCGGGACGCAAGACGCGCCCATGAAAAAGGTAACCCGGCTGAAAAACCTGCAAAATCGTGCCCTCGTCCTTATCCGTGGTTTCCGTGCGATCCATGGCCTGATGCAAATGCGGATCAAAGGTCATGCCCACCGGTTCGATACGCTCGGCACCAAGCTTCGCGATGTTGTCCAGCAGCTGTTTGTGAATGAGCTCGAAGCCCTTGCGATAATTCGCGTATTCCGGTTCGCGATGCGAAGCCAAGGCCTGATCGAAACTGTCCACCACCGGAATCAAGGCCTCGATCACACGGGCAGTAGAGCGGCGGGAATCCTCGGAGCGTTCCTTCTCCACCCGCTTGCGGTAATTATCGAAATCGGCTTGCCTGCGCAACAGCGTCTGCCGCAGATCTTCGAGATCTTTAGCAAGTTTGCCGACTTCCGCATCGGCAGTCGGGTACTCCACGTCCGGCTGATTAGCGTCCGAAGACGAATCCGCAATCATGTTCGCCCCACCATTTTCCGCATTATTTTCCGCATTCTTCTTGGAATCGTTTCCCATGACTTTCCAGCCTTTCTTTTGCCAGAAGTCTTTCAAATTTTGCTCAGTGCTTCGCTGAATAATTGCGCGACGTAAGCGACCGCGGTCATCGCGCGCTCATACGGCATGCGCGTCGGCCCCAGCACTCCCAGCGATCCTTGCACCAGATCATTACTCATGTACGGGGCGCTGATCAGCGCCAGGTGTTCGCCAGCCGTCGCTATCTCTTTGACGCCTATTTTCACGAAAACAGGTTCAGGCGTATCGATACACGCGTTTAAAACCGTCACCAGCCGGTGCTTCTCCTCAATCGCGGACAGCAAATCCCGCAGTTGCGCTTGGTCCGCAAACTCCGTCGCGCCAATCATCTGCGCCGTGCCTTCTACATGCACCTGTGCGGCGAGATCAGCGCCCAGAACCGCCGGATCGCACAGTGTCAACGCGCTCTGCACAATTCCTTCATAGCGTTCGCGCTCGGTAGCCAGCTTTTGCAGTAGGTCCCCGCGAATCGCTTCCAGCGTCCAGCCGGCGTAGTGCTGGTTCAGAAACTCCGCAATACTGTCGAGCTCCGGCTGTGAGAACAGCCGGTACGGCCGCAAAATCTTGTCCCGCGTCACGCCGCCGTGCGAAATCAAGACCACCACTACGCGCCCGTCCGGTAACAGCCACATTCTGGCGTGCTCCAGAACGGTTTTCCCCAAGGGCGGAGACACGATGATGCCTAAGCCGCTGGAAACCTCCGCCAGTACGTGCCCGGCTCGTTCGGTCATATCCGCAGAACTGGAGGCGGCATTGAACTCGTTCTTGATCCAATCACGATCCTCGATGCTCAATGTCGCACGCGAAGCGATCTCCTGCGCAAAAAAACGATACGCCGCCGCCGTAGGCACGCGGCCTGCTGAAGTGTGCGGCTGAAATAGAAGCCCACCATCTTCCAGATCGGCCATCACGTTACGAATCGTGGCGCTGCTGAGCGTTTCCTGAAACCGCTGGGAAACCGCACGCGAAGACACCGGTTCGCCCGTCTCAATGTACGTGCGCACGATATCCGCCAATATCTGGCGATTCCGGCGTTCCTGAAGTGCAGCATCCCTCATATCAGCACTCTACACGCAAGCCCGGTAAAATGGCCCACTCATATATTTTAGGAATCGTGTCAAGTACGGTCAACGCGTGCAGCGCTAAAATGCTGCGAATGCGATTACAGCGATCAGCCGCCGGCCTCACTCCGCGTTGTCGATCTGCGCGCGTTGCAGCTTGTCCGAGTAGTCGATGTACATCGTTTTCCACTCAGTGAAGAAGTCAATCGCCGCAATCGCCGCCTCTCGATGTCCATTACCCGTCTGTTTCGTCCCGCCAAACGGCAAATGCGTCTCGGCGCCAATCGTAGGAGCGTTGACGTAAACGATGCCGGTATACAGATCGCGCATGGCGGCAAAAGCCAAGTTCACGTTTCGCGTGTAAATGGAAGCGGAGAGGCCATATGGCACGCCGTTCGCAACTTCAATCGCTTGTTCAAAACTCTCGATGGGAATAACCGACACCACCGGCCCAAAGATTTCTTCCTGTGCGATCCGCATATTCGGAGCGACATCGCCGAAGACTGTGGGCTCGTGGAACCAGCCCTTGGCGTACGCTCCGCTAGTAAGGCGATTGCCGCCCGTCAACAGCTTCGCGCCCTCGCTCTTCCCGACCTCGACGTAACCCATCACCGTCTTCAATTGCTGCTCGTTAATACACGGACCCATATCGGTCGTGGCATCCAGCCCATCTCCAACCCGCAGACTTTTTGCTCGTGCCACAAACCGCGAAACAAACTCCCGATATACACTCTTGTGCACCGCCACGCGGCTGGCCGCCGTGCAACGCTGCCCGGTGGTGCCGAATCCTCCCCAGATCGCTCCATCCACCGCCAGGTCAAGATTCGCATCATCCATCACAATGATGATGTTCTTGCCGCCCATTTCCAGGCTGCAGTGCTTAAAATCCGGCGCGCACATTTCCGCGATAATTCGCCCAACCGCCGTAGATCCGGTAAAGCTGACCACCGGCACATCCTTGTGCCCCGCCAGAGGCGCTCCCGCGTTCGGACCATCACCGCTTACAAGATTTACGACACCGTTCGGCAGGCCCGCCTCCATCAAAATTTGCACCAGATGATACGACGACAGCGGCGTATCCTCCGCCGGTTTCAACACCACAGTGTTTCCGCTGACCAGCGCCGGCATCATTTTCCACGACGGAATCGCCATCGGAAAATTCCACGGCGTAATCATGCCGCACACACCTATCGACTGCCGCGCGCTCATCGCAAATTTGTTGGGCAGCTCCGAAGGAGTAGTCTGCCCAAACAAACGCCGGCCTTCGCCAGCCATGTAGTAAGTCATGTCGATGGCTTCCTGCACGTCGCCGCGCGTTTCTGCCAGGACCTTGCCCATTTCCCGGGTCATATCCTTCGAAAATTCTTCTTTGTGTTGCAGCAGCAATTCCGCGGCGCGATACAAAATCTCCGCGCGTTTGGGAGCCGGCACTAACCGCCAGCTTTTATAGGCCTCTCTAGCCGCATCCACGGCGGCATTCACATCTTCGGAGTCGGAAGCGACAAAGATCCCTACGAGCTCATCGGTATCAGCTGGGTTGCGATTCTCGTATGCTTTGCCACTGCGCGATTCGACCCATTCACCGTTGATAAAATTTTTGAAAACGCGAGGCGATGCGGCTGTTGCCATACTTCCTCCCTGAACGCGTACGTCAAGCGCAGATTCTGTGCGTGGCGATACCTACAATGATAGTCGATTTGGTGTTCGCTGACACACCACTGAGCAGGAACCACATTGCTCCGAGAAAATCACGGTGAGAAATCTTATTGTTTGCTGCCGGCTTTATAGTTGCTGCTTATGGCGTCGGTCTGTAGCCCACCCGGTGGCGTATTTGCAGAGGAAATTCTAACCGCAGGCGTGGGAGGCGCGATGCCTGCCGTCTGCGAGCCCAGACCTAGTTGCTGCAAGGTCTTGGCGTCCAGCTTTCCTGAAGGAGTCAAGCCGTGCGCGCCCTGAAACTTCTTCATGGCCTCGACAGTGGAAGTATCCCACTTCCCGTTGGGTGCTGCGGTATAGGCACCGTTCTTCGCTAGCGCCTGTTGAATTTCAGAAATGCGTTGCGGCGTAGGGGCTTTCTGCCCTACCTGACGCCGTGAAGATTTTCCGGATTTACCCTTGTGCGAGCTGCTGCTTTTGGCTTTTTTCTTGGCGGCAGTTTGCGCCGATGACCAACACGGCGACACACCCAATCCCATCAGCAGCAGGGACAGCAGGATCAGGTGCGTCGGCCGTATGAGTCGGTTCATATATTTTTTCTAAGCTCGAATAAATCGAGCGCCTTATCGTTTGTCTTCCGCCGGTACCACACCCGGCAGAAACACCGTCAGTACCCGGTCGGTATCCTGATGGCGCAGCACCTTGAACACCACGCTGTCGCCAGCCTTCAGTTTACCAATCGCGTTGCGGTAGTCTTCCACGGAACTTATCGCCTGTCTATTCACTTCGGCAATCACGTCCCGTTGTGCGAATCCGATGTCCTCGGCAAAGCTAGCGGGTTCAACTTCGGTAACCAGCACGCCCTTCTGCGTATCCATGCCCACGCGGTGCGCCCGGTCAGGAGTCAATTCCTGGACGTGCAAGCCAAACTCAGCTGGTGCAGCTTCGCCACCGCGCTGGTCGCCCATGCGTCCGGCTGTATTCGGAAACACTCGCGTACGATCTTCCACCGTTGCGGTAGCTTCTTTTTGCGAGCGATCACGAACATAGGTCAGTTTCACTTTGCTGCCGATGGGAGCCAGTGAAATGGGATTCACGAGATCGTTGCCGGATTTAACCGGGGTGCCGTTCACGCTGGTGATTACGTCGCCGCCCTTCAATCCGGCCTTTTCCGCCGGGCTGCCAGGCTCAACACCTTCGATGACCACGCCGTACGGCGCGCCCAACGCTTTAAGCGTGATTGCATTGGTTCCCAGATCTTCCTGGAAGCTCACACCGATGGATCCGCGTGTCACGCGGCCCTGCGCAATAATCTGATTATAAACATTGATGGCAGTCGTCGAAGGCAACGCGAACCCTACGCCTTCGTAACCGCGGCTGCCGGTAATGATCGCGGTGTTAATCCCGATCACGTCGCCACCCAGGCTCACTAGTGGTCCGCCGGAATTGCCCGGATTGATGGCCGCGTCGGTCTGCAAAAATCGCTGAAACTGATGACCAATCCCGCCACGGTCCTTGGCACTGATGATTCCCGCGGTCACCGTAGCTTGCAAGCCAAACGGGCTGCCGATGGCCAGCACCCAGTCGCCGACCTGCACGCCGTCTGAATTCCCGAGTCTCGCGGTCGGCAAATCGCGGCCCGCGTCAATCTTCAAAACGGCAAGATCGGTGTCCTCGTCCACGCCTACGACCTTCGCGGTGTAGCGGGCGGTTTCGCCATTCAGCTGCACTTGGACCTTGGTGGCCTGATCTACAACGTGATTGTTCGTCACGATATATCCGCGCTTATCCACGATTACGCCCGAACCAAGACTGCGCTCGGCTTGCGCTGGGCCTTCCTTCTGCCCGTCAAAAAACTTGTCAAAGAAGTCCTGCATCGGATCATCCTGATCGTCCGGCTGCGAGCGCTTCCGCCGCGCCGAAGGTGCACGATGCTCCATAACCTGAGTGGTGGCGATGTTCACCACCGCCGGTTCCACCCGATTCACAACCCCAGAGAAAGAATTAGACGACGGAATCGGATCTGGCATCGCCAGCGGCGTCGCGTTGGTTCCCGCGAATGCCGTGTTCTTAACCGCCGATACGCGACCAGAAACCACCGACCCAATCATGATTCCAACCAGCAACGTCAAAGCCACAAAAAAGGCCGCCATAATCTTCCTGCGGCGCGCCCAATTATAAATCTCTTTTACCTGCTCACCCATCTTGAAGCTCCTATGGTGTCACACGGGTGCACCGTTGAGGCACACATGACCGCTGACATGTAAAGTATAACACCGCAAATCTGGCCCGGTTGCTGCGCTCAACTTGTGCGCTGGAATCAACACTGTCCGGAAGGACGGGGTGACCACCCTGCTCAATTTGCCGCTTGCAGTTTGTTTACCTATTCCTTTGACGCAGCACGGTCCTATTCTGTTGTAATGCTTTTATATTAGCTTTAGCCGATTAAGGGGAGTTCGCGTATTTACCGCTTACAATGGCTCCAGAGAAATGTCCTTCACCGTCTTCCGACTTCGACGCATTCCATTGTACTTAGCGCTTCTTGTCTTGCTCTTGAGTGGCGCCTCAACAGGCGCCGCCCCTGTTGATAGCTACAGGGTGGTGGCAAAGTATCCGCACTCCGCGGAGAGCTATACGGAAGGCTTTTTGTATCTGGATGGGATGTTTTATGAGGGCACCGGGCGGATTGAACGGTCGGCGGTAATGGCCCTTGATCCCAAAACAGGTAAAGTCATCACGCGTCGCGATCTTCCCCCGGAATACTTCGGCGAAGGCATTGTCGACTGGGGGCCATACATTCTGGAGTGGACGTGGAAATCGCACATGTGTTTCGTTTACGACCGACTCACGCTCCAGCCGGTCACACGATTTACCTACGCAGGTGAGGGATGGGGCATGACTCGCAATGCCACGGAGCTCATTACCAGCGATGGCTCTGCGACGCTACGCTTCCGGGATCCAAACACCTTCCAGGAAACCCACTACATAGTGGTGAAAGATGGCGGCAATAGTATCGACAACCTCAACGAGCTCGAATTCGTCAAAGGAGAGATTTACGCAAATGTCTGGCATTCCGACAGGATTGCCAGGATCTCGCCGCAAG
>DATHGV010000423.1:0-50615 GCA_035490135.1 Candidatus Methylomirabilota bacterium
TCAATTGCGAGAGGGCGCGTTGCGTTGCTTCGCGGATTTTGCCGGCGGGCCCGAGCAAAATAGCTGGATCCACATTTCCCTGCAGAGCGATTTTGGGGCCAAGTGTTTTTCGCAGTGCAGCCAGATCGGCGCGCCAATCGACGCTTAGTACCGTGGCTCCGGCGCGGGCGACCGCGGGCATCAAATGATTGGAAGCCTTGGCGTAGTAAATAATTGGACTTTTGCCGGAGATGCCTGAGATGACCTGTTGAACGGCTGGCAGCGCGAAATATTCGTAGTCCTCCAAATTGAGCTCTCCGCACCAGGTATCAAACAGTTGTACAGCGGAGGCACCCGCGTCGATTTGCGCTCGCAAATAGGGAATGGTGGCCAGCGCGATTTTGTTGAGTAGTTCCCGGAATGTCTCGGGCTCATGATAAAGAAAGCTCTTAACTGTCGAGAATCCTTCCTTGGTTTTCCCTTCGACCATGTAGCAGGCCAGCGTCCAGGGAGCCGCCGCAAATCCGAGAACCGGCACGTCCGAGCCGACGTTTTTAACGATGCGGCGAATGGCCTCCGGCAGGAATTTAGTCTCCGCCTCAGGATCGAACATGCGCAGACTAGCCACATCGGCAGCGCTGCGAATAGGACTGGGAAGATTCGGGCCTGCGTCATTTAGCTCGAGATGCATACCCATGGCTTCTGCGGGAATCAAAATATCCGAGAAAACGATGATGGCATCGACTCCCAGTACACGAAATGGCTGCAGCGAGACCTCGGCGGCTAGATCGGGGGTCTTGCAAACTTCCAGGAAGGGATGTGTGGCACGGATGGCGCGATATTCCGGCAGATAACGTCCGGCCTGACGCATCATCCAAACAGGGACGCGACTAAGCGCTTCGCCGCGGCAAGCGCGGAGGAAGAGGTCCTTGCGATCGATCTCGCCGCGTTCGAAGGGCGTAACTGCGTTTAAGGGCGGCATATCACCTATATTGAGCTTAGGAAGTCCGCAGAGAGAATAGCAAATCCAGCGCGTCCTTGCTGCGTAGCGGCAGCGTACGCTATGTAAGCGATTGTTCCTGTGGGCTATACTCAGGATACAGGCCTGGCGACATTTTTGCGTCTTTCGGAGACGCGATATCTGAACAGTGCGGCCCGGCAATAACGAAGATGAGCCATCTCTATTTCATATTCACAGTTGCGGCCTACTCTTTGAGTTGGGGTTGCTACCTGGCGTTTCTGAATACCGGCCGAGCCTTGCTGGGGACCTGCGGGTCAGCGCTGTTGGGACTTGGGCTGGTGACGCATTATTTTGCGTTGCTGGAGCGGTCACGCGGCCTGCACACCGTTCCCTATCACGACCTGTACGGCTCGATGTCGTTATTCGGATGGCTGCTGGCGCTGACGTACCTTGCGCTCGAGTTTTACCACCAGCAGCGCTCGGTAGGCGCGTTCGCGGTGCCGTTTATTTTGGCGTTTTTTATGACTGCGCACCTGGCCCCCGCGGACCGGCTTTCGCCGACAGTGGCGCATGGCGTGGTTTTTGCGTTGCACGTCACGCTCAGTATTCTGGCTTACGCGGCATTCGCGCTGTCGTTTGTGTTGAGCGTGATCTATCTCGCGGAAGAGCGATTGTTGCGAAACCGCAAGCTCAGCAACGTAGTTTGGCGCTTGCCGTCACTGGAATTGCTGGAGCGCATGAGCCACTCAAGCGTGCTGGTCGGGGTGATTTCCATCGCCATCGGCACGGTGCTGGGGTTCATCTGGGTGGACCGGCTCACCGGTCAATATTGGTTTTACGATCCCAAATATGTGATCACGCTGGTGGTGCTGTTTCTCTATTTGCTGTACTTCCAGTTGGCGCGCAGCACGGCGTGGCGTGGCGCGCGCGCTTCAAAACTGTGTGTGTTCAATTTTTTCGTGGTGGTGATGAGCTTCACGGTTGTGAACCTGTATCTATCGCATAGCCACAGGTATTTCTAGGAGTAGTGCTTGGATAAGTGGCCAGCCTGATGGAAATTGTCCTCGTCGGATTGAATCATCGCACCGCTCCAGTGGAAGTGCGGGAACGCGTGTCGTATACCGCGGAACAGGCCCGCCGCGCCGCCAGCGAGCTGCGTTCGCGGGGGATCTTGGAAGAGACTTTGGTGTTGTCGACCTGTAATCGCAGCGAGGTTTATGGCGTTCCGCCGGAAACTTCGCATGAGAGCGCGGCGGGGCTTTCGTCTTTTCTAAGCGAATTTCACAAGGTGCAGCCCGATATTTTGAGCGTCTCGCTGTATCACCACTATGACCGGCACGCGGTGCGCCACTTGTTTCGAGTTTCCGCTGGGCTGGATTCGATGATGTTAGGTGAAGCGGAAATTCTGGGGCAAGTTCGTGAGGCGTATAAATTTGCGTACGAACAAGGAGCGACCGGCCCGGTATTAAATCGTATGTTCCAAGCCGCGCTGGAAGTGGGGAAGCGCGTACGATCGGAAACTGAGTTGGGCACCAGGCCAATGTCGGTGGCCTCCGCGGGCGTTAAATTGGCGGAGCGAATTTTTGGCAAGCTCGGTCAACGCACCGCGCTGGTGTTAGGAGCGGGAACGATCAGCGAGCAAGTGATGCTGCAATTGCGTGATCGCGGCATCGGGCAGTTGTTGTTGATGAATCGTTCGTTGGAGCGTGCCGAGAAACTGGCGACGGAATTTCACGGTACAGTGGTGCCGTGGGGTGAGTGGGGCGATGCGCTGCGGAGTCCCGACGTGATTGTTTCGTCGGTCGCGGCGGAGGAGCCTATTCTGGAGCGCGCCATTCTAGAGCAAGCCATGGCCGCTCGTGGCAATCGCGCGCTATTTATCATGGATCTCGGCTTGCCACGCAATATCGAGCCGGCGGCGGCTGATATCTACAATGTGTATCTCTATAACCTGGACGATCTCGGGGGCATTGTGCAGCAAAGCCGAGCCATGCGCGAAAATGAAATTCCCCGGGCTGAAACCATCGTCGACGAGCATGTTGGCAAATTTCTTTCCTGGCAGGCCAGCGTTGAGTTGGTGGGCCTGGTCGACGAGTTGCGGGCGCGTTTGCGGCACGAGCGCACCGCTTTCATCCGCGAGCGCATGGAGACCATGAAGCACCTGAGCGCGCATGACCGCCAACAAATGGAATTGTTGATGGGTGAGCTGCTGGAGAAATTGTTGCTGGAACCTGCTGAACGCTTGCGCGGCGAAAAAGAACTGCGGCGCAAGATCCAAAATGTGGAAGCATTGCGCGATCTGTTCCTTTCCAACCGGGAGAAACAATGAAGCATCTGCGCATCGGAACACGCGGAAGCCTGCTGGCAAAATGGCAGGCAGAGTCCGTGCGCAAGCAACTTTTTGCGCTCGCGGGAGTAGAGGCGGAAATAGTCATTATCAAGACCTCGGGCGACAAAATGCAGCAGGTCCCGCTGACGCAGCTTGGGGGGAAGGGAATTTTCATTAAGGAATTGGAAGACGCGCTGCTGGACGAGTCCATCGACCTTGCGGTGCACAGCGTCAAAGATATTCCTACCGAAGTGCCTAGGGGGCTGAGCTTCCCGGCGGTGTGCCGGCGCGACGACATCCGCGATTGCCTGATTTCTCCGACGGGTTCAACTCTCGAAAACTTGCGGCCGGGCGCGCGGGCGGGTACCAGCAGCTTGCGTCGTCGAGCGCAACTCCTGCGTTTGCGCCCGGATCTTGATATTCGCGAATTGCGCGGCAATGTCGACACCAGACTCCGCAAAGTGGGCGACGGAGAGTATGACGCCATTGTATTGGCTAAGGCAGGCTTGGACCGTCTCGGATTGAGCCAGCGAATTTCGGTGACTTTCGAACCGGAAATATTCATGCCCGCCGTGGGGCAAGGGGCCATCGCAGTAGAAACTCGCCTCGGCGACAACGAGACTGGCGATCTGCTGTCAAAGTTGGATGACCCCGAAACGCGCGCCGCAATTATTACCGAGCGCGCACTGCTCGCCGCGTTGCAGGGCGGTTGCCAGGTGCCCGTCGGGGCATGGGCGCGAATCGAGCGCGGCGAAATGGTGCTGGACGCCTGCGTGACCTCGGTTGATGGCCAGCAACACGTGAAGCAGCGTTTGACCGGCGCGCCCGATCAGGGCGTCCAGCTGGGAGAGCAGATGGCGCGGCTGTTGATGGAGACTGGCGCGCAAACGATTCTCGAAGAAGTGGGGCGGCAACGTGGATAGCATCGGCGCCACTTCTGAATCCGTGCTGTCGGGCAAGCGCGTAGTGATTACCCGCGCCGCGCGACAAAGTGTTGAACTGGTCGAAAGTCTTGGTAGGCTCGGTGCCGTACCGGTTCTGCTGCCGCTGGTGGCCTTTTCCGCTCCAGAGGACTATGGCCCAATGGATGCGGCATTGGATCGCTTGGAACAATTCGATTGGATTATTTTTACCAGCGAAAATGCGGTGCGCGCAGTAGTCAAACGCGCGGAAGTGCGCGGCAGCTTGCGTAATGTGCCGGGAAGACGTTCGCGCGCCGCAGCTGTTGGACCGACCACAGCAACAGCAGCCGAACGCGCCGGTTTTTTTGTGGACTACCAAGCCCGAACGCACAGCGGCGCGGCGCTCGCGAACGAACTAGGAGAAAAGCTGCGAGGCCAAGCGGTATTGTTACCTCGAAGTGACCGCGCCAACCCGGACTTGCCGCAGCTTTTGAGAAATTATGGCGCGGAGGTAACCGAGGTCGTTGCGTACCGGACCGTCACACCGGTCAATCTTGATGAGGAGAAAATCGCAGCGATCGTCAATGGCGAAGCCGAGGCAATTTTATTTTTTAGTCCCACCGCCGTGGAGCATTTTGTTGGAATTGTGGGCGCGGAAAAACTCTGCGATTTACAAAACCACTTGGTGATTACCGCCGTCGGCCCAGTAACGGCAAATGCGTTGCATCAATCGGGCGTGGACACCTTACTCGTGGCCGAGGACACCACTGCGGACGCCGTCATTGCTGCGTTGAAGCAACATTTTGCAGCCACACAGAAAGCTTCGGTTGCCGGGGTAGTTCAGGAATGAGCTTTCCGACGCACCGAGGGCGGCGATTACGCCGCAATGAAGGGTTGCGTGGACTGGTTCGCGAAACTCGATTGAGCGCTGCAGGCCTGATCTATCCGATGTTTGTTTGTCCCGGGCAAAAGGTGCGGCAGGAAGTCAGCTCCATGCCTGGGGTGTTTCAGCAATCAGCCGATCAGATTGTCGAAGAATGTCGCGAAGTCGAATCGCTGGGTATCCCGGGAGTAATTCTGTTCGGGCTGCCGGAGAAAAAAGATGCCCGGGGCATGAGTTCGATTGCCGCTGACGGCGTGGTGCAGCGCGCCATAGAGGCAATCCGCAAGGCAAAACTGAAATTGCTGGTAATCACCGATGTTTGCCTATGTGAATACACCGACCATGGCCATTGCGGCGTAATCGAAGACGGGGAAGTGGCCAACGATGCCACATTGGATATACTTGCCAAGCAAGCCGTCTCGCACGCTCGCGCAGGGGCCGATATCGTGGCTCCTTCCGACATGATGGACGGACGTGTCGGCGTGATTCGCGAAGCGCTGGACGAACATAAATTCGAAAACATTTCGATCTTGGCGTATGCGGCGAAATATTCCTCCGCATTCTACGGACCCTTTCGCGAAGCGGCGCAATCGACGCCGCAGTTTGGCGACCGCCGTGGTTACCAGATGGATCCCGCAAATGCGCGCGAGGCATTGAAAGAGGTGGAAATGGATCTGGACGAAGGCGCGGACATGGTGATGGTCAAGCCGGCGCTGCCGTATTTGGATATCATCCGCCGCGTGCGAGATGAATTTGATGTGCCGGTGGCGGCCTATAACGTCAGCGGAGAATACTCGATGGTGAAGGCCGCGGTTCAAAAAGGCTGGCTGGACGAGCAGCGCGTGGTGATGGAAATACTTACAAGCATTCAACGCGCCGGAGCGGAAATTATTCTTACTTATCATGCCAAGGATGCGGCGCGGTGGCTGCGCGCGTGAACGTCCGACGGAAACGGCAATGAATCCGGCACGATCGCACGTTAAGCCGAAGCGCGAGGGCAAGCGCTCGCGTGAGATTTTTGCGCGCGCCGAACAGGTGTTGGTTGGCGGTGTAAATAGCCCGGTACGCGCGTTTCGTTCTGTTGGCGGCGAACCGTTCATCGTCGATCGTGGGCGTGGACAATTTCTCTACGACGCGGATGGTAATGAGCTGCTCGATTATGTGTGCTCGTGGGGCGCGATGTTGTTGGGACACGCGCACCCTGCAGTAACCGCGGCTATTTCCAAACAAGCAGAGCGCGGCACAAGTTTTGGTGCTACTACGGAGTTGGAAGTTGAGCTGGCCACGCTGATCACTAGCGCCATTCCATTCATCGAGAAGATTCGATTCGTTTCGAGCGGCACGGAAGCCACCATGAGCGCGCTGCGGCTGGCGCGCGGAGTCACCAAAAGAGATCTGCTGCTTAAATTTGAGGGCAATTATCACGGGCACTCCGACAGTTTTCTCTCGCAATCGGGCTCTGGTCTGGCAACTTTGGGCATCGCGGAATGTCCAGGAGTTCCGGAGGCACTGGCGGCGTTGACCTTGAATGCGCCCTACAACGATTTGAACGCGGTGGAGCGCCTGTTTACGCAGCACCAAAATAGGATCGCAGCGATTATCGTTGAACCGGTGGCCGCCAATATGGGCGTGGTCTTGCCGGAACCCGGCTTCCTTGCAGGTTTGCGCGAAATTTCGCGAAGGAATGGCGCGTTGCTGATTGTTGATGAGGTCATCACCGGTTTTCGTCTGCGTAACGGCGCGGCACAGCAGCTCATGGGAATTGAGGCGGACCTCACCACCTTTGGCAAAATTATCGGCGGCGGCGTCCCGGTAGCGGCATATGGCGGCCGCGCGGATCTGATGAACAATGTTGCGCCCCTCGGACCCGTCTATCAGGCCGGAACATTGGCGGGGAATCCGCTGGCGATGAGCGCCGGAATTGCGAC
Organism: Candidatus Methylomirabilota bacterium; assembly: GCA_035490135.1. Classification (GTDB taxonomy): domain Bacteria; phylum Acidobacteriota; class Terriglobia; order Acidiferrales; family UBA7541; genus Acidiferrum. The sequence goes on from DATHGV010000423.1 coordinate 6,983, forward strand.
GCTCAAACAGTTGGCTGCCCCGGGTTTCTATGAGGCAATCGAGAAAAGGGCGCGGCGGCTTGCGGACGGGCTGCGCGCTGCGGCCGAGAAGGCCGGCGTGGAAGCACAGGTGAACGCCATCGGCTCACTGACTACGATGTTTTTCGCATCACAACCGGTTCGCAATTATACCGACGCCAAGAGATCGGACACGAAACGCTACGGCGAATTCTTTCGAAACATGCTGGAGCGCGGAGTCTTTCTCGCTCCATCGCAATACGAAGCGGCGTTTGTCTCCGCTGCGCACACCGACGCGGACATCGATTGCACGCTGGCAGCGGCAAGCGAGTCGTTGAAGAATTAACTAAACAAGGAGAGCTATCGCGATGGCCGAGGATTTTGAATTACCGGAAACGGTGGAAGAGCACGGCCACGACCCGCACGTGCTACCCGTTTCCCTGACCATTTCGATTCTGGCGGTGCTGGTGGCGGCGGTGACATTGCTGGGACATCGAGCGCACACAGAAGAGCTGCTGCGGCAGTCCCAATCTACTGATCAATGGGCCTTCTATCAGGCCAAGAATATTCGCCTTCATGAAATGCAGGGCATGGTGGACTTGCTGGGGACCATCACGCCGCTGGACAAGGAAAAGAACGCAGCGTTGCGTGAAAAATATGTAAAGGAGGTCGAGCGCTACAACAGCGACAAGGAAAACATCAGTGAAAAAGCCAAAGATCTGGAAAAAGAGCGCGATACTATCAGCCGCCGCGCAGACCGGTTTGATGGCGGTGAGGCGCTGTTGGAAATTGGACTGGTGATCTGCTCCATTACTCTTTTGACCAAGCGTAAAGCATTCTGGATAACCGGCATATTAGTGGCAATTGCCGGCCTTATTTTCGCCGCGACAGGCTTTTTAGTGCATATCAGTAGTTGAATCGCTAGGCGTTGGCGGGCGGAAGTTCGCCGCGCAGCCGAATAACCTCTTCCCTCAAATTCTTCAAGCGTTCGACCACTTCCTGATGGCGGATATCATCGGTGGCAGGTTTCTTGCCGATAAAGGTCAAGTTTCCGCCTGGTTCAAGGATGCATTTCTGCACATCGTTCAACGATTCAAACCCTTGCTTACGCGCGGCGGATTCCAATTGTGTCGGGCTGATCAGTTCCTTCTTCAGTCGGTCCAGACGGACAGCGCCGTTCTCGATGAGCACGTCGGCATCGCCTTCCACGAGTTGGTCGATCCGCTTGTGACCATAAAGAAAGCGCACCACTAGATAATTTACCGTCAATAAAGAAGTCGCCCCGATGATTCCGCCGCTGACGCTGTTATCGTCGCCAATGATGGCGTTCTGCACGGTATTGGAGAGCGTCAGCAGCACTACCAAATCAAACGGATTTAACTGTACGAGTTCGCGTTTGCCCGAAAGGCGCAAACTGATAACCAGGAAAGCGTACACAAAAATTGGTCGAAGAATCTTCTCGGCCAACGGCAGGCCCAGAACAAACATATCCTTCCAGGTATCATGCATTTCTAGCGCTCCTCTAATTCAGAAAATTAGATCGCTATGATTACTCATCTTGGCTTAGCCGCGCTATGCCTTCGAAGGTCCGCGCCTGTACTTAGGTACAGTCATCAATTCGATGATGATTTACTAATGTTTCGGCCCAGTGCTGGAACAGGGTCTATCATCAAAGAAGTGTGTTTGCGAGTCCCGCCCGTCTATAACCTTTTGCTAAGGCGAGAAAATACACCGTAAAACGAGACTCTATGTCAAAGCTGACACCCCCAGATCTCGCTATGCTCAACCCCAACGGGCAACTTCCCGCATTACTAGAATGCGTGCGTGAGCTGTTGGCTGTATTCGACGTTGATGGCACCGTACTTTTCGTCAATCCCGCGTCGCACACTGTCCTGGGCCATACACCGCTCGAAATAGTGGGCAAACCTATAGCCGAATTGATCCACGAAGACGATTTTGATTTGTTTCTCTCAACCCTCCGGCGTTTAAATGCGAACCTCGAAACCACTGTGAACGTACGGTGCCGGCTACGCAGTGCCGACGGTGTCTGGCGCTGGTTTGATGCGGAAGCGCGCCGCAATCCAGGCAGTGACCAGGGTGGAATCGCCGTCAGCCTGCTCGACATTACGGATTTGCAGCGCATGGAATCCGAGCGCCAGGTGATTATCGAAGTGGTGCATGCCCTGAATGAAACGTCGAACCTGGACCAGTTGCTGCAACACATTCATCAGTCGCTGAAAAAAGTATTGTATGCGGAAAATTGTTTTATCGCATTGCACGATGCCGATAAGGATTCCTTTCATTTTCCGTTCTTCGTGGACCGCTTCGACGTTGCGCCGCCGCCGCAGAAGGTAGGTAGAAGCTGCACTGCCTTCGTCTTTCGCACCGGGCGCGCCATGTTGATACCGCAGCCGGAATTCGACCGCTTGGCTGAAATCGGAGACGTGGAATTGGTAGGCTCGCCTTCGCCCACATGGTTGGGTGTGCCGCTGAAAACACCGACGGCCACGATCGGTGTGCTGGTTGTACAGCATTATGAAAATCAAAATGCCTACGATGTTCGCGATTTGGAGTTTTTGGATTCTGTCGGCGGGCACATTGCGCTGGCGATCGAGCGGCGCGGCGCAGAAGACGCACTGCGACAAAGCGAATCTACGTTCAGGCTGCTCTTTTCGCACAATCCGCTGCCGACCTGGGTCTTCGATTGCGAAACGTTCAAATTTATCCAGGTGAATGATGCAGCCGTCCGCCAGTACGGTTACTCGACGGAAGAATTCGCAGACATAACAGTTTTCGATATACGCCCCCCTGAAGAACACGCCGCATTGCGCGACCACCAGAAGGACTGGGAGGCACCTGGGGAGTATCACGGGGTATGGAAGCATCGCAAGAAAGACGGCAAGATTTTCGAAGTGGATATTATTTCTCACCCTCTGGAATACGGCGGACGAAAAGTGCGTATGGTTGTGGCGCAGGACATCAGTGAGCGCCAGGCTCTGGAAGAGCAGTTGCGACAGGCGCAAAAGATGGAGGCTGTCGGCCGATTGGCGGGCGGTGTGGCCCACGACTTTAACAATTTGCTTATGGTAATCAAAGGTCACACCGAGCTGTTGTTGAATGTAACTCCCGTTCCGCCGCCGATGTTGAAAAAAATCGAGCACATAGACCGCGCCGCCGATCGTGCCGCGGCGTTGACCCGTCAACTCCTGGCCTTCAGCCGCATGCAAGTATTGCAGCCGCGGGTCATGAACATTAACGGTGTGGTCGAAGAAATGGGCAAGCTGTTGCCGCGGCTCATTGGAGAAGACATCGAGCTCATCCTCCGAACCAGTCCGGATTTGGGAGTCATTCGGGCCGACGCCAGCCAGATGGAACAGGTCATCATGAATCTAGCGGTAAATGCGCGCGACGCTATGCCTTCGGGCGGAAAGCTGGTGATTGAGACGTCGAACGCTGATCTGGATCGCGCGTACAGCTCAGTGCATCCACTGGTGCAGCCAGGCCGCTACGTGCTGCTGGCGGTCTCGGATACGGGAACGGGAATGGATGCGCAAACACAGGCGCGAATTTTCGAGCCGTTTTTCACTACCAAGGGCCAAGGAAAGGGAACTGGATTAGGGCTTTCGACCGTCTACGGAGTTGTGAAGCAAAGCGGCGGCTATGTGTGGGTCTACAGCGAGATCAACAAGGGAACCTCTTTCAAAATTTATCTACCGCGCGTCGATCAGGCCGAAGACGTAGCATCTCCGGCACCGTCGTCGGAAGCGCCCTCCGGTGCGGGGACGATTCTACTTGCCGAGGATGAACAGGAAGTTCGTGAGGTCGCGCGCGAATTTCTGGAATCCGGTGGGTACACCGTACTCGAGGCTCGTGACGGAGCCGACGCCTTGCGCCTCGCGGAACAACACGCGGGCGTAATCGATTTACTGGTCACCGACATGGTCATGCCCGGCATGACCGGTCAGGAATTAGCCACGCGCATCCAGGAAAAGCGCAACGGCCTGCACGTCATCTTCATGTCCGGTTACAGCGAATATGCCGCTGTGGAAGCCGCGCATTCCGATCCTACGTTGAGACTGCTGAGCAAGCCATTCAGCCGCGCGGTTATTTTGCGAGCAGTGAGAGACATGTTGAAGGGCTCGCGGGTGAACTAAGAAAGCCAAGTCAACGCACGGATATGCTAACGAATCCCGGCTCCGGGGCCTAGTTTTTGGCGCGGTGATTATCTTCTTCGCGGCGGGCTTTTTCCGTCAGATTCAAGTCTGTCTCGCCAAAACTTCGCTTGGGCCGGATCGTTGAAGGATGAAAGTGGGAAATGATCCCTATTCCCAAGAAAAGAAGCAAAGTTGCAGAACTCATCATGACTAGAATGAACGCTAGCCCGCTATATCCAAGGTAGAACGGCAAGGCTACACCTGTTGATAAGCTGACCACAAACAACAAGTAATGCTCCATGTTGACTCATATTCCAGGGTCCCGCCGCTGACCGGGCAATTGAAATCCGTAACTCCTCTCGAAGCTTCCGCAGCTCGAAAGCTCGCAGCACATCGTGGACATTTGATTTGAAGTCGACCCACACTCGCTCTTTCTACTGTCCGACGACGGTCCTCAAGTAGCAAAGCTTAAGATAACTATAGAAACCAAGCTAGCTCGGATCTTTTCAGACGCAAACTTAGTTCGTATTGATAAGCGTGTGGATTTGTTTTTCGAGCGCCTGATTATATTCGCGCTCGAGCTGCAATTCGGTTTGCAGTTTTTTCACTAGCAACTCCAAGCGCGCGACCTCCGCGCGGAGCATCACCATCTCTCGCGAAGATGGCACACTCGAAGATTGTTGATTTGTTTGCGGAACTGATGGCTGCGGCGTGAAGGCGAGTTGAGGCGTCTTTTGATTTTGAGCTTGCTGAGCACCATTGCCCGAAAACGGCGGCAACAGCGGTGTAAACGCTTCGGCAAGTGCGCGCGGCCACGCCGGCTCATTAGTGGTCTCAGAGGCTGACGAGATTATAGCGGGTGACGCTGGCACCTGGGCAACCGCCGGGGGCGCTGGCGCAAACAAACTCTGAAGCGCGTTCGAATGGGCCCGTTCGCGGGTCGCCTGCGTTGCGGCCGATTCCTTGGGAGCCAGCAAAGTTCTTACACGCCCGATGAGTTCCTGCGGCTGAAACGGCTTGCGAATAAGTTCGTCTGCTTTTACGGCAACCGCTTTGTCAGCGACGCTTTTATTTACAACGCCGGACATCAAGACTACCGGGATGCCGCCAAATTCGGGATGCTGTTTAATCTGACTACAAACCGCATAGCCATCCTGATTGGGCATGATCACGTCGGTAATCACCACATCAGGACGGTTCTGTTCGAATTGAGCCAAAGCGGAAGCTGCGTCGGCGCAGGTGATGACATTAATATTTTCGCGGCGAAACGCGATCTTGATGACTTCACGCATGGTGGCGCTGTCATCAATGAAATAAACCGTGGGTGCAGGCTTCACAGCGGTTTCGCCGGTCGGCGGCATGATGAGCGCTTCGCTCATGGTGCGTTCCTGTCCGCCATGTCGTTCGTAGCTTCATCAAATTCGCGCATGGCATCGAGCATCAAGTCGGTCGCGGTGCGCAGCACGGTGCGCTGCAGAGAAGTCGTGCCGTAGACAAATTTGTAAACGCCGTCGCCGCCATGCACGCTCTTAAGAATGTGAATCACCGCTTCGTCGCCAAAGTAGTGGCCACTTTCGGCGTGAGTTATTTCTCCAGCATCGAAAAACATCAAAGCGTCGATTTCTCCGGCATTGATGTGCAAAGCGCCGGTTTGGCGGGCTTGCCCCAGCATTTGCATCACACCGGGAAGATCATGGTGAGCCAGGCTTCCGCTGAGGCTGGTATTGGACTGATCGAGCATCTGCGTCGGATGGAAGCCTTCGGCCTTGCTGATGATGATTTGCTTCACATGCGCGGCAATTGTGGCGGGCGGGCGGTGCCTGTCGATATAGTCGTCGCATCCGGCCTGAAAAGATTCCAGCAAGGCGCGTTGGCTGCCATCCCCGATAGCAATGATCGGCAGCGCCGCATTCTTCGGGTCGGCGTGAACAACGCTCGCGATTTCCAGCGCACCCATTTCACGCATGTTGGTGGCGCAGAGAATCGCAACAGGCGCGTCATATTCCAAAGTTGTCAAGGCAAAGGCCGCCTGATTGGCGGAAATCACGTCGAATCCCTCTTTGCGCAGCGCATCTCCCAGGCGCTTTGAAAAGTAAACATTGCTGTCAATCAGCAAAATTCTTGCAGGGCGGCCGGCAACCATCATGTCGTAGCCTCCTGCATTTCAATTGGCACGCAAACGGCCGGTGCGGTAACCGGCCCAGGCGTGAGCGCGTCGATGTTCAAGACTTCAATGACGTTGCCGTCGTAAGAAATCCAACCTGCCACGTATGGCGCATCGGCTTCTGTTGCGGGAGACATTTCTGTCGCGATCAATTCGCATTCCCCGGTAACGGGCAGCGCGACCCACTCGGATTTTTCTCCATAATTGCGCACCGCAATCAGGTAAAAACGGCGCGTCAGGAGATTTTTTCCGATTAGTTTTTCAGACATATCACAGACGGGCACGATGCGGCCGCGACGCAGGATTACACCTTCGACATTTTCGGTTCGATGCGGAAAGCGAAATACACGGCTGGGCGCAACCAGCTCGGCGATTTGACTGGCGACCACCGCAAACCGCCGGTCCCCCAGACGCAACAGCACGAAGGACTGCGAACCCAGATCATTACGCGGGTTCATGGATCGATCCTTTGGAGCTTCCGGCAGTTTTCACCGCTGCGGCCACGGGAGTCTGAGTGAGTTCGAGTACTGCGATTTCTTCAGAGGTCAAAAACCCTTCTGGATTAACGACCGGGATAACATTTTGCTCCAACGCCGTGACACCGCGATACCACGTGCGTTCTTCATTGCAGAATGCCTGCGGAAGCGCCTGCAGTCGCGTCATAGTGGTCATTTTTTCTATGCCGTCGATCAGCAGCGCTGTGCGCGTGCGACGAAGCACGAATACCAGAAGGCCTGGGGTGACCGGCAATCCAAAATGTAAAGCTGCGTTCACCACGAAAAGAGATTTGTCGCCGCGGCGCACAATGTGCCGCACCTTCTTCAATCCCGGGGCGGTGATTTCCGCGGCTGAACCGGCCAGGCTGTCCACGCTGCGAACTTCCTGAACGGATCCCGAAGATACCGCGAACAGTTGTCCACTGACGCGAAACAAAATAATTTGTTCCGTGCGCAGTGCCGGCGATTTGCTGGGAGCTGGAAATTGCATCAGCGCACTCCCACGGTAGCTATGCGCGAGATCGCTAAAACTTGTTTCTCGATCGCGGCATAAATGTCGTCAATGCCCAGAACCTGACTCACGGCACCGGCTTTGATAGCCTCCGCAGGCATGCCAAAAATTACCGAGGTCGCTTCGTCCTGCGCCAACACCATTCCGCCCGCGGACTTAATTGCGCTGGCACCGGCCGCTCCGTCGTTTCCCATGCCGGTTAGGATTACGCCGATGCTCAACGCCCCGGCAAAAGCCGCGACGCTTTCCATGGTGATATCAATATTGGGGAGATAACCGTTGATGCGCCCACTGCCGCCATCGAGTTGAATGCGCCCTGTGTTCAGGACTCGCAAATGCTGCCCACCCGGGCAAATGTAAAATGTTCCGGGAGTTAGCGTTTCATTGTTTTCGGCTTCTTTGACGCGCACGCCGGTGAATTCGGCCAACTGCGTGGCGTATTGTGTGGTGAAGGCCGCAGGCATGTGCTGCACCAGAATTACGGCCGCGGGAAAATCTCGCGTGAACCCGGGAGCCAAACGCATCACCGTGGCGGGTCCGCCTGTGGACGCGGCTAAAACCACGACCGGAAAGCGTTGATCATTAGTCGCTGCGGCACTTGGCCTGCTTGCAGGAGCGGACGGCGCCGAAAGTGCTTTGCCATCGCCATTTGTAATCGCGGATGCGAACCGCGAGGCACTGCGCACCACACGAACTTTTGCGGCGAGCCGTACCTTGCGCAGCAAATCTTCGCGAACGCTGTGCATATCCAGGTCAATCCCGCTGGATGGCTTGGCAACAAATTCGATGGCGCCGAGTTCCAGTGCCCGCAACGTGCTGGCTGCTCCTTGGCGTGATTCGGAGCTGACCACCACGATGGGTCGCGGATTGGTGGTCATAATTTCCGCGGTGGCCTGCAAGCCGTCCATGACCGGCATGTTGATGTCCATGGTAATGACGTCCGGCTTCAAGGATTCCGACAGCCGCACAGCTTCGCGGCCGTCTTTGGCGTGCCCAACCACTTGTACGTTTTCGTCGGTGATTAAAATGGTCTCCAATACTTTTCGCATGAACGCCGAATCGTCCACGATCAACACGCGAATTTTCTTGAGAGTGTTGGCGACCATGGTCATTTAACTAACCGGAACCAGGTGCCGTTCCGCTTCCTTCCCCATTAGCTGTTCCACTGCCGCAAGCAACTGATCTTCCTGCACCGGCTTGGTCAGAAAAGCGGCGGCACCTTCTTTCAAGGCGCGATCTCGATGTTTGGCCCCGGCGCGAGAAGTGACCACCATCACCGGAATTCGCCGAGTGCTGGCGTTCTGACGCAGTTGAACCATCAATTCGTAGCCGGTCATCCGTGGCATTTCCAGGTCGGTGATGACCAGGTGGCAGCCGTGTTGCATGACCAGTTCCGCTGCCTCCAATCCATCGGCCGCCAGTTTCACGACGTAGCCGTTCTTTTCCAACATGCGCCCGACAAACTTGCGCACGCTGATGGAATCGTCGGCCACCACGATGAGCCGCTCGTGCGTAACGCGATCGATGGCCTCTGCGGGAATTGTGCCGTGAGCCACAGCTGCCGAACCCGGCGCAAATATGCGCGCAGCGCTTGCCGAGGCCTGCAAAGTGCGGCGCTCAGTCGGATCGGTAGCCACCATGCGGTTCAAATCAAGCAGCAGGATCAAGCTGCCGTCGGGAGCAATGGTCGTTCCTGGGAAAAGTTTGACGCGCCTTAAATATTCGCCGAGGTTTTTAATAACAATTTCGTCTTTGCCGATGACTTCTTCAACCACCAAACCGATCTGCCGGTGCCCAGTGTTGGCTACCACCATGTGGAAATAACCATTGATGGCTTCCAGAGGCGGCAACCCGAGATAACCGTCGAGACGTACAACTTCGGTGACCACATCGCGAACCTTGGTAAGCAACTTGCCGCCCACATTTTCGATCTCGTCGGAGCGCAGCCGCCGAATTTCCTCGACCACCGCCAAAGGCAAGGCAAAGCTAGTCGCGCCGCACCGCACGAATAACGCAGGCGAGATGATCAACGTCAAAGGAACTTTCAGAGTAAAGGTCGTGCCCACTCCGGTAGTGCTTTGAATGTCGATTTCGCCGTTCAGCGTGTTGAGATTGGCGCGCACTACGTCGAGGCCGACTCCGCGACCCGCAAGCTCGGTCTTCACCGGAGCGGTTGAGAATCCTGGATGGAAAAGCATTTCGCGCAAATCCCGCTCGGTAAGGCGATCGGCCGTTTCCGAGGAAACGAGGCCGCGCTCAATGGCGCTGTGCCGCACGCGGTCATAGTCGATCCCGCGGCCGTCATCCTGCACTTCGATGTAGATATGATTTCCCCGGTGATAGGCCCGCAAGCTGACTTTTCCGATTTGCGGCTTGCCCGCGGTGACACGATCCTCCCCGGATTCGATTCCGTGTGCGACAGAGTTGCGTACCAGGTGAACCAGCGGATCGGAAATCTGCTGGATGATGCTGTTGTCTAGTTCCGTTTCACTTCCGCCTAAATCAAGTTCCACCTGTTTGTCGGCGGACTTTGCCGCGTCGCGAACGGCCCGCGACAACCGTGAATACAATGTGCCGATGGGCACCATGCGCGCAGCCGTAAATTCGTCCTGCAAATGGTGCGCCAACTTGGTGAACTCGTCGATGTCGCCTTCCACCCGTCCTATATATCCCTGCAGTTGCGACAGCACTTCGTTCACGTCAGCGGAGATTTCGGCCATGGAACGCGACAAAATATTGAAGTCGTCGTAACGGTCCATTTCCAGCTCACTAAAATCAGACCAGAAAGAAGTGTCGCCGGCAGCCGCGTTCGTGAGTCTTTGCGAAGTTGTATTGGTGTTCCATTCCGCGGATTTAGCTTGCGAACTGACGCGGTTGAATTCGTATTTTTCCTGGAATTCGGAAACTTTGCCTTGCAGCCGTTCCTTCGAAAAGTTCAGGGTATCGACGAGTTTTTCAAGTTCCGACACACGGCCGACCATCCGCGTGCGATTGATGACCAATTCACCCACGGTGTTCATCATGCGATCGAGACGATCCAGCGCGATGCGCACGGATTTGACCGCCGCGGTCGGCCTCCCCTGAAACTTCGCGGCAATTAGCGCTTTTACGTCGGGCTTGATTTCGGCCAGTGCAGGATTTGGCGTGACTGTTGTTGCGGCTGCATTCGCGGGTACCGCCAAATCCGTGTCTTCGGGGTCCAGCGGTGCGAATTCCGCGATACGACCAAGCAAGGAATCCAGGCCAGCGCGCATTTCCCGTTCATCGCCCCACTGTTTGTGCAGCGTTTTCTTCAGTGCGTCAATCGATTCCAGGCAAACATCAACAACCATCGGTGATGGTTCAATTTCTCCGTCGCGCAAACGCCCGATAAGATCTTCCACGCGATGTGCAATGGCGCCGAGGCGTTTCAAACCGACCTGGGCCGCCGAGCCTTTCAGCGTATGAATAGCGCGGAAAAGCTTGTTAATTTCTTCAGGATTGTTATTGCCCTCCAGCGAAATCAAGCAGTCGCTGACGATTTGCAGATGCTCCTCAGCCTCTGGCTGGAAAAATTCCAGAATCTCGTTGGGGACGTCATCGTCCGGCGGCAACAGATCAAAGTAGGATCCGGTAACCGAAATGGTGGTTGCTACATTCCCGGAGGCGGCGGAGGGAATATCAGTTTGCGCCGGAGTCGCATAGGTGTTGTTCGCTGCCGCTTCCGGAAATGCGAAGCTGTAGCGCTCCTTAAACGCATGTATTTCGTCAATCGTCTCGCAGCCTTTATCGCTGATTTCCAGTAAGTCCGTTTCGAGCAGGGAAATTGCATCGGACAGAAATTCCGCGAGTGGGCCGTGAAGATCGTCGCCCAACGGAGCATTCATGGCGTACTGAAAAACGTGCGCCAGTTTGGAAGCCACCTCCGCAAGACCCGGGAATTCGTAACTCGCGGATGTGCCTCCAAGAGTGTGCGCCGCGATGTACAAACGTTCGAGGTCTTCATGGCGCGGCCCAATTTCCTGCAACACGCCAACATACTCGCGCAGATATTGCAGATGCTCGGAAGCTTCCTGAAGGAATAGCTCCATGCCTTCGCGTTGCGGAGAGCTCACGAGCGTCCCTCCGTGGGCGGGTCCGACTTCTGCAATTCTTCCGCCGTAGGTTTGCGGTACAGAATGCAATCATTCAGCACAATGGCCTGGAACTTCACCGGCATTTTGGAAATGGATTCCGAATGGCCCAGAAAGAGATAACCGCCCGGCTCGAGTGTGTCGTAAAAATGTTGCACCAGCGAGCGACGACGCTGTTCCGAGAAATAAATCAGAACGTTCATGCAAAAAATTACATCCATGCGCCCCAGGTAAACAGCGGAAGTCAAATTCATCTGCGCGAAATTGATCATCTTGCGCAGCCGTGGCTTGACCTGCTGCCCATTTTTAATGGGGTTAAAGTGCGCAAGAAGCTGCGCCTCGTTGACGGAGGAAATGCTGCGGCCCGAATAGCTGCCATTTTCGGCCTGTTTGAGCGCGACACGGCTCACGTCAGTGGCGAGAATTTCCACATTCCAGGCGTCCGCGAACGACAAGGTATCCGCGATGGTTATGGCGATGGAGTAAGGCTCTTCGCCGGTGGAACAGCCGGCGCTCCAGACCCGCAGCGTACGCGGATTCTTCCAAAATTTTTTAATATGCAATTCGGGCAAAGCACGCTTCTGAAACGCCTCGTAAACTGCCGGGTAACGAAAGAAAGTAGTCTCCTGGGTAAGCAGCCGCTCCAGAAGCGCTTCGTATTCCACGTTGGTCTTGCGTGCCGCTCGCAAGAAATCTGTGCCTCGTTCGAATCCCCGAGCTTGCAGGTGTTCACGCACACGGGTAACCAGGAATCGCTCTCGCGATTTATCGAAACAAATGCCCGTACGCTCTTCGATCAGCATGCGGATCTCGCTCAACTCATGCTCACTAAGTTCGAGCTCTGTTATCTGGCGCTCGTTCGCGGCTCTCACGCTTGGTATTCCGTTCGGCTCCGGCCCTTGCCAAAGCTAGAAATCGTTCCGCAACTCGTGCTCTGAGTTGTTCAGGAAAGTCCTACCGCGACGCCCCTACTGGAACGCGCTCGGATTCCTCTTGACGAGTGCTGCCGCCCTGTTTGGAAGACGCACGGAATTGTGCCAAACCGTCGTTCAACTGGTCCGACAGCTTTACCAGCTGGCTGACCGTGGCTACCGTTCCGCGGGTCCCTTGCGAAGTTTGGCGCGTAATGTTAGAAATGATTTGCATCGCATGCGCGACGCCTTCCGTCCCACGCACCTGTTGTTTGGAGGCCAGAGAAATTTCCTGTACCAGTTCAGCGGATTGACGCACCACGTTCGAAATGGCGTCGAGAGCGCGGCCCGCTTGATCTGCCAGGGTCGCACCGCTTTCCACTTCTTTGGTGCCTTCTTCCATAACCACCACCGCTTCGTTGGTCTCGGCTTGAATAGCCTTGATGAGCGCGGCGATATCCTTGGTGGCGCTGCGGCTATGTTCCGCAAGCTTGCGAACTTCATCGGCGACGACCGCGAATCCACGGCCGGCATCGCCTGCACGTGCAGCTTCGATGGCCGCGTTCAAAGCCAACAAGTTGGTCTGCTCGGTGATGTCGTTGATCACGTTAATGATTTCCGAAATTTCCAGCGAACGATCGCCTAGCGATTTAATTTTCTTAGCCGTGGCCTGCACCGAGGACCGAATCCGTTGCATGCCCTCCAGAGTGTCGCGAACGGCGCGGTTGCCTTGCTCCGCGGCGTCCAAAGCACGGCGCGCGGCTTCGGCGCTGGCTTCCGCGTTATTCGAAACCTGTTTCATCGAAACGGTAAGCTCTTCCACCGCGCTCGAAGTATTGGTAATTTCCTGGTCCTGCTGCGTCGCCCCAGCCTGCATTTGATCGGCGGCCACCAGAATGTTGTTGGAGCACGCGGTAACTTCCATGGCCGCTTTGCGGACGCGCTCGAGCACCTTGGTGAAGTTGTCCAGCATGTAGTTCACGGAATCAGCAACGTTGCCCAGCGCATCGTTGGTCACTTTGCCGCGCAGTGACAAATCCCCGCGGGCCACCTGATTGATGACCGTCAACAGTTCCGTGATACTGCGTTGCAGTGCGTCGCTGGATTCCTGGTTGTTCGCAGCCTTCGAGACTTTAGCTACCGCGCGATTCAAATTGTCGGCGATGTAGCCCAGTTCGTTGGTGGAAGTGACTTCCGCGCGTGCTTTAGGATCCCCGACCGCCAGGCGTTCAGAAAACTTGGCCAAGTCGCTGACGGGAGCCAGCAGTGATCCGCCAAGTCTCCACGCCAGGATAATCGTCATCAGCAGCGCGAGGCCAACCGCCAACGCAGCACTGCCGACCGCACCACTCGGCAACGCCGCGAAGTCCAGGATTGATGCGTTGCCGGATTGGTGCCCAGCGTTATAGGCCAGTGCGATAACGGCGGCCAGCACGATGCCGTTGAACACCACCAGCGTCCAGATGGTAGAACTCAGTCGCGATTTCATACTTCCTCCAAATTCGTTTTCACCGTCCCGTCAGTGACCGACGGTTGATGCCAATACAAAGCTAAATACTTGGTCCGGGAAAAGCCTCCAACAGCCTGCCTAAGTCAATCACCAGTGCGAGCCGGTCATCGTGCCGCAGCATTCCGATGCAATGCGGAACATTTTCAGGAGCCTGTTCCAGCACCTCATCGCTGTTCACCGAATAAGTGCCGATGACTTCGTCGGCGGCTATTCCAACGCGCAGAATTTCGTGATGACCGTCCGCAGGCAAAGACGCCACTACGACATGGCGCGGCAAGAGTCCTGGGCGCCGCCCTTCGGTCATGGCGATATCGATCAACGGCACGATGGTGCCGCGCAAATTAAAAATACCGACCAGATACGCGGGGCTCAGCGGCACTTTGGTCAAAATCGGCCAATCCAGCACTTCCTCAACGTCCAGAACCGGAAGGCACAAACGTTCGCGCCCGCTCCGGAACACGCAGTATTGCGACTGCGGTCGACGCTCTTCCATGGGGCCGAGAGCTTCCAGCAAACTGCCGGTGCTTTCGTCCGCCGCTAGCGGCTCAAGGTGAAGAAAGGGATTCATCGCGCTTTAGTAAATCTCCACAAAAATTGTCATGCGAACCGCCGCACCGCTCGTAACAGTTCCTCTGACGTAAACGGCTTGGTGACATACCCGTCGGCGCCTTGCTGTTCACCCCAGAATTTGTCGCTGGCGGTGTCGCGGGAAGTGACCAGGATGACCGGAATAGTTTTGTATAGGTCGTGACCTTTTAATTCGCGACATACTTGGAAGCCGTTTTTCCCGGGCATTACCACGTCCAGCAGAATCACATTGGGCTGTTCGAAAGCGACCGTTTCTTCCACGCGCGTGGAGTCATGCAGATCGACAAGCCGGTAACCTTCGCGTTCCAAGACTCCGTGCATAAGCAGGACTTCCGCCGGTGAATCGTCGACAATGAGCACTTTTTTCTGCACAGCTAAAAACCTCGGACTTATCCGGGAAACAAAGGTGCACGCCAGCGGCCAGCTTCAAGCGCCGTCATGGGAATGTTTCGTATCGAGTAAGGCCCGGTAAAACAAGGAGTTACAACGAGGTATGTAGCTCTAGCGTCTGGACGGTGCGGAAGCATCGGCCGCTTCCGTCTCAGCTTGAGAAGCATTCTCAGCCTCGCGCATCTCGCTGGCAAGCGATGAGAATCGCTGCATGATTTCGTTCATGCGCATGGCCATGCTGTGGATGGTCCTGATCTGTCCAAGGGACTGCGACGAAAGCTGACCGGGTTCCAGCAATAGCAATTCGGCATTGCCGAGCATGGAGGTCAGGGCGTTATTCACGCTGTGCTTCATGTCTGTCATGTAACGTCCGAGGGTGGCCAGATGTTGATACTTAGCGGCCTCGCGTTCCGCCTGCCTCGCGACACTCAGGGCCTCCATGCGGCGCAAAGATTCGCCGGCCAGCAGCAATAGGGTGGGTGTCCAGTCTTCCCGCTGCTGAACGTGGAGAACTCGCGGGTAACGAGCGCGCAATTCCTCTGACTCTCGGGCATCCGCGGAAATGCAAAGAATGACAGCCGGCTCGTGATCGAGTGAACGAAGAATCTCGTGATGTTTCCGTCCGCTGATAGGGCCGACCACAATGAGGTCGTGCGCCGTCGCGTCGTAATTGCACCAAAGCTTGCTATTCAAAACTGTAATGTTGGGAGATTTGCGTTGCGCCTGCCAACATCCGGCAACAGTTCTTGCGAATTCGGTTTCATCAGTCAAAATCAGAACGCTGGCGTTCGGCAAAGGACAATCCATCCCAGAAGTATTCACCCGCAAAGGCCGGGGAAATTATGTTGCACCCTACAATTTTTCCGCTTCATCCAGCGCGGATAGCAGTCGCTTGGTGCTGATCCCGAGATTGACAGCAGCCTCGGTATCTTTTGCTTGCTTGGCAACATCCACGCGTTCCTGGAGCCGGGAAGCTTCCACGCGTCCAACCGCGAGCGCCTTATCCAGGGCAAACGTGTGGCCTTTTTCCTTCGCGTTGGTAGTGGCCGTCGAAACCATCGCTCGCGCAGCCACAGCGCGGCGAAGGTCTTCCGCGGCAACGCCCGTTTCACTCACGAATGCGGCCACTTCCCAGGATGACAACAGGATGCGCGTCTCACCGAGTTTCACGGTGGTCATGGATCGGCCATGCAATGGCGGTGTGGCGATCAATTGCTCCCAGATCTTCTCCATGCACGTCTCGAAATCTAGAGCCTCGGGCGCTTGATTTTTCTGCGCAGCTTCACTCTTTTGCGCAGCCTCAGCGCCGGATCCCTTACCGAGCGCAGCAGATACGACCGTAGGCACATTGGCTGTCTTTTTCTGGGATTCAAGGCTAAATCCCTTCGCCGACTCAATGACCAGACGATCGGATATTTTTGCGGCGCTTTTTTCCAGCGCATTTTCCACATCGGCGCGTAACCCCAGCAACTTCTCAAACGCTTGGTTGACGGATCGCTCCGTATATTCTTTTTGGAAGGGTTGTTTCCACTCGTCTGCCAGTTTCTTGATTTTGGTCAGCGGTTCGGCCGCGGACAAACCGGTATTGCGGCAATCGATGACGTGGACATCCGACGCCTCCAGCTTGGCTATGCCGGCGCGAGTGGCGATCAGGTCAGCGTGCATTAACTCAATGAACGTGCGGCGCAAAATAAAATTGAAACGGATAAACGCCAGCAGCGCAGACGGATCGTAGAACATTCCCCCGGCGGCTTCCTTGACCTTGCGCCCCTGCTCGATGAAATTGGTTTTCAGAATTTCCCGCAGGCTTCGAAAACCGTGTAGGGACTTGATCATGACTTCCAGAGGTTCACACCACACCAGAATTGCAGGCGCTACTTCACCGAGAATCGGTTTTATGACCTCCGCCACGTCTGCAAGCTCAATGCGCTTGTGATAAATCTTGGCCGGTGCGCACAGTGCAAAGTATTGCACCAGCAGAAAGTCAATCTTGTCTCGGTCGAACGTACTCTTAGTTGGTTTGCGCAGGTGTCGTTCGATGAGCGATTGCAAGCTGCTCTCGCTGGCGTTCATCGTCGTCATCTGCAGAAGATGACGTAATTGGTAGACCAGCACCCGCTGATCCAGGGAATCCAGCCAGTTCTGGACTTGGCTGAAAAGCTCTGCATCCGGAGTATCCGGCAACTTTCGCTGCGTGATGGGAATGGCAATGCCTAGCTGTTTTGCCAACGCTAAGTAAATCGGGAAGACGGAGACCGTTTCCGACCAGTGGCTGTGACTGGTCTCGGCCGTCCCGGGCGCCGAAGGTGAGGTCAGATTGCTCATGAGTGCATCATCCAATGGTTGGGACCGCGCAAAAACTTAACAGCCACCGCTTTTTGTCCGCCATGATATTGCACGGCAACCACCGTGGCATCCGTGGTATCAGCTTTACGACTTCCTTCCAACCGGACCTTGTCGTCGAATTCCAATGGCAAGCTCGAAACCAGAATCGCATGCTCCAATCCCGCAAACTCCACTACGCTGGCTTCCCGCAGAAGTGTCGCCCCACCGCGCAGCGCGGTCACCTGTACTGGCAAACGCACGGTCTTAACTCCGGGAAAGAATCGTGCCAACTGTTCCGTGCAGCTTTGCTGTTCCGCGATAAGCGCCGTTTCGTCAAACTGTCTCACGTGGCCTCACCAGTGCTCGCCCGCAACATCCGGGTCTCCCGCAGCCCTCGAGACACAGTCACACGAAAGTATCCCCAGGGAAGAGAAGCACGCCTGGCACCAAAAGAAAGTGCGGTCGCTTCCCGCGAATCACTAAGAATCAATGGCAGTTAAGATTTAGAAAGTTGGCCGATCGGCTCACTCGTCTCAGGCTGAAACAAATCTGTCTCAGCCTCGCGTTTGTTGCCTCCCACAACCGCGAATTACTGAGACACCGTTTGCGGCTCGTCAACGTGAGATTCGGCCTTGACGGCGATGTTGTAGCGTTTGAGTTTGCGATAGAGAGTTGCGCGACTGATACCCAGCATCTTGCCGGCGAGCGCCTTGTCGCCGTTGGCTTGTTCGAAGACGCGGAGAATCGTCATCCGCTCCATTTCCGCTAAAGCCGTGGTAGAAACGGAGCCCCCATCATGGGCCAGCGCCGTCCCGGAGTCGGCTGGCTCCGTTCGAATCGACGGAGGAAGATCCGCTACGTCGATGGTCTGGCGATCTCCGAGAGTCACCGCGCGGGCCACGCAATTTTCCAGTTCCCGAACGTTGCCCGGCCAGTCGTAATGGAGCAGGCTTTTCATCGCCGCCGCGGTTACTTGAATATTCGCGCCGTGCGCGTAGCGATCCAGGAAATGATGCACCAGCATAGGAATGTCCGAACGTCGTTCACGGAGCGCCGGAATGTGCACCGTGACCACGTTCAAGCGAAAATATAAGTCCTTGCGGAACGTTCCATCGCGATAAGCCGCTTCCAGGTCGCGGTTGGTAGCCGCAATTACCCGCACATCGACATTCACCTTTTCGTTGCTGCCCACCGGGCGCACTTCTTTTTCCTGCAACACGCGTAGCAACTTGGCTTGCATCTCCAGGGGCAGTTCGCCAATTTCATCCAGAAAAATTGTGCCCCCATTGGCGGCCTGGAATAGCCCCGCTTTGGTTTTCATCGCGCCGGTGAAAGCGCCTTTTTCGTAGCCGAAGAGCTCGCTCTCCATCAAAGTGGGTACCAGCGAACCGCAATCCACGGCCACAAAAGCGGTCTGCGCCAGGGCCCCGCGAAAATGAATCGCACGGGCCACGAGTTCCTTGCCGGTGCCGCTCTCGCCAGACACCAGCACCGGCGTACGCGTATCTTTTAGCCGTGAAATCATACGCAGCACATCTTGAATGTTGGCCGACGTGCCGATGATGCCATCGAGGTTCTCCTCCGTGTTGACCCGCTCGCGAAGGAACTGATTTTCGGTCACCAGGCGAACTTTTTCCGCCATGCGTTGCAGCAACATGCGCATTTTTTCAACACGAAAAGGTTTCTCGATGTAGTCGTAAGCGCCCAGTTTCATGGCATCCACGGCTGATTCGATCGAGCCGTGACCGGTCATGATCGCAACTTCAGTGCGCGGCAACATCGCTTTGGTCTGTTTTAGCAGCGCCACTCCGGTTTGCGTCGGCAACTTTAAGTCAGTAAGCACCAGGTCTGGTGTGTCCGCTTCCAAGCGTGCCAGCGCGGCTTCCGCGCTTTCCGCTTCGGTGCAGGAAAAACCCAACGCCGTGCCGATGGTCATGCACAGCCGGCGAATGCTTTGCTCATCATCTACAACCAACAAACGTGTTTTCAGATCGTCGCTCATGGTTTCCCGAAGGTTTTCTCCACTACAGACATTAATTGCTGAACACGAAAAGGTTTTTCAATACACGGCGTGCCGCTCTGAGCCAGAAGAGTTTGTGTCTCGCTATTGGCCGTATCTCCGCTGATTAAAATAATACGCGTGCGAAGCTCCGGCCGGTTTTTCTGAATCCAGGCGTGCACGTCCGCGCCGTTCACTTTTCCCGGCATGCGAATATCGGAAATGACGCCCGCGAACCTTCCGGCAGAAAGACGTTTCAAACCTTCACTGCCAGACCCGGCGTTGACCACCGAATATCCCCTGCGTTCCAACGCCGCGCGCAGAAATGCAATTACCGAAGGCTCGTCCTCGATCAAGAGAATCGGCCCGCCGGTCCACATCGTAGCTTGCAAACTCATCGGCCGGCCTCTTTTGCGGAGACCGTGGGTGCGGCCGATTCCGTATCCGCCAACGGAATCCGGACCATGAATGTGCTGCCGGCGCCTGCCTCGTTGTTCCAGCACTGAATTTCGCCGCCGTGAGCGCGCACAATGCCGTAACAAATGCTCAGCCCCAGTCCTGTGCCTTTGCCGGCATGTTTGGTGGTGTAGAACGGATCGAAAATACGTTGAGGATCGACGATGCCAATGCCGTTGTCAGTGATGTTCACTTCTATGGCGTGATTGTGATGGCAGGTTCGAATGGCGATCCGCCCACGCTCGCTCGATTCCTGAACGGCGTCGTAGGCGTTATTCAAAATATTCAGAAAAACCTGCTGCAATTGCTGAGCGTCTCCCAGGGCAGGCGGTAGCGCTTCATCGAATTCTTCCAGCACTTCCACGCCATGACTCGCGAAATCATAGCTGCGCAACTTGATGGTCTGCCGCAGTACATTGTTCACACTGACAAGCTCGCGTTGTACCGGGCGCTGTCGCGCAAAACTCAGCAGGTCCTGCACAATATCCTTGGTGCGTTGCGTCTCCTGCAAAATGATCTGTAAATCTTCGCGAGCCGAGGCTGGCACTTCCGGATTCTCCAGCAACAAATCCGTAAATCCTAAAATTGCCGCCAACGGGTTGTTCACTTCGTGAGCTACGCCGGAAACCAGTCGCCCAATAGTAGCCATTTTCTCGCTGTGCGCCAGCTTGGCCTGCAGTAACGTCGCGTCCGTTATATCGGTCATCACCACCACGACGCTGTTTACCGTTTTTTGTTCGTCGCGCATGGGGCTCAAACTGATGGAAAAATGTCCCATGGAGCTATCACTGCGGCGCACACGAAGCTCGATGTTTTCGACTTGCTGCCCATGTGCGGTGGTATCGAGCGCGTCTTCAAAATCCTGGCGGTGGCTCGGTTCAATCCAGTCCACCAACCGGTGTCCAATAAGATCGCTTTCCTGATAACCCATTTCATAGCAGCGGCGGTTCGCATAGCTGATGAGCCCGGCGGTATCCAGCACCAAGATCATGCTTTGCGTAGTATTCAGAATCTTCTGATTGAAATCGCGCTCGCGTTGCAACTGCGATTGAAATGTTCTCTGCTCGGTGACGTCCAGCATCAAGCCGCGAATCTGAACAATGCGGTCGCTGGCATCGCGCACTGCGGTAATATTTTGCAGCGTGTGCAGCAGCGTGCCGTCTTTGCGCCGCAAGGTCTCCTCGTAATTTCGCAAAACACCATATTCAGCGAGCTTCGAAAGAAATCGCTCGCGTGCAGCCGGCACAGGATACAAATGAGGCCCCACATCCGCGCGGAGCAACTCATCTCGCGACGCGTAACCCAGCATTCGCACCATGGCGTCGTTTACGTCCATGAACCGTCCATCCGGCGTAGCGAAGAACAGCCCCTCCTGAATGCTGTCGAAAAGCTCCCGGTAGCGGCGCTCCGCCTCGCGGCGGTCGGTAATGTCCTTGAGCACGTGAATCGTGCGAATGTCATCGTCACTAACGCCTGGGGTTCGAGAGGTGGAGATTAGAAAAATGCGCTCTGCGGATGCGGCGACGTATTCTTCGCGGACTTGCTTGGTGTCCCTGCAAAATGGACATGGCAAATCGCTGCCAGCCTCCACGATTTGCCGCAAGCTGGCCATTGCTTCGCCGACCAACGCGACTGGTGGCACGCCGAGATGCGATGACAAAGAGCGATTGGTGCGCACGATTTTCCAGCTGCGATCATGAACCACGATGTAATCGCTGATGGCGTCAATATCCTCAACCCATTGGCGCTTCGAACGTTCCAGCTGTGAAAACCGGCGGAAGTTTTCGAGCGATAGCGCCGCATGGCTGGCCAGCGCCTGCAAGACCCGGTTCTCATTGCTGGTGAACGGTGCTTTCTTGCGAATAAGGCACAGCGTTCCCAGGCGTTCGCCATCGCTGGCGGCAATGGAGACAAACGCCACCGCAGGTCGGTTTGTCTCGCTGGCCGTATAACTCGTGGCGTCCACTGGCAGGTCGCGAAATTCAATGCCCAGGCGCGGTTCGCTGGCTGCGGAAATCAACCACCCGCGGCCTTCGTGCGAGAAGAGCGGTTTAACTTGTGGAGTTTCGTAAGAGTCGGTTTCGCGGCCGCGAAACACCAGCACCGCACCCCACGCGGCGTTCAACATGCGCGCTGAACGTTGCGCGAACCGATGCAGAAAATCGGGCAGTTGGCGCGACTGCGCGGCATCCACGGCAAGCTCCATGAGCTCGTCAGCGTGGCGCACCAAGGGTAAATCTACGGCGTCAGCCTTGCCTGCGCGGCGCGCAGGGCGACTTACGAATTTAGACTTCGTTCCACGCATGGCGTCTGGGGGATTGCGTGCGTCTCAACTTGACGCATTCGCAAGCACCACCAAGCTAACGGGGAGTCTCAATGTGAGTCAACCATTCTGGCGGGGAGTGTTTCTAGAATCAGGGATTCAAATCCGGGCCCGTTGCTCCACGCGTCTCAGCCTGAGACCCCTATCAGCTGTCAGCTGCCGCATGAGACGATTTTTCGTGCTCGAGAGAAATCTGTCCACTCTGTCCTTCCAGATAACTTCACAGTTCTCTATCACTTGAGAGAGAAACTTTTGTTCCCGCTCTGGTCTCTCTAACCCCTGAAGCCGTGGCCCTGCACGTGCCTTTCTCTTCTCGGGGTTATCTCCAAACACGGGATGGGTCTTCAATGACAACGGGCCAATGGAAAAAACTGATGTTAACTGCCAGTGCTCTCACTGTCTTTAGCGGGGCGGCACTATCGGCGCAGACGGGCAGTACCGATGAGAGCAAGCGAAAAATCAAGACCAAGGTCGCCCCAGTCTATCCGGAATTAGCAAAACGTATGAGTGTAGGCGGCAAGGTGAAAATCGAAGTCGTGATTACGCCGGACGGCCATGTGCGAAGCACAAGAGTTGTCGGCGGACATCCGCTGCTGGTGCAGGCCTGTCAGGACGCGGTAAAGGAATGGAAGTTTCTGCCCGCACCAGAAGAGACCACCCAAATCGTCGAATTTAGTTTCACGAATTCAGGAACTTAAGGGCAAAAAGTATCGGGCTGCAGCCGAAACTTTAGCTACGGGCTCATAGGCCAAAGTACCCGGAGGGGTTTGGTAATGAAGATAGGCAAGAAACTATATGTGGGTTTCGGCGCGGTGCTGGCCGTCCTGGTGTTGCTGCTGGTCGTCAATATCTTCGCCGGATTGCGCCAGCGCTCGGCGCGGCTGGACGCCTCGACGGCACTCGACAGCGTTCGCACGATTGAAGCCGTGCGTTACCAGATCATGTTGAACCGCCTGAACCTCAATAATTATCTTCTGAGCGGCGACCCCCGCGATGAAGAAAAGGTCAACAAAGGTCTCGTGGACATTGCCGATGCCATCAAGCGCGGCCAAGCTCAGGACGGGTCTGACAATCTGAAGTCCGCGCTCACGCAGGTTGAAAACACTGAAGCAAGCTGGGCCGACAACTTTGCGAAACCTCTCTTGGCCAAGCGCCACCAGGTGGATGCCGGTGACGCCACCGTCTCAGATCTCCAGATTTTCTATTTGCAGAAAGATCCCAGTTCATGGCTCACCAAATCGTCCGTGGTCCTCGATCATATCAATGACGACATCAGCAAGTCGCTCGATGAGACCTCCAAGTCCGCTAACACGGCCAGCAACGCGAGTACCTATGCGACCTTGGGCGGGACGTTTTTCGCGATGCTGTTGGGATCGCTGATTGCTTACTACACCGCGAAATCCATCACTGATCCGTTGACACATTTGATTACCGTGGCCAGAGAAATCGCCGATTCCGGGGACCTCAATCAAAACATCGACATTCATCGCACTGACGAGATCGGAGCCTTGGCTACCACCTTCAACAATATGGTCGCGTACCTCAAGGAAATGGCCGCCGTGTCAATGGCGGTCGCAGAAGGGGACTTGACCATTGAGGTCGCGCCACGTTCGAAGCGCGACACTCTGGGCAACGCTTTCTCGCGCATGTCCCATGGCCTTCAGGATCTCGTCCGCACCACCCGCGATTCCGCAGGACAGGTTTCTGCCGGTTCGAATCAAGTGGCGGGGGCTGCTGACGAGTCCGCGAAAGTGAGCGTGCAAGCTTCTTCGGCCATTGAAGAAGTTACCAGCACCATGCACGAAATGAGCATCAACGTCCAGAACGTCGTCAAGAATACCCAGGTGCAGGCCTCCAGCGTTGCGGAGACCTCCGCGTCTATCGATCAGATGGTGACTTCCATTCAGCGTGTCGCGGATACCGCGAAGGTGCTGTTGGATATCGCCAACCGGTCTCGCGAAGAAGTTGTTACCGGCATTAAAACCATGGAGAAAGCTACCGACGGGCTGAACCGCACCAATCATGCAATTCAATCGTCCGCGGAAATCATCAATGTGTTGGGCCATCGCGCTGACGACATCGGAAAAATCATCGAAGTCATCGACGACCTCGCCGAACAGACCAATTTGCTGGCTTTAAACGCGGCCATCGAAGCGGCGCGAGCCGGCGAACACGGTTTGGGTTTCGCCGTGGTAGCCGACGAAGTGCGAAAGCTAGCGGAAAAATCGACGCAATCCACCAAGGAAATTGCCGACCTCATTCAAAGTATTCAGCGTGAAGCGCGCCAGGCCGTCGAAAACATGGAGCGCAGCACGCGCATCGTGGAAGAAGGTCTCAGCCTGGGCAACGATCTTGGGGCCGCATTACACAAAATCGAAAATGTGGTCACTGAAGTTTATAAATTCTCGCAGGAGATTGGCGCAGCCACCAACGAACAGTCGGTTGGCTCCTCACAAATCGCCAAGGCCACCAGCCGCCTCACGGAGATCACCCAAGAAATCAATTCCGCCGTCGAAGAACAAGCCTCGGGCGCTCAAGCGGTGGTGCGTGCCATGGATAAAATGCGCGAATTGGTGCAGCAGTCCGCATCCAGCTCCACGGAGCTTTCCGCGGCCGCCGAGCAGATGTTGAAACTCTCCCGCAACTTACTAGACAGCATGGATCGATTTGTTCTCGACCGTTCTGTGCACCCCAAGGGACGCCGGGGCGAAACGCACGGCACACGACGCTCGGGCGAATCCTCGCGGGGTTCAGAAGAATTCGAATACGCCGAACTCGCTCGTCCCTGAAGCGCCGGAGATCATGGGATGGAAAAAGATTTACAGGTCGTGGGATTTCGCATCGGTAATGAAACGTACGGAGTACGTATCTCCGCGGTACGTGAAATCGTGCGCGTCCCGGAAATTACCGCGGTGCCCAGCGCGCCGGACATCATCGAGGGCGTCATCAATCTGCGGGGCAAAATTATTCCGGTGATGGATTTGCGAAAAAGATTCGGACAGGTGTACACCGTCGCCGACAAGAAAAACCGCATTCTCGTCGTCGAGATCGATAACAAGTTGGTCGGCCTGATCGTGAACGCGGCATCCGAAGTCTTAAAAATTCCGCCTGCGGACATCGAGCCGCCAGGCTCGGTTTTTGCCGATGGCGAATCGGGTTATGTCACCGGAGTCGGTAAGTTGAAGGGCCGTTTAATCATTTTGCTGGACATACCAAAGTTGATGTACACACGCGACTTGCGAAGCCTTGAAGCAGCTGCGGAATCACTCGCGCTGTCGAAGTAATTTGGTGGTCGAGCACGAAGCCGTTTAGGAAAGGCTGCATAGCCGAAAATGGGAACGATCGCCGCACCGCCGGTCCAACTGACGGAACCCGAATTGAAACTGTTGCAGACCCTCGTGTATCAGGAATGCGGAATGTTTTTCGATGAACGTCGCTCGCACTTTTTGAAAGACCGCCTGCAACGCCGCCTCAAAGTTTGCCAGCTCGATTCCTTTTATTCTTACTATCGCCTTCTAACTAGCCGCGATGGACGCCCGGAACTGGCGCTGCTCCTTGAAAATCTGACCGTCAACGAAACAAGTTTCTTTCGCAATCGCCCGCAACTCGATTTACTGCAAAAATCCGTGCTTGAAGAGATTCTCCGACGCAAGCAGGAACGCCGCGATTTTCATATTCGCGTGTGGAGCGCAGGTTGCAGCGCCGGCCAGGAACCATACTCCGTGGCCATCCTGATCGCCGATGCTCTGGCTTATTACTATCTGCGGAATCCACTGCCTTTCGAGATGCCGACTCCCAAACCCCTGATTCCGCCTCCCTGGAAATTGGAAATTGTAGCTTCGGACATCAGCTATGCAAGTTTGCGCACCGGTCAGGAAGGTAAATACACCGAGCCGCAGATGGAGCCGGTCGATTACACCTGCCGCTTGCGCTATTTCGAAAAACTGGGAGACAAGTACGCCGTCAAGCAGCAGTTAAAAGACCTTGTACAGTTCGATTTTCACAATTTGAAAACTGAATTTCTTCCGCGCCGCAACGATATTATTTTGTGCCGCAACGTCATGATTTATTTCGACGAAGCAGAACAGAAGCGCCTCATCGACAAGTTCTGGCATTGCTTGAATCCAGCCGGCTACCTGTTTGTCGGTCATGCCGAGAGCCTGTTTGGCCTGACGCAAAAATTCAAAATGATCCACGAAAATAACGGCACCGCGTACCAGCGCTTGGAGGCTCGCACATGAGCCGGCAGCCTGAAGATCGCGGCGCTGAACTGCGCGCGCTTTTTTTCGAAAGCGCCTATGAATTGTTGCAAGCTCTTAATGAAGGCGGGCTGCAACTGGAAACACACCCAGGCGATGAAGAAGTTCTTCGCGGCGTCCGCCGCGCCGTCCACACCCTGAAAGGCGATGCCGCCGCCTGCGGATTTGGCCAATTGAGCGAGTTGGCTCATGCGTTGGAAGAAGTACTCACACCCGAGGTAGTGCAATCGCGGGGAGCCGGAATTGCGGAGATCGTGCTGTCCGCCGCCGACATCTTCGGCGCCATGCTCTTTGCTTACGAGCGCAGTTCCGAGCCGCCTTCCGGAATTCACCTGCACAAAATGATTCGAGACTTACTCGAGGGCCCCTCTTCGAAAAAGGATCCGGCTGCCCACGAGCCTCATGGCTCCCAAATGGCGGCGACATTCGCCTGGACCGAATATGAGCAGCTGATGATCTCCGAGGCTGTGCACCGCGACGAATCAGTTTATAACCTGGCTTTGCGCGTTGATCCCAACAGCTTGATGCGCGCGGCTGCGTTTCAATTGATTCGCAATGTACTTCATGGAAGCGGCACGGTAATCGCCCTGCGGCCGGAGGACAACATCGCCGCCGCCACCGTGGAAGTTGTTGAAGCCGCCTTGGCTACGAAATTTACGGCAGACGCACTGGCGCAACGCTGCCGCATTCCTGCGATCGTATCGGACGTGCGCATCGAGCGCGCGGGAATCGCCGAGCATGAATTATTGGACGATCTCCTCGAAGTGCAGGCCAATCTCGCTCATGCCGAGCATCCCGACGACCCAACGCCCGCCGCGGGAAGTGCGGTCGGCGCCGCGGTAACAGCCATAACCGAAACGTCCCTGCGAGTTGACGCTTCAAGAATCGACGCTGTAATGAATCTGGTCGGTGAGCTCATCATTGGTAGATCGATGCTCAATCGCACGCTGGCGGAATTCGATAAGAGTCACGCCCGCGATCCTGTCAGAACGAAACTCGCCGACGCCATGGCCTTTCAAACGCGAGTTCTCGATGAATTGCACAAATGCGTGTTGAAGATTCGCATGGTGCCGGTCGAGCAATTGTTCCGGCGATTCCCGCGCGTCGTCCGAGATGTCGCGAAACAGTGCGGCAAAGACGTGGCCCTGCAAGTTACCGGGCAAAACACCGATCTCGATAAAGGGATTCTCGATTCACTTGCCGAACCGCTAATGCATCTGGTTCGTAATGCCGTTGATCATGGCATTGATCCAGTAGATGAACGGGTCGCCGCCGGCAAACCTGCGCGTGGAACCGTTTTTCTGAACGCCTATCATCAAGGCGCCCAAGTGGTTATCGAAGTACGCGACGATGGCCGCGGCATGGATACCACCAAGCTGCGAGCGCTAGCAGTGGAAAAAACAATTCTCAAACAGGACGAAGCGATACGTCTTAGCGAGCAGGAAGTTTTGAATTTGATTTTTGAGCCCGGCTTCAGCACCGCAACAGCGGTTACCGAAGTGTCCGGCCGCGGCGTTGGAATGGATGTGGTTCGCTCGGCGATGGGCAAGCTCAAGGGCACGGTGCACGTGAGCACCCAGCTGGGCAAAGGCACCACCATTCAACTGCGCGCGCCGTTGACGCTCGCTAGCATTCAAACATTATTGTTTCGCGTTGGTGGCCGCCTGTTTGCTGTTCCCTTGTCCTCTGTCGTGGAAATCACGCGCATTCGCGAAGAAGAGATTCACATGGTCGATCAGCGCGAAATTTTGCGTCTGCGGGATCAGCTTCTCACCCTGGTGCGATTAAACCGCTTGGATCACATACACGCTGTTGCTGCTTCGCCCGCTTCGCCAACAAAGAAGACCCGCTTCGTAATCGTGATTGGTGCAGCGGAAAAGCGTTTTGGCTTGCTCGTGGACTCGTTGGTGGGCGAGGAAGAATTGGTAATCAAAGCCCTGCCTAGCGACATTGTGTCCAGCGATCTGGTAACCGGTGCCTCCATACTCGGCGACGGCACCGTCGTCCTGATTCTGAACGTACCCGCGGTGGTATCTCGATTCTCAAAGGCCCTTCCCATGGAAGCAATTGCATGAGCGATCGAATCAAAGTTCTCGTCGTTGACGACTCCGCGTTGATGCGCAAGCTCATCCCCGCAATTTTGGCGCGCGACGCCGCCATAGAGGTGGTGGGTACCGCCATGGACGGGGCCTTCGCCCTGAAGAAAATCCAGGAGCTGCGCCCCGACGTCGTCACTCTTGATCTGGAAATGCCGCGCATGGATGGTATGGAAACCCTGCGGCTGATCATGAAGAGTGCCCCGGTCCCGGTAATTTTGTTCAGCACGCATTCCAAAGAGGGCGCCTACTCAACATTTAAGGCCCTGGCATTGGGTGCGGTCGACTTCGTCGCCAAGCCGCAGGACGCCGCGGTCGGCCATTTGGACGCCATCGCCGATCAGCTTATCGAGAAAATCAAAGTTGCCAAGCGCGCTTCCGGCCATCGCTTACCGACTGCGGTCGTCTCGGAATCGCCAGTAGCTTTGAAGAAGAAGCCTGGCCTCGCCGTACCGCCCAATCGCATTATCGCCATCGGTATTTCCACCGGCGGGCCAAACGCCTTGCAGTTCATGCTTTCGCAGCTTCCCGCGGATTTTCCATCTTCCATTTTAATCGTGCAGCACATGCCCGAGGGCTTCACGGAAATGTTTGCCCGGCGTTTAGACGAGTGCTCCCCGTTGGACGTTCACGAAGCACGCTCCGGCGATCTTCTTTTGGCAGGTCGCGTACTCTTGTGCCCCGGAAACCGTCACATGATGGTTCGCCGCATGCCTCGCGGTGACATGGTGGTTTTGAACGATGCGGCCCCGGTGAATGGTCATCGGCCTTCCGTGGATGTTCTGTTTCATTCCGTAGCCCAGGAATTTGGCCTTACCGGGGTCGGAGTCTTGATGACCGGAATGGGTGACGATGGAGCTGCAGGATTGGGCGCCATTAAGGCTGCCGGCGGAATGACCATCGCGCAGAGCGAAGAGAGTTGCGTAGTGAGCGGCATGCCGCGCGCCGCAATCGCCAAGGGTTACGCCAACAGGATTGTACCACTCGATGGCTTAGCCTCGTATTTGTCGAGCCAGTACGGCACGGAAAGAATGAATTCAGAAAAAAAGGAAAAAGATAAGTTGGAAAAAGCCGAGACTATTTCCGTTTCTCATCGAAACTGAACCGGTTCCCGGCCCAAGGAGACTCTTATGCCACAATTTGCCGCCCTTCAACGCAAAGATAATAAATCTGTCCGCTACCTGGTGGTAGACGATTCCGTATTCGCGCGCAAGAACCTCATCAAAATGATCCAGACTTTCGGCGGGGAAGTGGCCGGCGAGGCTGGCGATGGTCTCACCGCCATCGCGGAGTTCAACCGTACCAAGCCGGATATCGTCTTGATGGACATCACCATGCCACAGATGGAAGGCATCGAAGCCGTGGAACGCATTGTTCGCCAGCACAGCGACGCCCGCATCGTCATGGTTTCCTCCGTCGGCTACCAGGAGAATATCTTGGCCGCTTTGCAAAAGGGCGCCAAACACTTCGTACAGAAGCCCGTAAAACCCGAAGTGCTTTACGAAATTTTGCGTTACGTATTGAGCGACGACCCAACGGCCGCCGGCGCACCCACCGTGCTGGCAGGAGAACACGCATGAGAATGGAGCTAATCCAACCCTTTATCAATGCAGCCGACGCTGTATTTTCCGATTTGCTTCAATCGTCCGCGAAAATAATCGATCTCACCATGGACGAAGACACCTATCGCCGCAAAGGTGTAGCCGCACTGATTGCCATCAAAGGCGACATCGAAGGTCGGGTAATCCTCGATCTCTCGTCGGAGGTGGCCGTAAAGGTTGCCAGCCATTTGGCCGGAACAGAGCTTACTGCGAGCGAGCAATTGGTGCGCGAGACTGTTTGCGAGCTGGCCAATATGGTTATTGGGAATTCCGTGACGCTGTTGAATGACCAGGGATTTCGCTTCAAGGTGTTTCCCCCGGAAATTCACGCGGACGACACCGGCCTGTCGAGCACCGTCGATACCGAAGCCATGGTCCTGGGGTTGGAAACACCCTGTGGTGAGATTTATCTGAATATTGCCATGCATTACCTGCATCGGCGCCGTAGCGAACGAGGATCTGTTGCCGTCCTCGACTAATTATTTTTCGTGTGAGCCCCCCAATTTCCTGATTGGCTGTTTCTCTATGGATCCGTTTAGGCAAACTTAAAGACAAACATTAACATCCGTTCGAATTCCGCCGACCTGTCGAAGTACGCGATTCACTGTTTTAATCTCTAACTGAGATCTAAACGTTCAAGCACCCGACCCCGACAATGTCTTTACATACGCCCCGCCATGCTTGAAAAGGCCCGCGCCGGGCAGTGCCACCGAAAATACGATTCGAACCGAAACAAAAATGGCGCCGCTCCCAGGAGTAAACGGTACCGCAACTTCCACGCGGGTACCTTCCGGGTATTGATTACGGCTGCGGAAACTGAGTCCACCCTTGGATAAGTCTTCACACACGGCAATTTCTTCCTCAAACCCTCGCCGCCGGATACATGCCAGCACTCGCGTCTTGACCCGCGGGCGTTTTCGCCGCGGCACAACATGTTGATCGATGTTTGCCACGTACCCTTCCACCGTTGGCGTGGCCATTTCGGATTGCGCTTCTATCCAGATGGAGGGAGCCGCGCATTGGCTGCAAACGCGTGCAACGCACTTGCGCATTTCGAAAGACTTAAGTTCTAACGGATTTAAATACACCACTTCCCGCCGCTCGCAAAAACTGCACTCCATCAACAACCGCGCGACCGCGTCGTCGGCTTTACTGAGGGCTGGAAATTCGATGTCCCAGAAATCCGCGCGCGGCTCTAAAATTTGAAAAGCGTAAAGAAAGCCTTCGGGATCCTGGTCAATTTCAGCTATCACCCGCGCCCGCGCGGATTTCCACACCTCGCCATCCTGTTGGCGGCGCAGCGTCAGTTCCTGGCCGGCGGGCAGTCTCTCCGCGAGCCTCAACACGCCACCGTTCTTGCTCACCAGCATGGTTGTTGCTGTGCGTTTGAACGTAGTCCCGTTGTTGCCGAACCACGATGCCTCCACCGGCATTCGGAAATTTACACGATCACTTTGCCGCAGCCCGTCCGCGCGCATTTGTAGTTTTCGCCTGAAAGATAGAGGTACCTGTGCAGAATAGCATTCGGTTTTACGCTCCTACGACGGGGTCTTGTAGGCTTTGTCGTAGCGGCTAATAACGACAATTCGCGGGCGCCTGCGCCGCTACCGCACCCAGCTATTAGCTTTTTCGCAAATATGAGATTTGAAAATGCTCCACATCCAGTGGTTCCAAGAGACAATTTGTCTAGCGAGGGAGCTTCCCAACGGCTTTTTTAGCCGCTCAGACCTCATCCGACTGTGAGTAATGTAATCTTCATGCAAGACCCATCCTCAAGTGGACCGTGGCGCTCCATCGCAGTGCGCGACCGGCGATATTCCATTCGTTATCCTTTTGCTGGCGACGCCATTTTGCTCGATCTCGAAACCGGCACGACCGCCAGTGGCGTAACCTCCGATCTTTCCATTGCCGGCGCTTTTATTTGCTCTAGTAAGGCCTTCAAAGTGGGTTGCCGCGTTCGTGCAACTCTAACCCGCAAAGATCAAGTCGTCGAAGCTCTGGCGGTAGTTCGCGTGCTCAAGCCGCGTATCGGCATGGGCGTCGAATTCCTGGACGTGGAAGCGCCCTTCGATCAAGTACTCTTCCGTTGGGTTGAGCAGCTCCGCCGCAAGTAACGTACGTCAAAAAACAAAATCATTCGCCATCATCCAGTAATATCCGGCGTCTGCCGATATTCAGTCCCTCAAAACTAGGGCCGGGTATCGAGCGGATGCTTACTTTTCTCGTAAAATTCGTTTTGCAGCCGGAGGCTTTGATCGTCAGCTTGGGCAGCGCGAATGGCCGCCGTAATAGCATCAATCCACGCATTCATTTCAAATTCACCGAGTTCCCTGGTAGCCAGCGCGCCGTCGCCAGAGTAGTGATTGGGAAAACGCGCGTACCACCAAATCCCGGTATAAACATCGGCGGGAAGGTTGATCCGTTTCTGGTCGGCGCCCGATTCACTGGGAGCTCGATCCAGATGCACCAGCTCGGGATGAGAAATCATCATCGTGGAAGTTTCCGATTGCCCGGCGTGCATGTCCAGTGCATCTTTTTTTTGCGGGCCGCCCTTGGGTTCGTCGCGCCCCCATTGGACGTACACCACGTAGTCATGCTGTTTTTCCAGTTGGGATTGCGCAAAGAAGGGCAGCAGGCTTTCGTTTCCACCATGGCCGTTTACGATCACAATTTTCTTGCACCCGTTGCGCGCCATCTCATCGGTAGTTTCCTGTAGCAGTTTTAATTGAAGTTCTCTGCTATAGGCGACCGTTCCGGGTTCATGTTTCGCTTCAAAAATCTGCCCAAAGTAATATTCCGGAAACACCACCGCGTATTCCTTTTCCGCTGCATGCAGCGAGGCATGCCGCACATTCAACAAGTCCGTGCCCAACGGAAGTTGCGGCCCATGTTTTTCGAGGATGCCAAACGGCAGAAGGCAGGTGCCCCTGGATTGCTCGATGGCCCGCCGGAAGTCAGCCGCACTCAGCTCTTCCCATTTGACGGAGAGCTTCGTTTGGGCACGCGAGTTGTGCGTTCCTAGCAGCAGAGTTGCAAGCACTGCAATCAAAACTTGTTTCATATCTCCTCCGGAATACAGGCATTCTAATGCACCCAAAGCCTCGTGCACTTTGAATCGAGTTAATCGTGACTGACAGGAAGTAACGATCAAGTCCTCCCGAAAGTCAAAGAGCGGGAACTAGAGAGAGTAAATCCAAGGTGGTGCGATTAAGAAGAGGCTCCAGCGCCGTCCGTCCCTACTGAAAGTGTGCTTCAAACATAATCGAAGACCGTCATGAACCCAAAATCCATATGCAATTGTTGGTGGCAGTGGAACAGGGTGAGGCCCGGATTGTCGGCCACGAAATCCACCTCAACTTCCTGGTAACCGCCGAGCATCACTACATCCTTCATAATTCCCGCGGTCTTGATGCCCGCTATCTTGGCTATTTCGAAACTGTGTCGATGCAAGTGCACCGGATGAATGTCGTCGCTCGCGTTACGCATGCGAAGCCGGTAACGACGCCCCTGGTTCAAATGAAATGACGCTGGCTCAACTTTTTGAAGCATCGGATACGCGACTCCATTGATGGTCCAGCGATTGAAGCCGTTTTCAGCCGCGTTATCCTTTGAAAAAATCATCTTGAACGTATCGTCAGGCTCAGCAGCGCTCCCACCCGGTTTTGCGAAGCGCGCATAGTTCCAATGAAATGGTTTCGGCGCTACCCAAGCAGGCTTCATTGCACGGTTTGCATACTCCAACACGATACCCATCCCGTGATGGCGATCATCGTCCGCCAAATCGCCCATAATCCAAACACCGGGATGATTCATCTCCACAATGGCGGAAATGCGTTCCGCAGTTCCTAGCCAGAGCACCGGCACTTCCGTCGAATGGGGCACCGCATTGCCATCCAGCGCGACAACTTTGAACGTGTGTCCTGGAAGAGCCAAACTGCGAATTTCCGTGGCGCTTCCATTCAAAACATGAAATAACACCCGCTCACCTGGCCTTACCTTCACCGGTTCCCCGTGCCCCAGCATGCGCCCGTTTACGGTGAAGTATTGGTAGCCCACTTCGTAACCATGCGGCAGGCCCTTCGCAAGAGATGCCTTCATCGCCGATTCACCACCCGATTCCAGATCTTTTATCTTCGTGCCAGTCAGAAAATCTTGCGCCATATCGCCGCCCTGGCTGAACGACGGTCCGAATTCTTTTAGCACCAAGAATACTTCGCGGTCGTAGTCGCCCGGACTCAATGCAGGCTCAATGTAAACTGGACCAACCTGCCCACTATATTGGCCGGCATGCAAGTCGGCGCCCGCTCGGTTATGCGTATGGTAAAACCGAAAACCAGATGGCCGTGGCATAAACGCGATTCGACGCATGCCGTGTGCTGGAATGAATGGTGTGCCCTCTTCCGCAGCCCCATCCACATCGACGGCCACCATCTGTCCGTGCCAATGCAACTGCTCGGGTGTGTCCGTCTCATTGTGAATTTCCACGCTCGCCGCCCGGCCTTCTTTGAAGCGCAATAATGGGCCAGGGAATTGTCCGTTGTAGGTCACTGCGGAAACGATATGTTTCGGCGCGATCTCGACGGGCGTCGCCGCTATACGCAAAATATAGTCCGCTGGTCCCTCAACTGATTGGGGGAAGCTTAGTGCAGGCTTTTCGTAAGAAGATAGAAGGCGTATCGGCAGCGTCGTGGCGCACGAAGTAGCGCTCACCAATTTAATAAAATCTCGCCGCGATGTGGTTTCTACACTCACGCTGCGCTGAGCTGACGTGGGTGATCTATGTTCAGCATGCCGCTATTGGCGCGAGCCGGCGGTTTTCCATGCTTCTTCGCGCTTTTGTTCAAAATCCTCGAAGGCTTTCGCAAGGCCCAACAAGACTTCGGCGCTTGTTTCAAAAAGTGCCTGAGCTTTGGGATCGGAGATCTTGGACACGTCCTCACGCGCGTGCTGGGCAGTGTCTTTCAGCGTTTGCTTCAATTTCTGCGGGTGATGGCGTGGATCACTCTCGTCGTACTGCATCCGATCGGGCATTTGGTGCCTCCTGAAGAGCAGGGCAGTATTGACCCGCTGTCACCGAATACTTACCGCCGCGCCGCGCCAAAACCATACAGGATTATACCGACGGGGGCCTCGACGTCGTGCAGCTGGTGCTCATGGATATTCAAATACCCGGAATGGATGGCTTCGAGGCCACCGCCGCAATCCGCGAGAAGGAAAAAATCACGGGCAAGCGCACCCCCATCGCAGCCGTGACTGCCCACGCCTTGAAGGTTGATCAAGATCGATGCATGGCTGCTGGTATGGACGGATATGTTTCCAAGCCCATCCGCAGCATTGATCTCTTTGCCGTGATGGAGCCTCTACTCAGCAAACCACTCGTCAATTCAATTATTTAGTGGGACTGATATTCGTTTTGTTTTCTCCGCAACTAAGCGAATCGATTTATGGCGTACCGAACATCGGCCTGGCCAGCTCTTCCGCCGATGCCGCCTCCGGATGTTCAGCCTTCCAGCGCATCGCGGCCGTAATCCGCGTCCGCCCGCTGGGGTGATCGAAGAACACAAACTCTTCGATGGGTCCTGGATCCATTTTGCGATATTCACCCAACAACAGGTCCACGTTCGCCTCGGCATCCGGTTGCCGTGCGGCATTTAACCCGTACATGTCAGCCTCAAATTCCATGGTGCGCGTGATGGTGTTATTTATCGGCGTTGTAATAAAAAAATAACTGGACAGTACGATCACCGCCAGCGGCAGGACCGCGACATCGCCAATGTCCCGGACGCCCCAACGCTCTCCCCATCGCGACCGAGCAAAATTTATCCCCCAGCTCAGAAATGCAAAGCCAATCACGATCACCACCCCATTCATCACCAGGCCTTTATATATATGGTTGAGAACGTAATGGCCCATCTCGTGTCCCATAGTGGTTGCAATCTCCGGCAGCGTGCAGCGCTTCAGAAGATTGTCGTTCAGCGAAATTCTCAAAGTTCCCGCGAACCCACTTACGTTAGCGCTCACGCGATTGGATTGCCGTGAAGCATCGAACTCATACACGTCCATCGCCGGAATTCCATTAGCGCGCGCCATGCTGAGAATTGGGTCCTTAATGCTCGGATCTTCCAGCTTGGTGTACTTGTTGAATAGCGGCGCGATGTAAACCGGCGCGATCAGGGCGATAAAAGCGATAAACACTACGGTCGCGACAGCTCCCCACACCCACCAGTTCTTGCGCAGGCGCCGCACCAGTCCGAATAGTGGCACCATGAAAATCGCGCCCAAGACTATGCCGATGACCAGCACCAC
This sequence comes from Candidatus Methylomirabilota bacterium, assembly GCA_035490135.1. Classification (GTDB taxonomy): domain Bacteria; phylum Acidobacteriota; class Terriglobia; order Acidiferrales; family UBA7541; genus Acidiferrum. The sequence goes on from DATHGV010000423.1 coordinate 43,182, forward strand.
CGCTTGGTCCCGCATCCACTGACCAAAAGTTTGGTTCGACAGGCCATATTTATGTTCGCGAATATAACCTTCATAAATCGTAAGCGGAAACGTCACTATGGTCACTAGGACGATGAACTGCACCCAATAAATCGCGGTTTGCAGTGGGCGAAAGCGCGTCATGCGTTCGGCTAAATCGCGCATGCGCATTGACAGCCGAAATCGCAGCAGCACCCCCATCACCAGTACCGTCGAAAAAAAATCCCAGAGCTGCAGCCAATATCCCCCTTCAAAATAGGCATTCGAACGCGCTCGTTCCGCCGCCGGCATCTTCCCCAAATAAGTTTCAACCGCCGCGTTGACGTCGAACGCAGGTGCAGCCTGCCCGATAACCGCCGCGTCAGATGTTTTGCCGCTATTGGAGCCTTGCGCTCGCGCCTCACCAGTTGCAGCCATACCCATTGCGACCACGAAAAATAACCAAAGAAGGCATCTCGTAAGACGAACCATCGGTCCTCGTTTCAGTAAGCGGTCGTTTGCGCGAGAAGTATAACCTCTAACGGTCCGCGAAAAACCGAGCCGAAAGCACTTCACTTTTGCCAATGCAGAGACTCGTGTCGGCTATCAGCCGGAACGTTTGTTCGACCAATATTTAGAGATCGCGTTCTTGAAAATTATAGAGCGCAACGACGAGCGCGATAAGCAGATACAACGTTGCATAACCCACCATCACTGGGCTTGGTGCCGATGCGTTTGAAAATGGAGTGAACTGTATGGATCGCGTGAGCGAAGATTGCATTTCGAACGAAGCCCGGCGCCACATCGACTCGCTCGGCATGATCAAGCTGGAAACGATACCCAGTGTGACTAGACGCGGACTGGTAGTCATCGCCCCGATCTGCTCAATCCACCCTCCAATAAATGCTAGGCCGTGAAGGCCCAGGACGATCACCCCGTTCGCCAACGTCGAAAACCTGGTTCCGCAAGCGAATGTAACCGCCAGAAGTAATAAGCATTCCAGAAAAACTAGCAGCGCTCCGCGCTCTGCGTTATGCGGGGGCACGCCGGCGATGAAATACCCAATCGCGGAAACCCCTCCAAACATCGCACTCACATAAATGGCAATCATGCCCGCAAAGCCCATCCATTTGCCCAGCAACACTTCCCATCGCGAAATCGGTTTGGTAGCGATGGCTTGGATCGTCCCCGAGGATATTTCGCCCGAAAGCGTATCCACGGAGGTCAATATAGTCATGACCACCGCAAGAAGATCGACGGCGTAAAATCCCACCTGAAGCATCGCCACTTGCACTTGATGGCCAATCAACGGCGGCACGTTGTGGCTAGCTAGATCCTTCACCTGAAAATGCATTCCGGTGCCGAACAACGCGAGAAATCCTGCTCCTGCGGCTACCGCCGTCCAAAGAATTTTTCTTCGCGCGGCTTCCTGAAACGTAACGCCCGCCATGATCCATGCGCCCATCAAAGTCCGCGATCCTCGCCCATAATCTTGAGAAATTGATCCTCGAGTGAAACAGTTTGCGGCCTGAATTCAAATACATCGCCTCCCCATGACACCAGGTGACGAAGAATGTGCGGCAGGGAAGAAGTGGAAGCGGTAGTAAGTGTCAACAGTTCTCCGTCCAGTGCCGCCGAGGGGCTCCATTGCGAGAGTCCCGCAATCGTTTCCGCGGATACATTTTGCACGCGCGCCACGACATGGACTTCTCCATCGGGATTCGCCCGCAGATCGCGGCTGCCAACCACCTGCCCTTCCTTGATAAACACCACACGATCACAGGTGATTTCAATTTCGCTGAGAATGTGAGAATTCAAAAAAACTGTGGCGCCGCGATCGCGCTCCGCGCGGATGATGTCGCGAACCAGCCGCCGCCCCATGGGATCAAGCCCGGAAGTAGGCTCGTCGAGAAAAACCAGCTCTGGCTCGTGAATTAACGCCTGGGCCAAACCAATACGCTGCAGCATGCCCTTGGAGAAATCACGCAAGCGCTTCTCGCGATGAGGAGTCAGTCCCACTAGCTCAAGGAGCTCAGGAACACGTTCGCGCAGACGCGCCGCACTCATCCCCCACAGCCGGCCATGGAATTTCAGGAGTTCGAACGCGGTAAGCCAGGTGTAAAACCGAAAATCCTCAGGCAGAAAACCAATCTTCCGCCGGACTTCCACATTGTCGGAGGGCGCGCCTAGAACGAAGGCTTGCCCGCTGCTGGGCTTCACCAGCCCCAGCAGCATTTTGATGGAAGTACTCTTCCCAGCTCCGTTCGGTCCTAGGAAGCCGAACACTTCGCCGCGGCGTACCGTCAGGGTGAGATTGCCTACCGCAATCTTGTTCCCGAATACTTTGCGCAGTTCCAGCGTTTGAATGGCAAAGACGGCCGCTTGATCCAGGTGCCCTCCAGGAGCCAACGGGATTTAGTTCAGCGTGTTCGCCAGCGCCACCGCATTGCTCGAATCACCGTGGCCGACCAGCCCATAGATGATCCCATTCTTTACCCAAACCAATACATAGTCAGGCCCGCCACGCCCGGAGCCCTCGATCAACGTGCCTTGCACGCCGTTCACCGTGACTTGACTATAGGAAGTCGCGAATCGCGGAATCGGCAGCACCAGCGTCGATTTCCAATCAATGGTCTGTCCAAGACTACGCGCCTGTGTGGCGCTCATCCCCGCAAGCTGAAAGCCAATTTCTGCTAACTGCTCAAGGTTGAGGTCAGATGGGGTATTGACCACTGGACTCGGCACTTCCTGTAGAGCCAGGCAATTAGCCCATGCCGCCGCGCGTGGTTTTGTTGGCTTGGGCTGCGTACTACCCGCCGGGTGCGCTTCTGGGCAATCGCCATATTCCACCATAATGGAGCGCGGTACATTCACCGAAACACTTGCCCCATCCAAAGTAGCGGGCAACAAAAGATCCGCACGTCCAGCTTGATCGAAAATATCCTGCAAGCGCGTTCGGTCAATCGTCATATGGAAAGCGTGTTGCCCTCCAACGATAAATTTCGGCGTATCCGTGCGCGCGTCCAGCATGTGTGCAGAGAATCCTGCTAGCTGGCTCGCGTCTGCGGCAGTGGAAGCCGGTTGCGGTTTTTCATCGGCTGTAACCACCACTTTGTCGGAAATCATCTGGCGCAACATTTCCTGTAATGGCCGGTTCCCATCCAGAGCGGAAAAATCCAGGCGCACCGGTTGTACTTTTTCAACCCGCAAAGTCCCAAGAAAGCGCTGCGCCAGGCCGCGCCCGAATGGAAATGCCAGGCTGCACAACAAAATCGTTGCGGCCACAGCGCCAATCCACAAGGGACGCCAGCGCCTGCTCCTCGCCCGCACATTGGTTTCATCGGCAACGAAATCGAGCCTCGAAGGCATCGTCTCTACCCCGGCACCTTGCTGCGCTTTAAAGCGAGAAAGCGCGGCTTGCGCATCAATTTTCGTTTCCGCCGAAGCAGCCCCTAAAGAAACCATTTGCTTCTCCACACGTGCAGCTGTGGCCGCTATTTCACCCAGCCGCTTTCCGCAGTCGGCGCAACGGGAAAGATGCGCCTCAATTTCTGCATCTTGCACAGCGCTCAACTCGGCATCGTGATACGCGCGCAAACTATTTTCTGAGACACAATTCATACGTCCTCCTCTGAACCAAAAAGCTCACGATAACGTTGCTCGAACGCTGCCTCTGCCCGAACCAAAAGGGTGCCTACCGATCCAGGTTCGATCTCCAAAGCTGCCGACAGCTCTTTATAGCTATCTCCTGACGCGCGCATTACTAGCAATTGCGCCTGTGGCGGTTTAATTTCCGCCAGAACTGTGCGAACCCTTTGCTCTCGCTCAAACCGCTCCACTCGCTCAAATCCATTTTCCGGGGGTTTGTTCTGCCTTGCATCCTGACCTGCGGCTTGCTCGAATCGGCTCCGGCGAGCCGTCGCACGCAGCGCGTCAATTCCAAGGTTCGTCGACGTTCGATAAAGCCAGCCGCCCACATTGGCCTCTGGCTCCTGCGCTAGGGGCCGGCGATAAAGTTTCAAAAAAACTTCATTGGCCAAATCTTCAGCCCACCCATGATCCCCGACAATGCGCCGCAAAATCCCTACAACTCGCGGATAGTGTTTGACGAACAGGGTCTCAAATTCTCCAACCCTGATCCCTTCACTCATAACACCGGGCTCCCCAATCGCCCACATCAGGACCTTCGGCTCGCAAGCTTTCAGCGCTCCCGGTTGCGATTCGCGCACCGTTTCCTTTTGTGCCGCAAACCCTTCCAACACGTTCTCAGCCAAGGACTGTCACCCGTTCTTACACTACTTAAACGTCTGCCGTCGTTAAATTGTGACATCGTAACCAGCGATGGTGACAACACTCAGCTGTTTCGCATCGCCGGTTAACGCTAGCCCCTTCCCACGCATAGTTCTGTGGGCCACCGGAGCTTTCGTACAGTTAAATGTTCCCGGAACCTGTACCTCGGGCCGTTCACAACCACCTCTCTCGACTCTAAACTTCTCTCATAATCGGGAGAGCCTTCAACATTCGGTCTCTCGCAAGTAAAAATCACCACAGTTCTCCGAATCGCCAACGCATGAGCGTAACTTCGGCGTTCTTTGAAAAGCCACAAGGGGGCAATTTGCAGCATCCTAATTTGGTCCACCACTTCGTTTACCCAACACTTCGATCTGTTGCTGTTCTTTCGCTTCTCTTACTTGCGTATGGCTCTTCGGATTACCCTCAGTCTCCAGCTTCTCCGGCCACTGGTCCTCTTGCAAAGCCGGCTGAGGGCTTCACCCCAGGACTCAACGCGGGCGTGAAGTTCGAAGGCAGCACCAGCAGTGATGGCAGCGTCTTCGATTTGAGCAGCGGCGTTGGCTACAACTTTTCCCGCCATTTCGGCGTGGACCTCGGCATTCCTTACTACTTTGTAGGCACTCCTTCTTCCGTGAAGAAGAACGATCCGCAAGCGGTCTCTGGCGATGGCCTGGGAAGCTTAGGCGCGGACTTGAAGTGGAACTTCGCCGGCGAACTCCTCAACTACGATCCCACCATTCACCTTACTGCGCCGACCGGCGAGACCAAGAAGGGTTTCAGCACTGGTCACGCCACCTGGAATTGGGCAAACCATCTTGAACACGCTTTCGGCGTTTTCACTCCGTTCGTGGACTTGGGAGTCGGCAACAGCGTCAGCGACACCAAGTACTTTCACCGTCCGTTCATCACCTTTGGTTACAACCTTCAATCCGAAGCTGGCGCGGAAGTTGACGCCGGCCCGCTCAGCCTGACGGCTTCCGCGTACGATGTGGCTCCCTGGGGCACACAGACCGTCATCAGTAGGGTCTTCCGCTGTTCCGCCGCGACCACCTGCTCCGCGAACGGGAACTCCACCAATCGCAAAGGCTACCTCGACGCCAGCGTGCAAACCGGTGGCGCCGCTCTTGTCCGCGATAACGGCTTCAATTTTGGCGTGGAGATGAAGCCAGCCCGCTACGTAGATCTCGAAGCCGGCTTCAGCCGCAGCGTCCCGCTGCAACTGAACAGTTTCTCGTTCGGCGTCAGCTTGGACATGCGCGCGCTGGCCCGCCACCGTGCCGCGTCTTAAATTCGAAGCGCCAATATCCCCACGAGGACATTCGCAAGAGTAACCATGCGGCGCTGAAGAGCAGCGGGGTAGAACAACTCTGCTTCGCTGCTACACCTGCTCGTTTACCCGCTCTTTCTCGCCTGGCGTCCTGGTGATATCCACACACATATAATAATGTAATTAACGACATAGTAATATACTTCTATAAAGCCATAATTCCCTAATTAAAATAGGGAAAACTTCAAGACAAACTGTCCAGTTCTTCTGAGGCATCCCAATCTGAAAATCTCTGGCGCGATGGACTTGAACTGCAGTATTTGGCCGGTGCTCACCTTCAAGGTTATCGGGCTATGAGCGAGTGCTCGGGCGAACTGACCAGAATAAACATCGGTTCGAATCATTGTGCTTATGATTTGCTAATGGATCGTTCACGACTTTCTTACCCCAGCTTGCTAAACTAAAGTTTCGGATTGACATTTCTTCTGTGTCGACCAGGTGCACTCATGGGGACCTCACGCACAGTCGAAGCGCCAATTATTGAAGCACGGCAAATCGAGAAATTCTACACGCAGCCCGACGGAGGGCGCGTGCAAGTCATTGCACCCACCGACCTCGCGGTCTACCCAGGGCAGATCGTGGCAGTCCTGGGGCCCTCCGGTTGCGGAAAATCTACGCTGCTTCGCATGCTCACCGGACTCTCGCTAGCTTCAGCGGGCGGCGTGCTTTGGCACGGTCAACCTGTTCGCGAAGAATCGCCTAACGTTTCCATCGTCTTTCAGAGCTTTGCGCTTTTCCCGTGGCTTACCGTCCTGGAAAATGTCGAGGCGCCGCTCGAAGCTCGGGGCATGCGTCCCATTGAGCGCCACAAACGCGCTCTCCGGATTATCGACGCGGTCGGACTGGATGGTTTTGAGAACGCCTATCCCAAGGAGCTTTCTGGTGGCATGAAGCAGCGCGTCGGGGTTGCCAGAGCCCTGGTGGTCGAACCCGAAGTGCTCTTCATGGACGAGCCTTTTTCAGCGCTCGATGTATTGACCGCCGAAACTCTGCGCGGTGAGCTTCTCGAACTGTGGCTTGAGAACAAGATCCCCACGCGCGCGATTTTTATCGTCACGCACAATATTGAAGAGGCTGTCGTTCTCGCTGATCGAATCATTGTGCTCGGTCGTAACCCCGCTCATATTCACGCCGATCTTGCGGTCAATCTTTCTTATCCGCGTGATCGCAAGTCTCCTCAGTTCGTAGAATTGGTGGATACCATCTACCGTGTGCTTACTCGCCCGGACGACAAACAAGATCATATTCATACTGCAGCAAACGGTGACACGGCAGTTTCGCATCGCCCCATCATGCTTCCGCATACGCGACCGGGCGGAATGGCTGGGCTGCTCGAAATTCTTGTAGATCAAGGTGGCCGCGCCGATCTTCATCGCCTCGCTTATGATCTGAGCCTGGAAGTTGATGCCCTTTTACCGACTGTGGATACGGCTGTGCTCCTGGGTTTCCTTCGCGTTGAAGAAGGCGATGCGGCGATCACTTCGGAGGGTGAGCAGTTCGCGAAAGCGGATATTCAAACCCGTAAGAAATTATTTCGAGCAGCCGGTCTCGCACACGTTCCCTTGCTACGCCAAATGGAGCAAGCCCTTAAGGCCAAAACCGATCGTACGCTCTCGGATGAATTCTTCCACGACCTGATCGATGAACATTTCAGTGAGGCGGAGTCGCGGCGGCAGCTGGAGACGGCCATTCAATGGGGCCGTTACGCCGAGATTTTTGATTACGATGCCGCGACCGGCAAACTCACGCTGACCGAGGTCTAACCTTCTAGTGACCTCGACGACTCCGGTCTCCCAGCGTTCCGGTTCCTTGCCTCT
>DATHGV010000424.1:0-4711 GCA_035490135.1 Candidatus Methylomirabilota bacterium
ACACTTGCAAGTTGTTTCACGTGAAACTCGAGCCCCCGATACAGTCGTTCGAACGGTTGTCCTGTTTTCGTCTCCCCTTTTGGATCAAATTGTCGGTACCTCGACTTTTGACCAAGTACCGGTTGCGAAATATTCGTTTCAAGTGAAACGGACGGCGGTGGCGCCGTTGGAACTCTTCCGTAATCGCAGAAGTCCGTTCCACGTGGAACAGCGGGACCAAGGCGGAACAAACGATCATTCGGAATTTAGAGGATCCGCAGGCGTTTGTCTGTTTCACGTGAAACGACTCTGAATCAATGGGCCGAGGAAAGGCTGTTCCACGTGAAACGGAAATCGAATCCCTTGGGGTCCCTTAGGCGATGCTAAGAGTTTTCAGGAGCGCGGCCACGTCGGGGAATCCTGGGCGAGTCTGTTTCACGTGAAACAACGTCTGCACCAATGAGCTTCGGACACTCGCGTTCCACGTGAAACGGAGTCTTTAATCCCTTGGGCGATGCTGCGAGTTTTCTAGCACCGCGGCCACGTTGAAGAATCCCCAGCTAATCTGTTTCACGTGAAACGGTCTGTACCAATGGAGCCTCTGAGAAAGTCGCGTTTCACGTGAAACGGAGTTTTTAATCCCTTGGGCGATGCTGCGAGTTTTCGGGCAGCGCGGCCACGTCGGAGAATCCCCAGCGAGTCTGTTCCACGTGAAATGGTCCTTGAGCCAAAATGGGCCTCGGAAAACGTCTGTTCCACGTGAAACACATAGGACCGCAGACTCCCAGCGCCTGGGCTAAGCAGGGCTTCGATGAGGACTCAGCATTCTTATGGTCGTTCCACGTGGAACAGAGGTCGTTGTGTATTTTGCGATGACCTCTAGCAGACGCCTATCCGCCAACTATAAATGAGCCTTATTCGTATTCGTAGGACACAAACAACGGATTCCGTACCTGCTGCCGCCTTAATAGGCGGAAATCCGGCTTATTTTGCGTTCCACGTGGAACATGTTTTATGTTTCACGTGGAACAGGGTTTCGGTGAGCTGCGAACAGGGCTTCAAAGTCTCAAAGTGCAATTTGTCGGCGGCTCGACAATTTGCCACCGACAACACGGCAAATGTAAATTCTGAGGGTCTACCTTTGAAGCATGATGCCCAAATGTCGGCGCGCCCACAATCGAACAGTTGAACGCCCTAGCCGACTACCTTAGTGCCGATCAAAAGTATCCTGCGAAGCGAGTGTGGCACCGAGACAGGTGGCGCCCAATCCCATCCGGGACTCTCCCGTACCTCTTCTACATCCGCTGCGCCGACCCATAACATCACTCGCTTAGCATCAACTCTCTCTGAGGCCGCCCACTTCAAAAAGGTCCTAAACTCTCCTAAAGCTCGCGCCAAGATGAAGTCGACGGGCGCGATCTCCTCACCGAGCTCCTCGTAGCGGCTCACCAACACATTCGCCCCCCTAATACCCAAAGCCCTAACCACCTCCGCCAAGAAAGTCGCTTTCTTAAAGTTTGACTCCACGAGCACAATCTGGGCCCCTGGCAGCAAAATCTTCAATGCCAAACCCGGAAACCCGGGACCTGTTCCAATGTCGGCGAGTCGACATTGCGTCAAATCCACAACGTCTGCAGCAAACATGCTTTCACAGAAGTGGCGGTAAAGAATCTCCAAAGGTTCCCGTATCGCCGTAAGATTAACTTTTTCGTTCCACACAAGTAACAATCGGATGTATTCCTGAATCTGAGCAACTTGATCGGAGTTCACATCGATTTGAAATTCGCTTAATGCCTTTCGAATGGTGGACTCAGATGGTGCGCCTATTGAAGCCATGGACGACTAGGTTCCCCCGGCAGCGATGCGACTGGTAAAAATTCTTGGCTCGTTTGCCGCCGCGATGAAAACACATTCACATCTTCGGTGCAAACTTAATCGCAACGGGACAGTAGCACTCGATAATCTTTGCTGACTAAATCAGTCGTGTCCTTATAATGGCGGCTCAAGTTCTCGAATGTACGGAAAGAAAAATGTACCGAAAGAAAGAGGTGGCGAAGTGGCTTCAGCTCTGAAATTAACCGCGATGGCCAAAGCCGCAGGATGCGCGGCAAAATTGAATCCCGCCACACTCGAAGCAGTCCTAAGAAAGCTTCCGCGGCAAACAAATCCAAACGTGCTGGTAGGATTTGAAACCAACGACGACGCCGGTGTCTACCTGATAAACGAAAACCTGGCTCTGGTTCAGACTGTCGACTTTTTCACTCCTATCGTGGACGACCCTTTTTTATTCGGTCAGATCGCGGCTGCCAATGCTTTGAGCGACATTTACGCCATGGGTGGTCGCCCAATCTCGTCGCTCTCCTTGGTGGGCTTTCCGGAGCACGCCGATCCTGCAATACTCGAGCAAATTATTCGTGGCGGCTTATCGAAAATGAATGAGGCCGAATGCAGCGTCCTCGGCGGACATTCCATTCGTACCGAAGACATGCTATTTGGATATGCAGTGACCGGAACGGTGCACCCGAACAAGGTCTGGAGCAACGTGGGAGCTCGCCCAGGGGATGTGCTCATCTTTACCAAACCGATCGGCACCGGTGTAATCACTACTGCCTTGAAAAAAGACCAAGCCTCGTCCGAATCGTTAGCGGCCGCTGTCGATGCCATGACCATGCTGAACCGTGCAGCGGCGGCCGGGTTCACGGAGCTCGCGGCAAACTCGAACAGTGCTTCAAAGGAAAACTTGTCCTCCGGACAAACTCCGATACACTCGGTAACTGATGTGACCGGATTTGGCGTGCTCGGCCATGCCCGCGAAATGGCGCTCGGTAACGAAGCTGGCGGAATCGAGCCGACATCTTTTGAAATTGACCATGCTGCGTTTTCTTACTTCCCGGGCGCCGTCGACGCCGCCCGCGATGGTCATCTTTCCGGAGGGCTCAAAAATAATCGCGCATTCGTAGCGGAATGCGCCGAATTTGCCGCGCCGGTACCGCAAGAATTTCGCGATTTACTTTTTGATCCACAAACCTCAGGCGGCTTGCTCGCTGCAATCGCGCCAGAATCCGCGGCAGAATGCATCGCGGCGCTTGCGCATCATGGCGTGGAAGGCCGTCAGGTGGGCCGCGTCGTCGCCAAGCGCTCCCCGCTTATTTTTGTTAAATGATTGCTATTCGGAGAAAGGCATCGTTGATTTCATTCTGTGAGATGAACTATAGGTTTGCCGATCTCGACTTTTAATTCCTCATCAAACAACACTCAATAATTATGGACACCATCACACACGGAATCGCCGGAGCGCTGATGGCCAAGGCGCTCTTTAACGGGGACGATTTATTCGCCTCACGCCCGATGAATTGCCGGCGCATCGTGACTTGGTCCACGATGCTGGGCGCGATCTTCCCGGACTCTGATGTATTTCGCGACATAATCTCCCGCGACGATTTGTTGGTTATCTCCTGGCACCGTAGCGTCACGCACTCGCTGCTGTGTCTCCCGCTTTTCGCGCTGCTGCTGGCGGCGCTCACTCGATGGGTAGCCCGCTGGCGTAAATGGGACGCGCCTTCTTTCGCGGTGCTTACAGGAATTTACGCCGCGGGAATTTTGAGTCACACTTTGCTTGATCTGGTGACCAGCTTCGGAACTATGGCGTGGTCGCCGCTAAGATGGTCGAGACCGGCGTGGGATCTAATTTTTATCGTGGATTTCACTTTCACCGGAATCATGCTGGTTCCGCAGATTCTTGCCTGGGTGCAGGAGCGGCCTGAAAAAGCTAGGCGCCGCGCCATTGCCTCTTTCGCAATTTTCGCCCTGGCGGTTTTCGTTATTCAGAGACTCGCGGATACCGTCGGAGCGCCGATTTCGTCAGCCTCTGCCTTGCTTTTCGTCTTGATCCTGGCCGCGTTCTTCTTGCTGTCGGTTCCCACCGACGAAAAAGTCCAGCAGGCCCAGCGTTCAAATCTCGAGGGACAGGACCTGGCGAGAACAAGTGTTCGGCGGCGCTGGAATCGATTCGGGTTGGTTGGCGCGTGTCTGTATCTGGGGCTGGCGGCTGGGGCCCATCACTCCGCACTTTCTCGCGTAAAGGACTTTGCAGGGCTGCAAAAACTCGACGTGCAATCGATGGGCGCGCTGCCATCGCCTCCTTCGCTGTGGCGTTGGGACGGATTGCTGCGCACTGCGGGCGGGGTTTACGAAATACGAATGGATCTAAGTCAGAAGTCGCCGTTCGAGATTCCCGCGGCTGCCGACCCGGCAGAACAGTCTGCGGGGATTCAATCAGAGCGCGCACCGATCGAGTACCGCTTCTACCCGGAAGCTAATCCCAACGTTTATATTGAAGCGGCCAAAGAACTTCCGCAGGTGCAAAAAGTTTTGTGGTTTGATCGCTTTCCGGTGACGCGCTATCACGAAGAAGGCGGCGAACCTATCGTGGAATTTTCCGACATGCGCTTCCCCCCAATGGGGAAACGCCGCACTCCGTCATTTACTTACCGGGTCCGCTTCGATCCAGCCGGCAAAGTCCTAGAACAAGGTTGGATCAAGTAACTCATCAAGCGACAACTGAGCTTAGGAGGAGTATCGTGCCGGGTTCCGGAGTGCTCACGGGCGGTAGCGGTGTTGGCGTGCCACCGAAAAGGTAGCCAGGTCAGCGCCGAGAATGCCGTCCGCGTTAGCACTAGGTATTGATACCGATAAGATAGCCACGGAGAAAATTAAGAAGAAAACGACATAA
>DATHGV010000425.1:0-16136 GCA_035490135.1 Candidatus Methylomirabilota bacterium
TGCTGCGGACCGCCGCGAAGCTCGCCGATTTAACATGCACCTGCCGCTCAGCATTCTTCCGTGGGAGCAGAAGGGCAAGGAATTGCAGGTGGACATGCGGGATGTGAGTTACCGGGGCCTGTACTTTTTTGCTGGAGAAAAATTCGAAGCGGGCCGCGAAATCGCTTTTATCATTACCCTGCCGAAAGACATGCTCAAGTCATCGGACGTGAAGATACGGTGCCGGGGCATGGTGGTGCGCGTCGATGAGGGCGAAAACGGGAAGACGGGCATCGCCGCAAAGATTGACCGTTACGAGTTTATTGCTTGTAGCGCAGTAGCTTAAATCCCTTCTGTCAAAAATTTTCCTCGATTCATAAATTTGTCCCTGCTACGAGTACAATCATTTTGATCTATGTTGGAGGGGATTATGTACCACTACGACGCCAAATTGGCATTGGAAGAACTACAGGAAGACGCGCTGCTGCCGCACCCGGTGAAGCTGCGCGACATGATTTTACGCACAAAACTGGGACCTACTGAAGCGCAAGCGTTGAACCAGGAATTTCAAACTTACCTGACGCGTTTTGGGGAGCTGCAAAAAACCGCGCGCAGCGTGCTGGAGAAACTTGCAGCGGGCCAACGCAAAGCGTCCTGATGCCCTAATATAGAATTTGGATATGCGACGGAACACGCTGATGATCGATGCGGATGACACGCTGTGGGAGAATAATGTTTTCTTTGAAAAGCTGATTGAGGATTTCATCACCCTGGTGGAGTCCTGCGGCTACACCCGCGCGTATATTCGCCACATTTTGAATGAAACGGAACGGAAAAATATCCGCCAATACGGCTACGGCGTGCGGTGCTTTGGGCGCTCCCTGGAAGAAACATATATCAAGCTGGCAGAGCAAATGGCTTGCCGCGACACAGTAAAGATTATTAAAGAGCGGGTGCTGGAGCTGGAACGCACCCCGCCAAAAATTATGGATGGCGTGCCGGAAACGCTCGCGTATCTTGCGGAGCGGCACCGCTTGATTTTGTTCAGCAAAGGCGAGGCTGCGGAGCAAGCGGCCAAGGTGGAGCGCTCCGGGCTGCAGGGATTTTTTGAATTTATTGAGATCGTGCCGGAAAAGGATCATGAAACTTATGGGAAGTTGGTACACAAGCACAAAATTGTGAAGTCCCAGGGCTGGATGATCGGCAACAGCCCGCGCAGCGATATTAATCCGGCCATGAAGATAGGATTGAATGCGGTGTATATACCGCACCAGGACACGTGGCAACTGGAGCACGAGCCGGTGGTCGCGGGCGCTGGGAAGTTGGTGATCCTGCCGGCGTTCCGCGAATTGCGAACACATTTCTAGCGAACACATTGCTCGAGCGTCCAGCAGCTAGCAGTTCGATTCAGATACATTCAGGCGTTCTGGTGCTTGGACCGCGGCCGCCCAAATTGGACGTTGAAGTTTGTTTTGAGCGCTCGCAATCTCGTTAAGCAGTAACGGGAGGTATGGATGGCCACCGCAACGTCAAGTCCTGCGCAAACGAACTGGCGCGATGAATGGTTTGAATTTGAAGACGCAACTTACCTGAATGTGGCCGGCAATGCACCGATGCCCAAGGCCTCGCTCAAGGCCGTGCAAGCCGCAATTGAATGGAAAAAATTTCCGCAACGTGTACCGGACCAGGCCTATTTCGATGTGCCGAATCGCATTCGCGCTTCGATTGCGCAATTGATTGGGGCGCGAGCAGAGGAAATCGCGCTCACTACCGGCGCGAGCACCGGAATGGCCTCGGTGGCTTACGGGTTGAGCTGGAAACCGGGAGACGAAGTCATCACCGCGCAAGGGGAATTTCCTTTGCAATACACGACGTGGCGGCCGATGGAGAAGCGCGAGGGCATTGCGCTGAAAATCGTAGCCCCCAGCGAGCGGTTTATCAGCGCGGAGGATTTGATTGCTGCACTGTCGCCAAAGACGAAATTGGTGTCGGTCAGCATGGTGCGCTTTGACGATGGCTCGATGATTGATGCAGCGCGACTGGCGGCGGCATGTCACGCGCGAGGCACGTTGTTGCTGCTGGACGTGAGCCAGTGTTGCGGAGCTATTCCCATGGACGTGACGCAACTGGGCGTGGATTTTATCGTGTGCGCTGGTTATAAATGGCTGTTGAGCCCGTACGGCACGGGATTTTTCTGGGCTAAAAGTGAGCACATGGCCAACATGAGGCCGGGTCCGTTTTATTGGGCGGCTGCGGAAGGCGCGAGTCACTTCGGCTCGCTGGTGATGACCAATCCTAAAGTGGCGGCGGGTGCGCGGCGGTGGGACTCGGCGGAGACCGCGAGCTACTTTAATTTGTTGGCAATGGCGGTGTCGCTAGAGTTGGTGCTACGAATGAAACCAGAGACGGTGGAGGCGCATAATCGCGGGCTGATGGAACTGATGTTGGAGCGCTTGCCGAAGGATCGCTGCGTGCCGGCGAGTCCGCTTGATGCGACACGGCGCGGGCCGTATGCGTGTTTTGCTGCGCGGACGGCGGAAAAAACGGCGGCGCTATACGAGAAGCTGCGGGCGAATAATGTTTTCGTGAGTTTGCGCGAAGGGAATTTGCGGATATCGCCGCATTTGTTTAACACCGAACGCGATATCGATAAGTTGATTGCGGTGGTTACTACGTGATGCTCGGCGCTTCGGCGTAAAGATGAAGACGGGCTAGTTGTCGTTGCTCGGGGCGCGAAATGGGATATGCACGATGGCTTCGAGGTCGACGGGCGTGCCTTGGCGCGATGCTGGCCTGAATTTCCACTGGCTTAAGGCTTCCATGGCATTGGCATCGAGCTGCGCATCTAGACCCCGAACCAGTTCGACGCTATCTACCGAGCCGTCAGCGCGAATTACGGCGTAAAGCACGACTTCGCCTTCGACATGTTCATTGATTAGCGTGGGCGGATATCTGGGATCGCTCTTTTTGACGGGCGACGGACCCGAGAGATCGGCCGACGTTACGTGCGGCGCGGAACTCGACGAACGGAGCTCCGAGAAATTCAGAATCCAACTGCCCGTTGCGCTGTTGAGGTTGGGCATGTTGACTAGCATGGTGTACATTTTTTTCGCGGCAAAAACTTGTTCGGGTTTTGCGCCGGGGGGAAGCGCGGCAAAATTTGGCGGGCCGGTGCGTTCCGGTGCGTCGGCGATTCGCGCGCGCGGATCGATTTTTGAGACCAGCCGGTGAGGCGTGGGCGAGTCGATCTTGGGCTGTGGGTTGACCGATAAAGCGGACATGTTTTTTGGCGTGGGGTTGCCGCCGCTAATGCTTACGGTGGTGGAGTTTGTACCCGCAATATTTTCAGAGGCGGAGCCACCGCGGCTTTCGGCCGCTCCACCAAGGCCGCCATTGTTATTTTCGGGCAAAGACTTGCCACCAGGGACGCCGGGTTGTTTGCCTTCCGGAGAAATGGAAACGCGCGCGACGAGATTTCCTTGCGGTGGCGCGCTTGGTGCAACGGGACCGGGCGTTGCGGAAAGCGCGATCAGGGTGGAAGCGTTGGGGTCCATGGAGTTTTGATGAGCGAGTTCGGGCGCAGGTCCGGCATCATTTGATGACGATCGCTGTTGCGCAACGCGCGGTGCGGTGCCAGCATTCAACTCCAACTTGGGGCGAGCAGGGGCGTTCGAATTTACGGCTAGCGTGATTTCCGCGGGAGGGCCGTCAGTCACCGGAACATCGGGCAGGGGCGCCGCTTTCACAGCGGCTGTGCGGTGTTCGCGTGGATGAAGCTGAGCCAGCATTTGCTCGGTGATTTCCATGCGCGGCTTCGAGGGAACGGCACTCTGCTGCAACAAAACAATATTGGGCAAACTGGGGAGAATTTTGGGCGGAACTATTCGGGCGGCGGTGTTGATTAAAGTTTGCCGAGGGTGGGTTGGCGCGATGGGGTCGGTGAAAATGCGCTGGTGGGGATGGAACGCTTCGGCGCCTTCGCGCGCGAGGGGCTTGGCGGCGTCGCCACGCGGGCTTGGAATTGCGCGCGCGGGTGCGGGCGCGGAAGAAAGTTTCAGCGGGGGAAAGTCGTTGATGGGGCCGGACCAGGTAAGCTGGAAATTTTCGAAGGCGGGATTTTTGCGCGGGGTTGCGGGTAGGTCCGGCCAGGGTGCCAGCAGAAATACGATGTGCCACAGGGCGGCAGCAGTTACTGCGGTGCGTGGGATGCGGCCTTCGACCGAGCAATCTCTGAAAATATTTTTGCTTACAAAGTTTTTTCTTGGGGTGGGGCCGGTGAAGAGCGCATGGATGCTGCTTCCGAGACTTTGGTGGAAGCTGTTCCAGCGGACTTCGAACTGCGGGCCTGCAGTCGACGGGGAATCCTTACGCGCAGCAAGGGCGCCCTGCTGTCCCAACAGACTTAATGAATTGCTGGCTTGGCCAAATGACATGCAGTCTCGATTATAGCTTGGTGCTCGCTGTAAATTTTGCGATTTCGTTTTGGAATTTTGTTTTGCAACTTTACTTTGCAAGAGCGAATAGAGTCAAAAGCCCCGCCCTGAAATTCGAGGGTGGGGCACCCTCCGCGTTTTTGAGTGCTTGCTGGGTCTCGACCGTGCATTACGAACGGATGTCTTGCGAAGCTCGACGTCATCCGAAGATAGATGTGTGGGGTGCTCTACGGGTTATCCGCGTTTGTGATGGATTGCAAGGCGTCCTCGCGGCGATAGAAACTTAGGGCGGCGTCGCCTTGGCGCAGGAGGCGAACGCGCTTCAGAGTGTCGAAGGATTCGGGCAGATCGAAAGTTTTGCGATGCTCGACGATTATGATTCCTCGGTGGTTGAGAACATTGGAGACGCCGACTTTTTGCAGTACTCGGGAATAGTCGGCGGTGGCGGCGTATGGCGGGTCGATGAAGATGTAATCGTAGGCGGGATCGCCGGCTTTTACTTTGGCTTCAAGAGTTTCGAGTCCGCGGATGGCGTCGGCGCAGATAACTGATACTCCGGACTGCACTTTTAGAGCGGCGAGATTTTTGCGAATGAGCGCGGCGCTGGCAGCGTGATTTTCGATGAAGGAAACGTAATCAGCGCCACGGCTTAAGGCTTCAATGCCGACCGCGCCAGTTCCAGCGAAGACATCAAGGAAGCGCGAGTCTTGAATTCCTGAGCCCAGCGCGTTGAAAAGCGTTTCGCGCAAGCGGTCGCTGGTGGGGCGCAGCGCGAGGCCTTTAAGGCTTTTCAGTATGCGGCTGCGGTAGGTTCCGGCGATGACACGCATAATTTATTTTCTCACGATAAAAATTTCAGCCGATGCGTGCCAGATGGTAGCGGCGTTGCCAGTGCTCCGGCAGGGATCGCAGCACCGCGTGCAGCTCAGCGGCTCGCTCGGGATTGTCGGCAAGCGCAAAGGCTTCGCGGCGTGCCAGTTCGAGCAACTCGCGGTCGCGCAGCGGATTCGCGATGTGAAAGCCCATGTCCCCGGATTGGCGCGTGCCAAAAAATTCCCCCGGGCCGCGTAACAGCAAATCGGTTTCCGCGATTTCGAATCCATTGGCGGTGCGCACCATCGTTTCGAGGCGCGCCCGCGCTTCTTCGGTCATGTACGGCGGCGCCATCAAAATGCAATGAGATTTGGCGGCGCCGCGTCCGATGCGTCCGCGCAATTGATGCAGCTGAGACAATCCAAAGCGCTCGGCATGCTCGATGACCATGACGGTGGCATTGGGGACGTCCACGCCGACTTCCACAACGGTGGTGGCCACCAGAATTTGTACTTCGTTTTTGCGGAATTGCTGCATCACGGTTTCTTTTTCTTCACTGGAAAGGCGGCCGTGCAAAAGCCCGAGTTTCAGCTTGGGAAATACTTCGCGGGAGAGGCGTTCGAATTCCTCAATGGCGGCTTTCAATTCGAGTTTCGATTCCTCGATCACGGGATAGACGATGTAGGCCTGATGACCGGCGTTAACTTCTCTGCGCACAAATTCCCATACGCCAGGCAGATGCGGCTGCGTAGTCATACGCGTTTGGATAGGTGTGCGGCCGGGAGGTAGCTCGTCAATGATCGAAACGTCGAGATCACCGTAAAGAGTGAGTGAGAGCGTGCGGGGAATCGGAGTGGCGGTCAGCACCAAAACGTGCGGCGCGTGTCCGTGCGCCAACGATTTATCCATCAAGCGCTTGCGCTGCAACACGCCAAAGCGGTGCTGCTCGTCGACGGCGACGAAGCCGAGGCGCGCGAATTCGACTTTCTCTTCGATGAGGGCGTGAGTGCCGATGACTAGTTTGGCTTCGCCGGTGCGAATACTTTCGAGCACGGCAGTTTTGTCGCGAAATTTCAAGCCACTGATCAACAATTCAACGCGATAACCGGTGGGAGCAAGAATTCTTTTGGCAGCGAGGTAGTGCTGCACAGCAAGAATTTCGGTGGGAGCCATGAGGGCGGCTTGCAGGCCATTTTCGATGGCGATTACCGCGGCTTGCAGGGCGATGATGGTTTTGCCGCTGCCCACGTCACCCTGCAAGAGGCGATTCATGGGCGCGGGCTTTTCTAGATCGGCGGCAATTTCTGCCAGCACGCGTTTCTGCGCGGCGGTGGGCTTGAAAGGCAAAATGCGCTTGAGAGCTTCACGAATATTATCTTCGCGGAGGCGAAAAGCGATGGCGTTTTCCTTGCGGCTGGTTTTGCGATCCAGGCCCAAGCTCAATTGGTAAAGAAAAAATTCTTCAAAAATCAATCGTTGTTGAGCGGGCGAGCGGAAGGTGTTGAGGGCGTCGAGAGATTCATTAGCGGGCGGAAAATGTGTATGAATCAGCGCCACGCGGCGCGAGGGGTAAGAAAGACGCGCGCGCAATTCGGCGGGCAGCGCGTCCGGCATATTTGGGTCGAGCAGATCGAGCGCGGCATAAATGGCGCGACGAATGGCGCGGGATCCAAACGTGCCGATGGCTTCATAAATGGGGACGATGCGGCCGACTTCGGTGGAGTCCATTTCGTCGCTGGTCATCTCCATCTGCGGATTGACCATTTCGATGCGTGCTGGTCGCAGCTTATCTATCTCGGCCTTGCCATGAAGAATCAGCGTTTGCCCGGGTTTGAGGCGGCCCTCCAAATATCCGCCGTGAAAAAATTTGCAGGGGAGTTGGCCAGTAGCATCGCGGACCAGCAGATGAAACACTGCATCGCGGCCGCGCATGGTGCGCACCGCCTGGCCGCTCATGACCTGCACGCGGACGGTGTAAATGCCGCTGGGCTGAATGTCTTTTACATTGGAAAAATGGATGCGGTCTTCGTAACGGAAAGGCAGGTAGGTGAGCAGGTCTTCGAGGGTGTGGATTCCGCGCTTGGCCAGCACTTCCGCTCGTTGCGGGCCGACGCCCTTGATCATGCGTACATCAGTGGTTAGGGTTTGCGTGGGCACGATGGAAAGCGTTCGAGTTGTGAACGCCGGATACGATTCCGCTCCTACGATTTGCACAGTAACAGCAAAATAACTCCATCTTTTATACCATTATGACTAGACGGCACCGCGATAAGCCGCTGTACAGGCGAAACTTGTGCTGATTTCGCGCGTATCCTAGAGTGATGGCGCTGCGTATCTGTTATGCGTATCTGTTAAAGGAACCGACTCAGTTTGTAGCTAGCCAAAATCCCACCTGCAATTACGCCGCGTGGGGTACCCTCGTTACCCAGAAAGCTTGAAATTGCTCCTGCGAAATTCACTGGGTGCAGACATTAGATTCTGGAGTGGGCTCGTGGAGGTTTCGTGACGACTGACCGTTTAACGTCTGCGAACAAACTTGCGTTACTGCTGTGGGTGGTCGCCGGAATTGCCGGCGCGTTGTTTGCGTATAAATATTATTTCCGGGCGTTTCCCGAAGCGTCGGTGAATTTTAAGGTGTCGCGTGGGGAAGCTCTGACACGTGCAAAAGAGTTTTTGGCGAGTGAAGGGCAGGACGCCGCAAGCTATCAGTCCGCTATCGTTTTCAATGTAGACGACAACGCGAAAACATATCTGGAACGTGAAACCGGGCTGGAGCAAGCCAACCGGCTGATGTCTTCGGAACTGAATATCTGGTATTGGGATGTGCGTTTTTTCAAACCGCAACAGGAAGAGGAATTTCACGTACGGGTGAGTCCCGCGGGCCAGCTGGTGGGCTACGAGCATCACGTGGAAGAAGCCAGAGCAGGCGCAACACTGGAGCGCGCCGCCGCTCAATACGACGCTGAAAATTTTCTTGAAAGCAAATTGGGTATCAAGTCGGGCTGGGATCTTTTACCGGAGGAAATAAATTCGGTGAAAAGACCGAACCGGCTGGATTGGTCATTCACCTGGGAAAAGCATGGGTTTCGCGCCAAGGACGCGCCGTACCGGCTGAATGTGGTGTTGCAAGGCGATCAGATTGGAAACAGCCAAGAATATCTGAAGGTGCCCGAAGCGTGGGAGCGCAGCTATGCGCAATTGCGCTCGACGAACCTACTGTACAACCAGATCGCGATTATCCCGTACGTCCTGCTGATGGGCAGCGCGCTGTGGCTGGGAATTTCGCTGTGGCGTAAAGGGCAAGCCGACTGGCTAGGGGCGATAAAGCTGGGCGCCCTGGTGGCGGCGCTGTATTTTTTCATGCAGCTCAATCAGTGGCAATCGACGCGGGCAAATTACGATACCCACGCTTCTTATGGAAGTTTTGTCGCGCTGCAAATTCTCTTGAACATATTGTTGGCGATTGGCACGGCGCTGACGGTCACGATGGTGTTACCAGGGGCGGAGCCGCTGTATCGCGCGACGCAGCCAGACCGCCTACGACTCAGCAAAGCATTTACTTTGCGCGGGCTGCAATCGAAGGAATTTTTTTCCGCTGCGGTGGTGGGCTTGTCGCTGGCGGCGGCGCACATCGGTTTCATCGTGGCGTTTTATATGTTCGGCAGCAAAGTGGGGGTCTGGGCGCCGCAAGATCTCAATTATTCGGATGCGGTAAACACTTCTTTCCCATGGATCGCAGGAGTTGCGATCGGGTTGCTGGCGTCGACCAGCGAAGAATTTCTCTTCCGCTTATTCGCCATACCTTTCGTGGGGCGTTTGACCAAATCGCGCGTGTTGGCAATTATTCTGCCGGCATTTTCGTGGAGCTTCCTGCATAGCGCGTATCCACAGGAACCTGGTTATACGCGCGGAATTGAAGTGGGAATTATCGGCATCGTGGCGGGAATCGTGATGTTGCATTGGGGCATTCTGGCGACACTTATCTGGCACTACACGGTGGATGCTTCGCTGGTGGGCTTGCTGCTGGTGCGTTCCAATAGCATGTATTTCAAAATTTCCGGCGTGATCGTGGGGGCCGCGGCGCTGGCCCCGCTAATCTTTTCGGGGGTGGCGTATTTGAGGCGAGGTCAGTTCGCGCCGGTGGATGATTTGTTGAATCGAGCGGTATCCACTCCGGACATTAGTGCGGTGGATGAAGTCGCTGAAGAACTTGCGCCTTCAGGACGGGCTCGCCTATACGATGCACTCCCGCCGGGGTTGATTGGCGTTCTTGCGGCTTGCCTGGTGATTGGGGGTTTGTTGGCCTGGCGCCTCAAAGAACCTGCGATCGGAGATTACTTGAAGCTTTCGGTTAATGCCCGGACGGCGCTTACCGATGCGGATGAAGTTCTTCGTCACCGTGGAATAGATCCGAGGTCTTACCATCACGCGGTGTTACTCGCCAATACTACGGATGCGGTGACGAATGAATTCCTGCGCGAGCGCATCGGTGTGGACAAGGTGAATGAAATTTACGACCAGGAAGTGCCTGGGGCGCTTTGGAGAGTTCGCTATTTTCGCGACAGCCAGCCGGAAGAATTTGTGGTGGTGCTGCGCCCGAAAGGCGCGCTGCACTCCGTGCATCACATTTTGAGCGAAGACGCTGCTGGCGCTGCGCTCAGCAAAGACGAGGCGGTGAAACGGGCGGAAGATTATCTTCGCAACACGCAGTACATTGATCTGGCGCAATGGGCGCTGATCGAAGCCAAATCCGACAAACATCCGCATCGGGTGGATCACCAACTCACGTGGGAACAAAATCGCGCGCTCGATGACTCGGATACGCAAGCGGATTCCAAATCACACGCCCACGCGCGCATCGAAGTAGCGGTTCTCGGCGACGAAGTAGCCAATTATCGCACGTACATAAAAATTCCCGATGATTGGAGGCGCAGACAGTCGGAGTTGACGCTCCCCCGGGTACTGATTTCGATGGTGCTGCCGATTCTGGTTTTGGGCGGCTTCATGGTGGTGGCGCTCATTGTCTTGCTGAAAAATTTACGCTCGGAGGATGCGCATTCCGTTCCCTGGCGGCGTCTGGCGGTGTGGGGCGTGTGGGGGCTGGCGGCGTACGTGATTATTTTTGCTTTCGGCGACCGCATCGCCAGCTTTATGAATGCGTATCAGACGGCCATTCCATTGAAGACCATGCTTGTTGGAATCGCCATCGGTGCGGTGCTGGGAGCAGCCGTTTATTTTTCCGGGATCGTGCTGCTTTTTGGCATGACGTGGTATTTCGCCCGGCGCGCATTCGGTGAAGAGCGCCTGCCGGGGTGGACGGGTATGCCGGCGCTGTATTACCGCGACGCGGTGTTGATTGGCGTGGGCGGCACGGCGGCACTGATCGGATTTAGCCGGTTGGTTGCGGCACTGTCGGCCCACTGGCCCACCGCTCATCGTGCTATTGAAGCTTCGTTTGGCGGCGACTTTGATTCGACGCTACCAGCTGCGGCGATTTTTGGTACGGTTTTGCTCAGGACGTTGATGTACACCGGGCTGGTGGCGCTGTGCGCTTCCTTTGTGGCCACGAATGTTAAGCAGCCGTGGCTGAGGTTATTGCTTTTTCTTAGCGCCGCGTTGGCAACCGTGGGGACGGCCTGGGGGACGCCTGCGGATTTCGCCAAACAGTTTTTCGCAGGGGCTCTCCTACTCGGGTTGTTGGTGTTCGGCATAACCCGGGTGGTGCGCTTTAACCTCCTCGGTTATTTCCTGGTGGTGGCGGGAACTTCGTTGCTGGCAGCGGCGGCAAAACTGGTTTCTCAACCGGACGGCTTCTACCGCGGGAATGGCTACGCGGTTCTGTTGATCTTAGGTGCTCTGTTGGTTTCGCCGCTGGCGGCCTGGAGCACCGCAGCTAGTCATCGCCAAGAAGTCCAGGGCTGATAAAATTTCAGTTCGCTTTCCTCAACAAAACAAAGAAGCTCCGTTGTTTTTAGATTCAATAAATAAAAGAAACAAAACACTCCAGCTGTGCGTTGTTTATTCAGGAAGCGATGCTCACCCACGAGGTAGCGGCACGTCCAAACAGGGTGGTCGCACGGGTGTTGCGTGTTGGCCTAATGCAGAAACTTGGATTATGGTGTAGTGGCGGGCGCCACGACACGTTTTCAGGGACGGCACGCGAACAGAAGGCGAAGAATGTCGCTTCCACGATGGGTTTTGGCTGTGGCCGGTGAAGCTGGAGGCGCGGGCGGCGGAGACGCAGCCCTGGGCGCGGTGACATCTCTGCCGAACCTCGACGACCGGGCCCTGGTGGTGGAAGCCCAGGTGGGCAACCGCGCCGCCTTCGAAGAGCTCGTTCACCGCTATGATCGGGATGTTTTGCGGCTGGCGCTGAATTTGATGAAGCGCCCGGAAGACGCTCGCGACGTTTATCAAGAAGCTTTCCTGAAGGTTTACCGCAACCTGCACCGATTCCGTTTTGAATGCAGCTTTTATACCTGGCTATACCGCATCGTCACCAACGTGTGCCTCGACCATTTGCGGCGCCGGCAAGCGCGGCCCGAGGATCAATCGCCGGAAGTGAATCACGGACAGCACGACGAAGGCATCACCGACTTTTTCGAGCGGCAGCGTGAACACCGGCCCACACTTGATCCTGAACGCACCATGTTTGGGTTAGAGATAAAGGCGCGAATCGCAACGGCCATGGAACGCCTTTCGCCTCGCGAACGCATCGTATTTGAGATGAAGCACTATCAGGGGTTGAAGCTGCGTGCTATTGGCGATGCGCTGGGAACCACCGAGGAAACCGTGAAGAATTCGCTGTTCCGCGCGACGCGCAAGCTGCGCCATGAATTGGGAGAGCTGCGATGAGCGCGGCGGAAAAAAAGTCGCGTTGTGCCAACATTGCTCCCATCCTGGTTTTCTATGCCTGCGACGAGGTCAGCGAGAACGAACGCAAGCTGATCGATGAGCATCTCGCGGCGTGCGCTTCGTGCGCGGAGCAACTCGCGGGTGAGCGAGCGTTGTGGGAGGCGATGAACGCCGCGAATCCGCCGGAGGGGGAACTCAAATCCGCGGACACGCTGCTGTCGCAGTGCCGCAGCCAGCTCGCGGAAACGCTTGACGATCTTTCCGTGACACCGGTACGCGAGCATTGGCAGCCGTTTGGCGGGGTGCGCCGGTGGATGGCTTTGCGGCCGGCCTGGAGCGGCGCAATGTTGATTTTCTTCGGTGTTTTGTTGGGCGCTGAAGTCCTGCCCTGGCTGCAGAGTGGACTTCCCGGCAACAGCAACGGCCGCGCTGTAAACGTCCTGGCTTCGCAAAAACTTACCGACGATCAGCTTTCGAAAATGGCGGTGGCGGGAATTAATCTTGCGCCCTGGCCCAATGCCGCGCCCGGTACGGTGCAACTGCAACTGCGCGCTGAGCAACCCATGGTGCTTTCTGGCAACGTGGATGATAGCAACATGCGCCGGGTGCTCACCTACGTGGTGGAAAACGGCGAGCGCTTTGATGCTGGTGTGCGGCTGGATTGTCTGGATGCGCTCAAAGCGCAGGCGCGAGATGCGCAAGTTCGTAAGGCGCTTTTGCTGGCCGCGCGCAAAGATCAGAATCCCGCGGTGCGCATGAAGGCGCTCGAAGCGCTGAAGGGTTCTGCTGCGGATGACGCCGTTCGAGAAGCCATGCTGGATGCGCTTGCGCATGATGCGAATCCGGGCGTGCGCGTGGAAGTTGTGAATATGCTGGTGCACTCGCTGGAACATGAATCACAAAGCTCGAATGTTGTTTCGTACCCCAAAATTGCAGGCGCGCCAGAAAATTTGGACGACCAGTCTGATGACGTGGAGATGAATTCGTCCAGCGAATCCATCGCGATGACATCGAACGCTTCGGTGGAAAAAGTGATTCGCACGCTGGAAGAACTGCAAAAGCGGGATCCCAGCCGTTATGTGCGGCTGCGTAGCGCGGCCGCGTTGCGGCAGATCGGGCCACGAGAACCTCAGTAGCGATCAGCGGGATTTAGTTCATCGATGAAAGCTTCTTCCCATTACAAACGTGAGTGTAGAGGCGGGAACTTTCGCGGCGCGCCATGGCTCTGCGGATTGGCGATTATTCTTTGTGTCCCTGCGTTTGCGATTGGCGGCTGGGCCGCCGTGGAGCTGGATCCTTTCGAGCATACAAAACCTGGCGATCCAGGAACGCCGCACGCTTTTGACCAGCGCACCGGTATTCTTGAAACCCAAGATGGGTTGACGTTGCGGCTCAGCGCAGATCTGGGCTCTGTACGTATTGTTACGCTGGAAGCGGGCGCGGCGCCGGCGGTGCGTTACACCGTGCACATCGAGACGGATGCGCGAGCGCCACAGGCGCAGGCGCTGCTGGATAAATATGTTCTGCGCGCCAAAGCGACTCCTGCGGGTGTGGAGATTGAAGGGGCGTTGCCTCCGCAAGCCGCGCGAGCAGCGGCATCCGGCGCGCAATTTTGGGTGCAATTTGAAATTGCCGTGCCTGCGGGATACAGCCTCGACGTGAACACTGAGGCAGGCGACATTGAAACTCAGGATATAGGCGGCACGGCAACGCTGATCACCCAGGGAGGAAATCTCCGCACCGGGCGCATTGGCGTCGGCGGCTTGCAGAACGCCGCGCACCACATGCACGACGGCAACGCTGGCCGGGGCTCATCGAAACTGCGAACCGAAGGCGGGCATATTCAGGTGCTCGACGTGGCGGGCAATTTGAACGTGTTTACCGGAGGCGGGCACATCAACGTCGGCAACGTTACCGGCGCCGCCGCGCTGCGCAGTGGTGGCGGGCATATTCGCGCGGGCACGATTGGCGGACGCGCCGATCTGGATACGGACGGCGGAAACATTACCGTTGGACATGCGGGAAGTTTCGTAAATGTGCGCACCGGCGGCGGACAAATTGATTTTGGCGAAGTGCGTGGCTCGGTGCATGCACAAACGGGAGGCGGCGGGATTCGAATTATGTATGTTGCCGGGCCCATGGAAGTGGAGTCCAGCGGCGGCAGCATTTGCCTGACGCGCGTTGCCGGAGCAGTGCAGGCGGCCACCGCAGATGGAACGATTACTGCATGGATTAATCCTTCAAGCGGGCCCGATAGCGGGTCCGGCGGCGCAGCAAACGGTTTGCCCGGCGGGGCATCTGCGCATCCCGTGACCGTACAGCTTGCGGGAGCCTCACAACTGGCTTCCGGAAATGGCGACATTATCGTATTTTTGCCGCGTAACCTCGCGGTGAATATCGACGCGGTGGTAGCTAAAGGCGGCGAACACCGCATCGAAGCCGATCCCGCGCTGCATTTAAGTTTTCAAACCGCGGAGTCCAATAACACGGGTCCGGTACATGCCACTGGTGTGTTGAACGGCGGAGGCATTCCGTTGAAGTTGCGCACCTCCGCGGGCAAGATTCGGCTGCAATTCCTGGATGCCGATCCGTCACTACGGGAATCTCAGATTCGCGAACAGCAGGAACGCTTGCGTGTCGTGGATGTGGCTCAGCCGACGCAGCCCGTTTCTCCGGCTCCACCGCAGACGCCACAGCAGGCGGATTCACAAAGAGACTGGCTGGAAACCTGGATGGGCAAACTGGAAGTAGCGGTCACCGGAGGCTTGCGCGAGGATGCTGACGATTTTCGCAACCGCCTTACCTATTCGCCCCATCCGGTTTATCCGGAGCTGGCGCAACGCGTAGGCCTTCAGGGAGTAGTGAAGTTGCAGGTGCGGGTGCAGAAAGATGGGCACGTGGAAGTATTGAAATTGCTGCAGGGCGAGCCAGCACTGGCGGAAGCCGCAATCACCGCCGTGAAACAGTGGCGAGGCAAACCGGCATGGATCAATGGGAAACAAGTGGAGGTGGTGTCGACGGTGACATTTAATTTTCAGCTGAATTGAAGTGATGGGCGACGCGCGTAATCGCGCGGCTTACACGACATTGAGATTCGTTCGGGTGCAAGTTGTAGTTTCGCGTTGGGGTCCGGGTCCGTCGTAAAAATCGAAGGGGGTAAAAACAATGCTTCGACATGCGTTGCGCGCAGCTTTAATTTTGTCCGTGGCGGGTGCGACCTGGGCCGCTTCCGGCTTGGCGATGAGCAAGGATTTCGATCAGAGCTATCCGTTGCAGCCGGGCGGCACATTTGAGTTGCAAAATGTGAACGGCACGGTGGAGGTGGAAGGCTGGGACCGCGACGCTATTGAAGTTCACGCGGTGAAGACGGCCAAGAGCAAGGAGTCGGATCTGGATCGCGTGTCGATTGAAGTGGACGCAAAACCGCGCGCGGTGTCTGTCGTTACGCGCTATCCGCAGAACGCCGGCGTGGAAGTTGCGGTGGAATATGTGATTCACCTGCCGCACAGCGCGCATGTGGAACACGTGGGAACGGTGAACGGCACATTGCGTATCGCGGGTGTGGATGTCATAGAGGACCTCCATACCGTCAATGGAAACATTGAGGTGTATGAAGGTGGCGGCTCCGTTCATGCGCACACCACGAATGGAAATGTGCATCTGGAGCTTGCGCATCTGGGCGCCACTCGAGATGAGAAGGGCGAGGCTACGGCCGAAACGACCAACGGTTCTTTGCTGCTGGCGGTGCCTTCTGATGTGCAGGCAAATTTGGATGCGCGCTGCTTGAATGGGAATTTTTCTTCGGAGTTACCGCTCGCGCTCGAAAGTTCCCTGCACCCGCGAGAAATACACGGAAAATTAGGCAAGGGCGGAGCGCCCATTCATTTGCGTACCGTAAACGGCGGCATACGTGTCGTGGTGTTGAGGTCAACGGTTTAGCTTTTGCTGCGTCTAAATTCGCAGAAGCTAATTTTTTGGAGGATTCATGAATAAAGGAATATGGACTATTGCAGGCGGCACCGCCGCGCTGTGCGCTGCATTGATAGCGACGCCGGG
>DATHGV010000426.1:0-11770 GCA_035490135.1 Candidatus Methylomirabilota bacterium
CGTGCAGCGGCAAAAAAATTCCTGAAGCCCATTCCCTTCGAGGAATTACGCCGCGAAATCGATTTGTTCTGCGAACTTTTTACGCGCCCCGCGGTGATGGCCGCTCTCAAGAAATTCGTGGAATCAACCGACGCCATGCCATATCTGCCATAGCGTTGCGATCCAGCTGGGTGTAGAAATGCCGAGCGGCCGAAGGAAGCCCTAAATGAGGCGAAAAGAGAAGAAGAAAATGGTACCGCCTCCGCCGTGCGACTGTGAGTGCGTACAATGCGACATCGGGACACTGCGGCAGGAAACCGCTATGCCAGTATGTTTTTGGGACTAAGCTTCGCAAAGAACCTGAGAAGAAGCGTTAACAGAACGAGCTTTTTTGCGTTGTTCCTTATTCACCCATTCAATAAAAATGGACTCAAATTCTTCCGTTATATAAATGCCTTTTTGAATCAGCAGGGTGTTCATAGCATAGACAGTAGCCATGAACTGTTCGTCTCTGCTCGCCACTTTCAAAACTTCGTCAAACCTCATATTTGCCCCTCAGCCGAGTTTCCAGGTGGTCAGAATAACCCCGGGTGGGTGTCCATGCAATCACATGCTTAAGCCTTTGCGAGGTGCAGGATCTTCCGCTACGGTGGTAAATTGGAGTGATCATGCGCACAGTAGAGCAAACGACGCAGGAAGTACTGGATCTGGCGGCGAAACATTTTCAAGTGGCGCTGGGTTCATTGGCGCCCGACGACGATTTCTTCAAGAAGTTGGGTATTAACAGCTTGCAAGCGCTCGAATTGCTGTCGCGCCTGGAGAATCATTTCGGCATCGAATTGCCCGACTATGAAGTGCAGGGTGTCAGCGATTTCCGCACACTGGCATCGCGCATACAATCCCGCCTGTAATGCTGGATCTTTCCAAATACCAATCTATCGGAGGCGCGTTAAAAGACGCCGTAGAGGCGTTTGCGAACGAAACCTGCCTGATCGAAGCGGACCGCGAGCGCGAAAATCTCCGGCTGACCTACCGGGAATTTCGAGAGCGAACCGTGCCGGTGGCAAAGGCCTTGCAAGACGCGGAATTTGCAGCGGGCGATCGCGCCGCGATCATCATGACCAACCAGTCCAAGTGGCTGATCGGGGCCTACGCAATATTTTATTCCGGCGGCGTGCTGGTGCCGCTCGATTACAAATTGACGGCGGATGAGCAGTGGCAACTATTGAAGCACTCGAGCGCGCGCGCGCTCATCACCGAATATCCGATCTGGCGGCAATTGAGTGCTGCAAAAGGCCGCGCCGAGGCCACCGAACTGCAAATGGTAATTGTCACCGAAGCCCCGATAGATACGGATTTGCTTGGCGGCGTGCGTTGGGAAATACCCAGCACGCGTACTGGCGAGCCGGAATTTCGCCCGCGCACGCGCAGCGATGCTGCGACGATTGTGTATTCGTCGGGAACCGGTGGTCGGCCAAAAGGCTGCGTGATGACACACGAAAATTATCTGGAGCAATGCGTGGCGCTCACCTCGCTCTACCCCTTCGCTCCAGGAATGCGTTACCTAAGCATCTTGCCCACAAATCACGCCATCGATTTCATGGTGGGATTTTTTGGGCCGTTCATTTGCGGAGCGGCGGTAGTGCATTTGCGTACCTTGCGTCCGGAATATGTGCGCGAAGCATTTGTGAAATACCGAATCACCTATGTGAGCCTCGTGCCGCTGGTGTTAAAGAACCTGCAAAAAGGATTGCAGACGCGCTTCGATGCGCTGGCTCCCGGGAAACGAAGGGTGTTCGATGCACTGGTGGCGGTCAACAAAGCACTGACGAAACGCCAGCCGCTCTTGGGGCTGAGCCGCCTTTTATTGAAGCAGGTGCACGAAGCTTTTGGGGGAGACTTACGCGCGATTTTCGTGGGCGGCGCGTTTACCGAACCGGAGACGCTACAATTTTTTTACGACCTGGGAATTCCAGTCGCCAACGCATACGGTCTCACGGAAGCGGGCACCGCCATTACCGTCAATGACTTGAAGCCATTTCGCGCGGACACCGTGGGTAAACCGCTTCCAGGCATGGAAGCGCGCGTGCTCCACCCGGACGCCAACGGTATCGGCGAAGTGGCGGTGCGCAGCAAAACGGTGATGTCCGGTTACCTGAATGAACCGGAGCTGACTGCGGAAACGATTGTGAATGGCTGGCTGATGACCGGCGACCTGGGACGCTTCGATCTCACCGGCCACTTACAGCTCTTCGGGCGCAAGAAAAACATGATTGTCACGGAAGAAGGGAAAAATATTTATCCGGAAGACGTTGAAAGCGTCTTCGAAAGCTTGCCGGTAAAGGAATCTTGCGTGTTCGCGGCGAACTATATTTGGCCGCAACGCAGCATGGTGGGTGAGCAACTGATTCTGGCAATTCACCTGGAGCCGGGACAATCCCTCACGCCCGCGTTGCGCCAGGAAATTACCGCGCGAAATAATCGGCTGTTGAACTACAAGCGCGTACGCGGAATTGTGTTGGTCAATGAAGATTTTCCACGCACCGCTTCCATGAAAATCAAAAGAAGTGTGCTGGCGGAGAGGCTCGCGAAACTCGAACGCAGCAGCGCAGTTCTGGAACTGTAAGAGCCACACTGCAGAGTAAAGGTCAATTTTCGGGAGAAAATAGGCCCGCATGGAACGATTTTTTGCCATCGTCAACCCGGCAGCCGGCGGAGGACGCTCCGCGAAATTGGCAGGTCCGGCGCTCGAGCGTCTGCGCAAAGGCGGGTTGGAAGTGGATGAGGTAACTACGGGGGCTCCCGGAGATGCGGTGCGCCTGGCGCGCGATGCCTATGCTCGCGGCTACCGCCGCTTTCTTGCGGTGGGCGGTGACGGCACAGGGCATGAAATCTTGAATGGAATTTTCGCCGGCGCAACGGCTGTGCCGCCCGTGAGGGAACGACGTGCGACGGCGCAGCGCGCGAGTGCAGAAACTGCACCGGCCGACCGCGTGGCCATGGGATTTCTTCCCCTCGGCACAGGCAATTCTTTTCTGCGCGACTACACCCGCGAAGGCGCCAAAGCGTCGTTGCTGGCGCTGCTGGAGCGTCGCACGCGAACCATCGATTTGATGCGCTTGACGCACTCCGCTGGAGAAATATACTCGTTCAATCTAGTCAGTGTGGGCTTCACCGCCAACGTCGGCGCGCTGACCAATCGTCATTTCAAACCCTTCGGCCACCTTGGATATTTGCTGGGAGTTTTTGTGCGGCTGGCGCAGTTGCGGCCGCTCACCTTTGCGGTTCGCTGCGATGACGATCGCGAGTGGGACCAGCGCCCCTGCCTCTTTCTCACTTTTAATAACAGCGCCTATACCGGCGGCACTATGTGGATCGCCCCGAGCGCCGACGCCAGCGATGGCCTGATCGAGTATGTGCATTGGGGACCCATCGGGCGATTCGCCGCGCTGCGAATGTTGCCGACCATTTACGATGGCAAGCACATGCAACATCCGCAGGCTTCGCGCCGCGCGGTGCGCCACGTGGAATTCAACATGCCATCCGCGGTGGACGTGATGGTCGACGGCGAAGTGCTGGCGCTGCAGTGCCGCACGCTCGACATTGTGCCCGCGGCGGTGGACGTGTACATATGAAGCGCGCTTTGCTGGCGGTGCGCGCGGCGATTTTATGGGTGCTCAGCCTGCTGCATTTTTTTATCGTCGCGCCTACGTTAGTTTTTCTGGGAATATTTCTCGATCCACGAAAACACGATTATCTGCAGCGCGGCTTATGCCGCCGCATCGTATTTTTATCCGGCGCGCGGATGGAAGTGCAACGCTCGCCGGGCTTCGATCCGCAGCGCACCTGTTTTTTCATGGTGAATCACGTCAACGTCTTCGATCCATTTTTCCTGTATGCCGCGATCCCGCAGTTCGCGCGCGGCTGGGAACTGGAGTCGCATTTCAAAATTCCGGCGTATGGCTGGTTGATGAAACGATTTGGCAACGTGCCAGTGCCCGATGTGCGGCGCCCCTCGGATTTGAAACGCATGTGGCGGCTGACGCAGGGCGCCATCGACGGCGGCACTAGCCTGATTATTTTCCCGGAAGGGAAACGCACGCGCGACGGCCACGTTGGCGAATTCCAGGACGGCGGCTTCCGCGTAGCGCAGCAACTGGGTATCCCCATTGTGCCGGTGAGCCTGGTGGGCTCATATCAACATCACCGCACCGGCCACTGGATGTTGTGGCCCGCGACCGTTACGGTAATCTTTCACGACACCATAGATACCACCGCGATGAAGAAAACCGAGGTTACAGAGCTACGCGATCGGGTGCGCCGTATTATTTCAGAGCACGTCGAAGCGCGCCTGAGAAGCACAGAAAAAACCTGAATTTAGTGCCGATAAACAATGATGACTCAACTCTCTTGATTGAATTTTCCTTTGTGCTGGTCGGATGTTTTGTCGGAGGAGCTGCGGAAAAGTCTTAAAAATAATTCAGTCGGCGATAGCGGCGACTTCTTAGAAATCCAGGGAAAGACAGCATAGTAAGCGTAGCCGGTAGCCATCATAAATAGGAGCAATCGCCCTAGCCATACCGGTGTCGGCCCGTGAGATTGTGATGCGGGGTTCCAATGAAAGTGGTAGTTTTCAGCAGTGACGATAATTCCGAGCAACAATGCCACTACAAGGAACGCGGTTGCAAGGAGCTTTAAGCTATCGTAAGGCAGGCGCAACACGCCCCATAAGACCAGAATGTAGTGGTCGCCCTTCTTTAAAATCCGAATGGACTCATTCCAGGTGCGAGCGGTTTCTGGATTTTCTTTTTTTACTCTTGCATAAGCACGATGAAGAAGTTTCGACATCTTGGCTTCGTACGTTGCCATTTCATACTCAGCCTCAAACTCATCGTTTAACGCTATGGGGTCTTCTGTGGAGTCAAGGCCCTCGGTAAAGTACATCATCCGCTTTTCGATGTCAGACAGCGACACGCCATCGAGTGCGGCTTGAATGGCCGTTTGATTTACGAGGAAGTCTTTCGCTTTAGAAACTTGCGTCACGCGCGAATTGTAGTACCTGCCCACTAGCTGTACAACTCAGCTGAAATAAAAGGACCGAGTTATAACGTGAGCTTGATACCGGGCAGGGTGCGGCCAGCGCGAGTTTCCTGCCAGGTGTATGCGATGCGGTGAATTACGGTGATGGTGGAAACCACGGCGATGACCCACAGAACCGCGCCCATGCGGTTGAAAAGCCCTCCGATGATCAAAAGCACCAGGCGCTCAGGGCGCTCCATGAATCCAACTTTGCAAAGCGGAATTAAAGATTCGGCGCGGGCGCGCGCGTAGCTGACCATTACCGAACCTGCGGTAGCCACCGCAGCGAGAACCACGTACGGGGTGCGGCCGCTCACGGAATAATAAACAAGCAAGCCCATGTACAGCGCCATATCCGCGTAGCGGTCCAGCGTGGAATCGTAGAACGCGCCAAAGGCGGTGACGCGATTCTGGCGGCGGGCCACTTGGCCGTCGAGCATATCGAGAAACCCTGCAAAAAGAATAATGAACGCGCCGGTGCGGAATCCGCCGACGGCAAAACTGACCGCCGCGCCAAAATTAACGACCAAGCCGAGAAATGTAAGAACATTCGGATTGACGCCTGTGGCCGCCACTATGCCGACAATGCGGTCCAGTAACCACTTGCTGCCAGCGCCAATCCCGCCTGTAAATGTGGGCATATATGTCGTTCAGTAGTGTCTCAAACCCGGGCACGATTCGCGAAATTCCGTTGTATGAAAATTGCGTCACTAAAACCGCAGGATCGTAGCAGCTATTTAGTGTTGACCTTATAATGCGCAGCGCCTACAGTCTTTAAGAACTTCAGGTCCCCAATGATTAATGAATTAAGCCGTCGCCGATTTCTGTCTCAAGCGAGCATTGGTGTCAGCGCCGCGTGGGTTTCCGCGCACTGGCCAGAGATGGTTTCGGCTTCGACACACGCCCACGAAGCGATGCAATCCGGCGCAGCGTACAAGTTTGAATTTTTTACTCCCGCGGAGGCTACAGAGATTGACGCCCTCTCGGCGCGGATTATCCCCACCGACGACACACCAGGTGCGCGCGAGGCTGGGGTACTTTATTTTATTGACCGCGCGCTGGTGACGTTTGCAAACGGCGATCAGCAGACGTATCGCGACGGCTTAGTCGAGTTACAGAGCGCTGTCCGGGAAAAATTTCCTGGCGTGGAAAAATTTTCGGCGGCGACGCCGGCGCAGCAGGATGAGCTGTTGCACGCTATGGAACCAACCCAGGATGAAAAGGCTCCGCGACGAAGAAGAGTGAACACTACGCAAACGTTCCTCGAAGCTCTGCGGGTTCAAACAATTGCTGGATTCTTGATCGATCCCGAGACCGGCCTCGGGAATCGCGGCGGCGTAGGTTGGAAGGTGATTGGTCGCGAACCAGCGCATTCTTTTCAGCCGCCGTTTGGCTACTACGATAAGGATTATCCCGGCTGGCAGCCCGCGCCGAAAATGGCGGATAAGGAATGAAGATCGAGCAGCCAAAATATAAGATGTCGGACGAAGTGGATTTTGTAATCATCGGCTCAGGCGCGGCGGGCGGAATTCTCGCGAAGGAACTATCGACCAACGGTTTCCGCGTGGTGGTGCTGGAGCAAGGCCCATATCTCACCGAAGCGGACTACACCCACAACGAAATAAAAGTTCTGGGCGAAGATTTGTTGACCAACCATCCGAAGTTGCAGCCCACCACTTTTCGCAAGACTCCGCAAGACAAAGCAAAACAGCAACGCGCGCTGGTTTATGGGCGAAGCGTGGGCGGCACCAGCGTGCACTTCACCGCAAATTTCTGGCGCTTCCACGAAATCGATTTCATCGAAGGTGGCAAAGTGGGAGCGATTCCCGGCGCAAATCTGGTCGACTGGCCGATCCGATACGCGGATCTGGAACCCTACTATACGAAAGTGGAATGGGAAATTGGCGTCTCGGGATTAGCAGGCGCCAGTCCGTTTGACCCTCCGCGTTCGAAGCCGTATCCCATGCTGCCGCTGCCGGTGAAATCCTCGGGTGTGATATTCGAACGCGCCGCCCGGCAATTGGGCTGGAATCCTTTTCCCGCGCCTATGGCGATATTGTCGCAACCTCGCCCGGGCCGCAGCGCGTGCATGAATTGTGGTTTCTGCCTGAGTTTTGGCTGCGAAGTGGGGGCGAAGAGCAGTTCGCTGGTGGCCGCGATTCGCGTCGCGGAACGCACCGGGCGCTGCGAAATTCGGCCGGACTCTTACGTGCATCGCATCGAAACCGACGCGCGCGGACGCGCGATTGGAGCCGCGTACTTCGATAAGGACAAAAACACGCACTTGCAGAAAGCCAAAGCGGTGATCGTATGTGCCAATGGCGCGGAGACGCCGCGACTCTTGCTGATGTCCGCCAACGCGCAATTTCCGAACGGCCTCGCGAATGATTCGAGCGGCATGGTCGGCAAGAATCTGATGCTGAACAGCGCCGCGATTTCCATGGGAGTATTCGACCACCCATTGAACGATTACAAAGGGTTCGCGGTAAGCCGCATTCTCCACGATTTCTACGAACTGGATGCGCAGAAAGTTGGATTCTACGGTGGCGGCGGACTGGACGGGCGATTTGACGCCACCCCGATCGGATTTGCACTAAACGGTTTGCCACCGGACACGCCTAAATGGGGTAGCGCCTTCAAGAAAACGCTGGCAGAAAACTTTACGCGCACGATGGAAGTGTTTTCGCACGGCACGTCACTACCGCGTGAGGAAAACAGCTTTTCACTCGACCCTGATCTTAAAGATGCGTGGGGTTTGCCGGCTTTGCGCATGACCTATAAAGATCATCCGGATGATCTGAAACTAGCGAAGTGGCTGAATGACCGCGCGCTCGAATTACTGGAGGCCGCGGGCGCCAGGAAAAAGTGGACTTACCCCATCACCGAACAGGAATTCGCGGTGCACTTGCTGGGCACCTGCCGGATGGGCAACGATCCGAAAACATCGGTGATCAATACCGATCATCGAACGCATGACGTAAAAAATCTTTTTCTCTGCGATGGCAGCAGCTTTGTAACCTCCGGCCGCGGCCAGCCTACCATGACCATCGAAGCACTGGCGTTTCGCGCCGCCGACCGCATTACGGCGCTGGCAAAGAGCGGCGAGATAAGCGCTTAAGTTTTTCCAGAAAATTAAAATCCGGCTTCGTCCAGCGTTTGCTTTGCTACAATCCTGCCTGTTCGAGGGCCTGCGTGTGCGAAGGCCTGTGTGTGCGAAGGGCGCGTATGAAACCTCCAGGTGTGATTGCATGGCTTGCCATTTTTTGCGGGATTGTGCTGTGTGTGGTTACGCCGTTGGGCGGGCCGCACGCACAGACACAAGAACCTGCGTCACAAGATAGTCCAGGCGCCGGCACTGCGCCGGTGAGTGGCGAAGCCAGCGCTAGACACTCCGCTCAAGAACCAAAGGCCACCGCTCAAAGAGCTGTCGGCCAAAAGCTGGCGGAAGAACAGTTCAAGAATATTCAGGCGCTGAAAGGCATCCCCGCCGATCAGCTGATTCCCGCGATGCAGTTCATTTCCGCGTCTCTTGGTGTGGACTGCGAGTTCTGTCACGTCCACGAAAAAATGGATAGCGACGACAAAAAGCCGAAGAAAACCGCGCGGCAGATGATCACTATGATGCTGGAAATCGATAAAACTAATTTCGAGGGACGACTGGAAGTTACCTGCTACACGTGCCATCGCGGTGCAGCCATGCCGGTGAGCATCCCGGCGATCAAAGACGAGGAAATGGCGGGCCCTGGAGCGCCAGGAAAAAAACAGGCGGAAAACGCGGCGTTGCCGAAGCCCGAAGAGTTGCTCGACAAATATCTTGCGGCGGTTGGCGGAGCCGCAGCGGTAGAAAAAATTACCAGCCGGGTACAAAAGGGAAAGTTGATGGCGTTTGGTGGGCAAAGTTTCCCGGCGGAAGTGTATTCGAAAGCTCCGGACAAGCGCGTTTCTGTGATGCATCTGAAAGATGGCGAGAGCGTGACCGCGTTTGATGGACAGCGCGGCTGGTTGAGCGTCCCGGGAAGACCCGCGCACATGATGTCAGCTTCGGAGAATGACTCGGCGCGGCTGGATGCCGATCTGCATTTTCCCGTTCATGTAAAAACGCAGTATCCGAAATTTAAGGTCGAGAGTGGTGAAAAAATCGACGGGCACGATACTTATCTTGTGATGGGGTACGAAGAAGGCCGTCCGCCGTTGCGATTGTATTTCGACACACAGACTGGATTGCTGCTGCGGCTGGTGCGTTACGCCCAAAGTCCGCTAGGATTGAATCCCACGCAGATCGATTACGCCGATTATCGCGAGGCCGATGGCGTCAAGGTGCCCTTCCGATGGACGGTGTCGCGACCGGGCAACCGCTTCACGATTCAGGTGGAAGAGATGAAGCAGAATGGTCCAGTGGACGGTTCGAAATTCGTCGCGCCCCCGCCACCACCTGCGCAACAACCTGGGACACCGCGGCCTGCGGGTCAGAAGCCGCAGTAAAAAAAACCGTACTTTAGAACCAGGAAAAAACCAGCATCAATCCCGCGGTAGCTATAAGCGCGACTGCCCATACGAAATCCAGATTCAGCCAGGCCTGGCGCAGCACCGACACGCCCAGCCTGGTGAAGACGATCCACGCAATCGTCCCGGTCAGCAACAAGTATCCGCAGGTGTGAATCGCCACCGCCAGCAATTGCATCTTCACACTGGGGAAAGCGCCGAGATGTGTCTCATGTCCTGCTCCCATCGCGGACATGCCCAGCAAAACTGGCAAGAGCATCAATCCCGCACCGTGCGCGCAAGCCATCAGGAACGACCATACCGTCAGATCGCGAAAACCGACTTGCATACCGCCAAAGCTCGGATGGCCTTTGCTCACGATGCGGTATACGCCGAAGCCAATCAGAATGACCACCACGGCGATCCTTAAGCCGTGCGCCGGTACCACCGCTCCAGCGAGAACCGCCAGAAGAATTACCGCCGCAATGGCGACAACATGACCCGTGGCGATCGGCAGCAGAGACTCCCAAACCGCGCGGCCGCTCTTTTTTTGCAGTCCTAGAGCAACCGCAAAAAGCCACCCCATCGCTGGATTGATGCCGTGATACGCGCCCAGCAGAAATAGCGCCCCCCACGCCCATGCTTGTGCGTGCATCATGAGTAGCAATACGAATCGGAAGAGGCGTCGCCACCTTCAAGGTGGACCTGATGGCTGCGCAGACCATCCACTTCCAGGAAAAATTTCGGATCCAAAGCAATTCCGCCTTCGGGCTTGGCATCCAGTTTCACCATCCAGTTGCGTACGCCTTCGGGATAGAACTGCTCGTCCCACGGAGCGTAAAGCGAGTTGGTGAAGTAAACACGCTTACCATCACGGCTCACTTCGACCATTTGAGGTCCGCCATTCAAAGGAGTTTGCGGAGCGCCAGGATGCGCGGCGTGGCGGACAATGCCGCCCAGATGCAAGGTCCCAGTGAGTTTCGGATGAAAAGGATCGGACACATCATATTGCTGAAATTCTCCCGTCCCCCAGCAGGAGACGTACAGAAAGCGGTCGTCCAGCGAAAGATTGATGTCCGTCACCAACGGTGGCACGGCTTTGAACCCTTTGAGCAGCGGCGGAAGTTTCTCCGGGTCGGCGGCCTCCGCTGGAATTTCGATCACCTTCTTGATGGCCCATTTATCTTTTTCGCGATGCCACAACCAGATCGAAGCGGAAAGATCTTTTAGAGAAACAACTACGCCGACGAATCCGTAGGCCTTGGCCGGATCGTGTGCCGGTCGCAACTCCAGCACCATCTGCTGCTCGGCGCCAAGATCAAGCGCTTGCAAATGCCGCCGCTTGCGCAGATCCCAAACGTGCAACGAGTGACCGTAGCCGCCCTTCAGCAAAATTTCCGGGTTCACACCTTTTTCGACCATGTTGGGCGTGCCCCACTCACTGCTGATAAGCGTGTCGTATCCCAGGTGCCACCAGAAGTCGTAACCGAAATACTGTGATCCCCGATCGATTTCCCATTTTCCCAATACGTCAAAGCTTTCCGGATCGAGGATGAAAATACCGCCCGGTCCGTTCCCATCAGGCGCACCGAGCGCGCTCACGAAGATGCCATTTGGGCCGCAATGCACGGTGTGGGGGCGGCTGTATCCGGTACGCGCCGCGATGGTCTCGGCTTCAATCACTTTCACGATCTTTGGTTTTCGCGGATCGGGCTTGGTATCAATAATGTGAATCCGCGACGATCGAATCCCCGGCACTACCAGATAGCGCCGCTCCGTGTGCGGGTGCGGCGCATACGGGCAAAGGCAAGCGCTGCAAGCGTTCCAGCCGAAGTGATGCAATTCGTCACCGATGTTAGGCATCTCCACCTTTCCGACCAGCTTGCCGTAGCTCGACGACGATGGATCCACGTCCACCACGCCGATCGCGTCAGCCCGACCAGCGTACGTGGGATTCAAGAGCGCCACGAAGGCGTGCTTTTCCGGCGGCGCCTGACTCGCCAATTTAGCTGAAGGATAAAAGGTGGGGTCCGGCTTCCAAAGTTCCATTGTCGTTCTCCCTTGCGGCTTTCGCCACCGACTCAATATCCAATGAAAAGGCCTCCGAAGAAAAGACCCGCCATCAGTTGTTTTGATGAGCGGGTCTCTAAGGGCTTTGACGCTTCGACAGCTAAACTATGCGAGCCCCTCCCGCTCTACCGACGCAGTACACGGGAAACAACAACACCCA
>DATHGV010000427.1:0-2627 GCA_035490135.1 Candidatus Methylomirabilota bacterium
CTGCAGAGGGACAGTGTGCGCACTGCGGCGCAATAAAGCGCTTTGCTGAGGCACATGTATACATGCAAGGTCCCGGTCTCGTGGCGCGGTGCTCCGTTTGTCAGCACGCACTCCTTCGTTTTGTAAGTGCTCGCCAGCGCGTGTTCCTTGATCTGCGTGGCTTAACATGTTTGATCCTCGATACATCACAACTCGTCGAGTCCGGCCGGTAGCTCTGATTCTCAGAAAGCTTGGTTTCGCTGCTTTCTGGCCGGAAACAGGAGAATTAATGGGTAACGTTCAGGTCGCAATGCTGGCAGGGGCGCTTTATACGCTATTACGAGACGCTGTGTTCACTCATCCGACCATGAGTGAGACTTTGGGAATGTTGTTTGCCCGCGTGCCCAAACGACGCGACGCGGCTGCGGAGAAACGCCAATACACGTCAGTCAGCTCGTAAGGACTAGGCCAATGATCGGAATGACCAGAGCTAATGCTGTTAACGCGTTTGGCAACTTACGTTTCCATTGGCCGGAGTATCTGATGGAAGCTGGTGAGCTTGGTTTGTACATGTTCTCTACATGCGCAATCGCAACCTTGTTACAACATCCTGCTTCACCGGTCCGACATGTTATCGCTAACAGCTTCTTTCGCCGGGCCGTTATGGGATTAGGCATGGGCGCCACTGTTGTCGCGATTGTCACCTCACCTTGGGGTAAGCAGTCCGGAGCTCATTTCAATCCGGGCGTAACGCTCACGTTTTATCGATTGGGAAAGATGGACTTCTCAGATGCGGTATTCTACGTTGCCGCGCAACTCATTGGCGGGATTAGCGGTGTCGTGATCTCTACATATCTGCTGCTGGGTGCGCCGGGTGACCCCGCGGTACGCTACGCGGTGACAATTCCTGGCAGGTATGGCAACGCTGCCGCCTTTGTCGCAGAAATGACGATTTCTTTTATTCTGATGATTACGGTCCTGTTCGTGTCCAATCGTAAAGACGTCGCACGATACACACCGTACTTTGCCGGCGCACTGATCGCGATATATTGGACCTTCGAATGGCCGCTGTCCGGGATGAGCACGAACCCGGCACGAACACTTGGTTCGGCGTTTTCTGCCAACTATTGGC
Organism: Candidatus Methylomirabilota bacterium; assembly: GCA_035490135.1. Lineage (GTDB taxonomy): Bacteria > Acidobacteriota > Terriglobia > Acidiferrales > UBA7541 > Acidiferrum. The sequence goes on from DATHGV010000427.1 coordinate 1,112, forward strand.
ACGCGCTTTGGATCTATTTTACCGCGCCCCCGTTAGGCATGCTAGCCGCCGCCGAGATTTTTCTCAGGGTTCGCGGAGGGGTAGGTCCCATTTGCGCGAAGCTGCACCACGCGAATAACAAGCGCTGCATATTCCACTGCGGATATCGAACAGCGCCCTCGCAATTCCAAGGTTCTTCTACCAGGACTACTTTAGCAAAATAAATATGCAAATCGGAATGATTGGCCTTGGCAGGATGGGTGGAAACATGGCGCGACGCCTGACTAAGGGCGGGCATCAATGCGTTGTGTTCGACCGAAACCGGGAAAACGTTAATGCACTCGCGAAAGAAGGTCCAGCGCCGGCCTACTCGCTCGAGGAACTCGTTGAAAAGCTCAGCGCACCGCGCGCCCTCTGGATCATGCTCCCATCCGGTGCGCCTACTGAAGAAACCGTCGCGGCACTTTCCAAACCACTGGAATCGGGCGACGCGATCATCGACGGCGGCAATTCGTACTACGTCGATGACATTCGTCGCGCAAAGGAACTGGCCTCTAAAGGAATTCATTATGTCGACGTGGGCACAAGCGGCGGCATCTGGGGATTGGAACGTGGTTACTGCATGATGATCGGCGGAGAAAGGGACGTAATTCAACAGCTCGATCCAATCTTCGCCACTCTCGCTCCGGGGATCGGTAGCATTTCGAGGACCCCTGGTCGCGAGAAACTCGGTGGGACCGCCGAACAAGGGTATTTGCATTGCGGCCTCAACGGCGCCGGCCACTTCGTCAAGATGGTTCATAACGGCATCGAGTACGGACTCATGGCCGCCTATGCCGAGGGCTTGGGCGTTTTGAAATCCGCCAACGCGGGAGCATGGCAAAGTGAAGCCGATGCCGAGACGACACCGTTGCGCGATCCGGAGCATTATCAATACGACCTCAATCTGGCCGACATCGTCGAAGTCTGGAGACGCGGCAGCGTAATCGCATCATGGCTGTTGGATCTGACAGCGAGCGCCTTGGCTGCGGACGCGAAGCTGACGAAATTCGCCGGCCGCATCTCTGATTCCGGCGAAGGCCGTTGGACGATCAAGGCTGCGATTGATGAAGGCGTTCCAGTGCCGGTATTAACCACCGCGCTATACGAAAGGTTCGCCTCACGCGGCGAGGCGGATTATCAGGACCGCTTGCTCTCCGCGATGCGTTTTGGGTTTGGCGGGCACCTGGAAAAAGCGGCCAAACGGCTATGAAGCAAATTTCTCTTCATTCGGATACTTTGGTGTTTTTCGGGGCAACCGGCGATCTGGCCTACTAACGCCGTGCGAAGGATTCACCGTCATGGCCACTGAAGAATCAAGTTTCGCACCGCCTTCCAAACCTGCGCCTGGCCAAACCCGGGGAAGATTGGCGGGCGTTCTCGCTTCAAGAAAAGCTACACTACGTACTGCGCTCGTTGTCGTTGGAGCGGTCGTGATCGTTTTTGTGATCATTCCGCTAATTTTTTACGCGCTGCACACGGTCTCGACTAACGACGC
>DATHGV010000428.1:0-4705 GCA_035490135.1 Candidatus Methylomirabilota bacterium
CTGGTGGATATGACGCTGCCGCCGGAGGGCGTTTTCCACAATCTAGTTTTCGTTAGCATTCGGAAGCAGTATCCCTATCAGGCATTCAAGGTGATGCATGGGTTGTGGGGAATGGGGCAGATGATGTTTTCCAAATACATCGTGGTGGTGGACGAGGATTGCGACGTGCACAATACCAGCGAAGTGCTCTTCCGTTTATGCGCCAATACTGATCCCGAGCGCGACAGCACTATTATCCGCAATCCGAGCGATTCACTCGATCACGCACCTACCGAGCAGAACATTGGATCGCACATGGGGATCGATGCCACGCGCAAACTGCCGGGCGAAAATTATCGCCGCCCCTGGCCGGAGCTGCTCAAGATGGATAAGCGCGTACAAACGATTGTCGATTCGCTGCGGAAAAACCAGGGATAACTGCGCGCCGAATCAGAAGTGTCTTCGGCTCCGTAGAGCGTCGCCCCACCATTGCGCCCTCGAATGCGTTTGGTATGGGCCGCAACCGGAATACAGACTTTCCAGTCTGTGCGCCCAGCGGAGTTGCACTCCGCTGCCGAGCAAAAGAAAGCGGACCGAATGTCCGCTTGGCGCACAGGCCACAAGCCTGTGTTCCGTTTCGCCAGTACTTTTCTGGAACCCTTAGAGGTCCACCGCAGCCACCCAAGGGCGATTGAGGTTCAATCCGCTTACGACGCTAACGATTATTAATAACCGCCGTAAGGACGACGGAAAAGTTGCCCCGTATCAATATCGCGGGTCAGTCCGCCTGGCGGAACACCACTCAGGTCGTAGCGCCGTCCGGTGTATGGGCTTCGGAAAACTCCAGGAGTGTTGGTGTAACGTGCGAGCGGCCAGCCCCCCGGTGGGACAGGACCATAAACGCGAGCCCGATCTTCCTGAATAGAGTGTCCGATCAATGCGCCAGCGGCCGCTCCCGCCGCGGCACCGATCGACGCCGCTCGCACGTTCCCGGTGGCGGCTCCGCCGATGATCGCGCCGGCTGCCGCACCGTAACCCGCCCCAGCGCCGGTGGGAGTGTCGCACGAGCTAAGAACAAAAGAACTCAACGCGATGCCCGAAACAACGGTGCAAAATTTCCGTTTCATAAGTGATGTTCGTTGACCAATTGAACCGCGCCGGTGACAAGAGGTTTCGACCGCGATACTTGAAAGAATCACGGGTTTTCCTTCAGGTAGTTCGAATAATGACAGAGCTACGGCCTGACAAAGACCTTATTGACGTGCGTATCGAGAACAAGACCCCCGTGGGGGACGTTCGAGCAGTCAAACTCCGTGTGCGGCGGATAGGGACTGTTAACAACGCCATCGGCCTTATGGGGATCTCTTTCGCCCATCGGATACTTCCCCTTCGCCGCCGGATACTTTTTGGCGGCGTCTTGTGGACTGATCTGCGTTGCGACAGTGGCGCCACCCTTGCCTTGTTTAGAAACTTGGCTTGAGTCAGGTCCCTTCGGGTTTTGCTGCTGATAAGTTCCACCTTCCCTCATCTGAGCCACCGCCGTATTGGATAAGATCAGCGTAAGGCAACTCACCGCCACGGCAGAAACAACTGCAATCAATCTGGTTTTCATATTCATAATATTCCCCTTCATTGGTAGGTTTTCGTAATAGAAAAGTTAGACGGATGCCTGGCGCCGGAAATTCAAAAAACAGTTGAGCAACTGCGCCGTCACTCGCCCTGACTTCTCCAACTTACTCAAACGATAATCTTTTTCGAAAATGCGAAAGTTGTCCAGCTCCATTCGTCGAAGCAGCGCGTAATAAATCGAACGCATGATTTCGGCCGGAAGCATGGAACGACGATCCTCGCGCGGAAGCAGTCTGGCGGCGTCCGCGAAAAATTTTTCAGCTCGCGCCGCCTCAAAATTCATCAATTGAGTGAAGCGCGAATCGGCCAGGTGGTTGCGCAAATCCTGTTCGTTGTAATGAAAGCGCGCCAGGTCCTGTGCCGGCAGATAAATGCGATCGGCTTTCAGATCCGTCGCCACATCGCGAATGATGTTAGTCATTTGCAGCGCTAAACCGAGAGCGATGGCATAGTCGCGACACTGCGGATTTTTGTAACCGAAAATTTCGATGCTAACCAGGCCGACCGCACTGGCAACGCGATGGCAATAGATGCGCAACTCGTCCCACGTCGCATATCGCCGGATATCGACATCCATCTATACTCCGGTAATGATTTCCTCCAACATCTCCGGCGTGATCGGGTAGGTTAAGATCAACTGACGGACCGGCTTGGCCAGCGCTGGTTCGTCGACAGATTCACCGCGCAATGATTGACGCCACCTCGCCAGCTCGCGCCGTTTCGTCTCCGCATCGCGTAGGTTATCGTCCGCGATATCATCGATGACGCGGCAGAAAGCATAAAAAGTAGTGATGTCGCGCCGGCGTGCCCCGCTCATCGCGATGAAAGCGAAGGCGAGATTGGATTTGCTCGCGCGCGTAATTTCCGTAGCGGCATCGCCGGTTTTCATTCTTTCAATAACGAATCCAATTCTCCTGTGCGATCCGCCCGCTTTCGCATTGGCGGAAGAGAACAACCCAGGACGCAAGGAGCCAGCCGGTAACCAAAGCCCGCAAAAAAACGAAAATCGATTTCCAAACAATCATGGCCGCAACCCGATCGGCGATGGCACTGCGAACCATGGCGTCAACCACCAGAATCAAGAAAAAGTTAAGCCCACAGATTAAACAAAACCACGCGAGCCGCAGGAAATCGCGCCGGAGCAATTGGCGGTGGGCCCGGAAGGCTTCGCGCAAAGTTTCGTTGTGGAGGACGAGGGAAATTTGGACCGAGCAAAAAGCAAGAATAAACCCGCTGATGAAAATGCGCTGGAACGGGAGATAATCCAGCACGTTTGGCACGTTAATAAAATAAGCGAGGAGCATTGGCAGCCGCAGCACGAGCATGCTGACGACAACAACGATACCCGCCCATTCCAAGACGTAACTGAATCTGCGCATGGCAAAGGCAAAAAGAGCGCCTTCGCGAAAACTTAACCCCTTGATCCAGGCCAGACAGACGGTGATGAGGTAAACTTGAAGATAAACTCCGGCCAGGTATTCGAAGATGAACGAGAGCGCATCGATGGAGGCGGAGATCTTCAAAAGATGCGCGGTAGAAACTTCATTGTTCCAAGCCGGCAGCCGCCAATAGACGAGCGGTTTCAGGAGCGCAGCCAGGGTGCTGACAAGAAAAACGAGATAAATCGGAATGCTCCACCAACGGTAAAGCTTGGATAAGGCACGCCAGAACGTGCGATGCAATCCGCGCCAATTAACGAGAAATAGGATGGCAGCGAGAGCAGAGAGTGGATACGTGGTGGTAGCATTATCGAAAATGCCGGACACACTTTCGATGGCCGGCAGCGGGACTTCGTGCCAGACGTCCGCCAGCGGTGTCCAATTCCAGCTAGCAATAGCAATGATTTCGGCGAAATCGATTTCGGACGGACTTGGGACTGAACTAAAGGTAACGAATTGAAAAATAAAGTAAGCGAAACCGAGAAGAGCGAAAGTAAGCCAAACGCGTTCGTAACGCGCGATGCAGCGAAAACCGTCGCGCAATGCCCGCCTCACCGGATTGGCCAGCATGACCAGGAGGTAACCAGCGAGCAAGCCAGCGATTGGATACAACCGCGTGAGAGCCAGCAAATGGAGTGAAGTATTGGAGTGTTGGAGTGATGGAGTAATGAAACTATCCATCATCGCTATCTTGGTTGCGTCACTACTCCATTACTCCATTACTCCATTTCGCGTCAGCGAATTAATCCCCAGTGCAGGTTGAACGGCCAGTAGACCCACAGCCCACGCCCAACCAGGTTCTCCTCCGGCACCGGGCCCCAATAGCGACTGTCGTAGCTGAAGTAACTGTTGTCTCCCATGGCAAAATAACTGTGAGGTGGAACGGTGAAACTTTGATCAGGCCTGGCCAGATATTGGCGGCCCAGGGTATAGCCGCGATAGGGAGGCTTGGCCTGCATCACTCGTTGAAAGCCGAAGCCCTCGGGCGGTCTATCGTTCACATACAGTAGCGGTGGCTCGATCCGAAGGGTGTCACCCGGCAAACCGACCAGACGCTTGATAAAGTAAGGAGCGCCGGTCTGTGGATCCTCCGGAATCATCGGGATATGCTTGGTTCGGAAAACGAAAACGTCGCCCCGGTGTGGTTTCATGAAATTATAAATGAACTTGTCCACGAATACCTGATCACCGGTATCGATTGCGCCGCGGGCGATAATCTGTCCACGCTTGTAACGAGTACCCGGCGCCACCTGGAAATCGTGCCCTAAGGTGGCTTCCGGAACGTAGACCAGATGCGTCCCGCGGTCGGTAACGATTCGCGACCAGGTGAAGAAGAAAAGGTATTTTTGCTCCACGATTTCCCGGATACTTTCATCTTCAGGCGCAACGACATTGATGTAGTTACGTCCGAGAATGAAAAATTCGGCGATCTGCCGCAAAATATTGGGAGCCGGCTCGGTCCTGGGATGGCCGATGATCCCATTCAGGGTTGGCTGCATTGAGCCGGTTGGAATCTTGAATGGCTGGATGAAGTACGATCGCACTCCGACCGCCACCACGATTGCCACTAGAATGACTTCGCAGTTTTCCCTCCACCCGGCTTCGCGATGCGAAGGGGAATGCTCTGCCACCAGCGCGTCCAACCGCTCGGAATTTTC
>DATHGV010000429.1:0-3868 GCA_035490135.1 Candidatus Methylomirabilota bacterium
CGTTCAATGAAAATTCTCCTTAGCCGCGCAGAAGCAGCCCGAAAACGAAGAAGCTAGGTGGCAGCCATAAAAGCAGAAGAATGCCGACGTAAAACGCTAACAGAATGGATGCGGGTTGTCAGTACGGGCGGTCAGAAATTGGTAAAGAAGGTGATGCTAGCTCTGGGACATGCGGCGCTGGAAGGTCAGGAGGATGAGGTCGGCGCGGCGGCGAACCCCAAATTTGCTGAGCAAATTGGAGACATGGAATTTTACGGTGCGCTCGGCAATGTTCAGACGGCTGCCAATTTCTTTATTGGAAAGATTTTCGAGGAGTGAATCGAGAACTTCCTGTTCCCGGCGGCTCAGATTGGTGACGGAGTCGGATTTCAGGCGGCGGCCCTGTCCGGTAAGTATGGAGTCCACAAAACCGGAAAGGAGTTGACGGGGAACCCAAAAACCACCGCTGGCCACTAAGGGCAAGGCGCGGGTGAGTTGCTCGCGGGCTTCCGCGTAGGTCAGCAGGCCTTTAACACCGAGACGGAGAAGTGCGTAGCTATTGCCTTCGTTGTGTTGTTCACCGACAACGATTAAACGAGCTTCAGGAAAGCGTTCCATCAAATTGGCCAGCAGAGCGCCGGTCGCAGGCTTGGAGGCGTGCGCATCGATCACGTAGACCTGCGCGGGCGGAGGTTCGAAGCTGCGAAGATCGGGAGCCAAAGTCGATTCCAATTGAGTGGGGATGACTTTGAAATCCGCTTTAGCGAGAATGCGTTCAAACTCGCCGAGCACGAGCGGGTGGGGCGAGAGGATGCAAACGCTTAATTTGGGACTTGCACGCTTGGTAGCCACAGTTTGTCTAGCCACAGTTTGTCTAGCCACAGTTTGCCTAATCACGGTTTGCCTGGCCACAGTTTGCCTGATTGCAGCGTAGTGAAAAGTCGGGGCAGGGGCAAGGCTATTGGCGACAAGTGTTCTTGAACCGTTACGTAACGGCTACGAGGCATTTTAGCTCAAATAGGGGCGACCGGCGAGGGAGAATCGCCATTCAGGGGTCTAAAACGGGCATTTAATGCATCGGATTCGGTTCCTGTGATGAACGCGGGTAAAATAAAACTACGGCGTAAACCTCTAAAGGACACACTCTTAAAGACAAGATGCGAGATTTCACCAAATCGGCGCAAGCTCTGCGGGAGTTACTTTCGCAGCGAATCCTGGTGCTCGATGGCGCGATGGGCACGATGCTGCAGCAGCGCGACTTGACCGCGGAAGACTTCGGCGGAGCAGCGCTGGAAGGCTGCAATGAGAATCTGGTGCGCACGCGGCCGGATGTGGTTCTGGACATTCACAGAAAATATTTCGAGGCGGGCTCCGACATTGTCGAGACGAATAGCTTTGGCGGCGCGCCGATTGTGCTTGCGGAATACGGACTATCCAGCGACGCGCATTTACTGAATAAACTTTCGGCCGAGTTAGCGCGGCAAGCTGCGGATGAACTGAGCACCACCGGGAAACCGCGATTCGTAGCGGGGGCCATGGGGCCGACGACCAAGGCCATCACCGTGACTGGCGGCGTAACGTTTGAGGAGTTGCGCAGCGCGTACTACACGCAGGCACATGGATTGGTGGAAGGCGGCGTGGACCTGTTGCTGGTAGAAACATGCCAGGACACGCGAAACATTAAAGCGGCAATTCTGGCGATCCAACAACTTTCCAAAGAAATCGGCGCGCAGGTTCCGTTCATCGTGTCGGTCACGATTGAGCCGATGGGGAGCATGCTAGCTGGGCAGACGGTGGAAGCCTTGTGGGCGTCGCTGCGCCATGCCAAGCCGCTGGCTTTTGGTATGAACTGCGCAACGGGGCCGGAGTTCATGACCGACCACATTCGCACGCTGAGCCAACTGACAGATGCGTACGTATCATGCTACCCGAATGCCGGCTTGCCAGATGAAGAAGGTAAATACCTGGAGACGCCCACGACGTTGGCGGCACAACTGGAAAAATTTGTCGATCATGGCTGGCTGAATTTTATTGGTGGCTGCTGCGGAACGACGGAAAAACACATCCGGGCTATTTCGCAGATGGTGGAAGGCAAGAAGCCGCGCCAACGGCCGGCAGAAACTCATCGTGCGATTTACTCAGGAATTGAAACGATCGAAGCGGATGAGCAAACGCGGCCATTGCTGGTGGGCGAGCGCACCAACGTGATTGGGTCGCGATTGTTTAAAAATTTGGTTGCAGAAGAAAAGTGGGAAGAGGCTAGCGAAGTGGCGCGGCGGCAGGTTCGCGGCGGCGCGCACATTGTGGACGTATGCCTGCAAAGCACGGAACGCGACGAGAAAAAAGATATTGAGCCGTTTTACGAAAAATTGATTCGCAAGGTGAAGACGCCGGTGATGATCGACACCACCGACCCTTCGGCAATTGAGATTGCGCTGACCTATTGCCAGGGCAAATCGATTATTAATTCCATCAATTTGGAGGATGGCGAAGAGAAATTCGAACGGGTAGTGCCGCTGGCGCACGATTTCGGAGCGGCGGTGGTGGTGGGCTGCATTGATGAGGATAAAGCACAGGCACAAGCGTTTACACGCGAGCGCAAATTGGCCATTGCGCAGCGCAGCTACAAACTGCTGACGGAGAAATATGGCTTAGGGCCGGAAGACATTATTTTTGATCCGCTGGTGTTTCCGTGCGCGACCGGAGATGAAAATTATATTGGCGGGGCGGTTGAGACGGTTGAGGGCATCCGATTAATCAAGGAGGCGTTGCCGGATACGCGGACGATATTGGGTATATCCAATGTGTCGTTTGGATTGCCGCCTGGCGCGCGCGAGGTGGTTAATTCGGTTTTTCTTTACTACTGCACGAAAGCTGGGCTCGACCTGGCGATCGTGAATACCGAAAAGCTGGAGCGGTTTGCTTCTATTCCGGAGCACGAGAGACGGCTAGCCGAGAATTTATTGTTCTCGCATCCACCAACGAATGTGCCGGCCGGGCATCCGCTGGCGGCGATTTTGACGAATGTGCCGAAAGATTGGCGCCAGCAGAGTAAAGAGCAAAAAGCGGCGGTCAACCAATATTACATCGCGGCGATTGCGGAGCATTTTCGGACGGCGACTAAGAAGCAGAAAATCAGCGCGGCGGATTTGCCGCTGGATGAACGGCTGGCCAACTACATTATTGAAGGCACTCGCGACGGGTTAGTTGCGGATTTGGAGCGCAAACGCAGCGAAGGAACTGCGCCGCTAGATATTGTGAACGGGCCGCTGATGGCGGGCATGGCGGAAGTGGGGCGACTGTTTAACGCTAACGAACTGATTGTCGCGGAGGTATTGCAATCCGCGGAAGCGATGAAAGCGGCGGTGAGTCACCTTGAGCAATTCATGGAAAAAGCGGACACCGCCAAGCGCGGTAAAGTCGTGCTGGCCACGGTAAAGGGAGATGTGCACGACATCGGCAAAAATCTGGTGGAGATAATCTTCAAGAACAACGGATACGACGTTGTGAATCTGGGGATTAAAGTTCCGCCGGAAGAATTGATCAAGGCTTACAAACAACATCAACCTGATGCGATTGGGCTTTCTGGATTGCTGGTGAAGAGCGCGCAACAGATGGTGATCACCGCGAATGATTTGAAAGATGCCGGGATTATGGTGCCTTTATTGGTGGGAGGCGCGGCGCTTTCCGCAAAGTACACGCAAAATAAAATAGGACCAACATACGGCCAGGCGGTTTTTTACGCCAAAGATGCGATGACCGGATTGCGACTGATGAACGAGCTGATGGATCCGGGCACTCGCGCTGAGGTAATGCACCAGCATACGTTCTCTGGGAATGGCGTCAGCGTGTCGACGATGGTGGTGGTGAATGTCACGCCTGCGGTGAC
>DATHGV010000430.1:0-6151 GCA_035490135.1 Candidatus Methylomirabilota bacterium
CGGTATGGTCGTACACCCATTGCAGGTTGGCGGTCTTTCCGCCCAGACCTGGACCGTAATACACCAGCTTGCAGTTAATTTCGCGCGCAGGAAAATTAATAAACGGCACTAGTCGTAATTTCGAACCCGGCTAAAATCTCAACACGCACACTTAACCCCGCCGGTATTCGCCCCCATGCTTGTCGATTCTATTCCCGAACCTGTTTGATTCCTTACAGGCACGTTCATCTTAGCCGCTTTTAAGCAACGTTGTACCGGGCTTTCGTCTTCGAACCTCGAATTTCGAACCTCAAACCTCTAAATACAGTGTCCGCGAATTTCCCTCGATTCTCATACTGTATTTTCTACCCATGCCTCCGGTAGGTAAACGTCACCGATAAGAGTCACCCCAGAATTCCTGCCCAATCCCGAATAGATCTCCACACCGCCTGCGGCAATCAACGCAAGAATTTTCACCCAGTCCTTGCCGTGGCTAGAATTTAGTTTAGTTGTCTAAAACTTATCTAAATGGTAAAACGGCACGATACTTATTGCATCTAAGGCTACCTCCGGCCCTCGGCGACCTTTTACGCAACCTTGCGTCTTCCCGCGCATTCATCTTCATTTGTCAATTATTATGTTAACTTGCTACTTCTTTGTTTTGAATAAGTTGTGGACCCTTTGCACTTTTTGGCTTTCTTTTGGCGGCCTCGACCCTTTGTTTTCATCATTTTACAGACTCTTTTGCAAGAATCCCGGGGGTGGAGTACCTTTGATTGCCGAGATTCCGGCAGACTCAGCTCTCGGGAGCGCATCATCAAGCTGATAATGGGCATAAACTTCTGGATTTCGCGAGTTACCTATGGCGCGAACATTGACGCGCCATATCACCTCTGTTAGCATGCGCTCCATGGCAAAAGTACGTAAGCCAACTCGGGCATCTTCCTCTCACGCCAAGAGCACGTCTCCTTCTCGTGCCAAATCGCAGAAGAAAAAGAACTTACCTCAGGCGCATCCCCACCAACGTGGCGGCGTCGAACTGGTCGATCCGCGCGTCCAGGCTCAACTGAAAATCTACGACGAGGCCCTGGCATTATTTCGGCAGCAGAAATTTGCGCGCGCCAAGCAGGAACTTGAAAAAGTTGTAGAAGGCCCCAGCAAAGAACTCGCCGATCGCGCCCGCATGCACGTAAAAATTGCCGAGCAGCGCATGAAGCCGCTTCACGATCAAAATCCGCGCACCGCCGACGAACATTATCAACGCGGCGTCGCTATGATGAACGTGGGCCGCTGGGATGACGCCCGCGAAAGTCTCGATAAAGCTCGGCGCGCCGCCCCCAAAGCCGATCACATTCATTACGCCCTCGCCGCTCTCGATTGCCTCACCGGCGAAGCGGACTCCGCGATGGCCAATCTGAAAGTAGCCATTCAGCTCAAATCCGAAAATCGCTATCACGCACGCAACGATGAAGACTTCGCCTTCCTCCAGGAAGATCCGCGCTTCACCGAACTGCTGTATCCTGAGAAAGACGGCACCGCCGGCTGATCGTTTGAAAAACCTGCCGCTGTTCGATTTGCTCGCTATCAATTCGCCGCGCCCGCACGTGAAAAAAAACACCGCCAAATCAAAAAATTTAGCAAGCGGATTTCGCATCGTCGCGCTCGGCGGCGGCACCGGCCTATCCGCGTTGCTCCGCGGACTGAAACAGCACGTCGTCCGCGGCGATGACAAAAATCCCAACGCCGAGCGCCCCATCTCCGATCTCGCTGCCATCGTCACCGTGACGGACGACGGCGGCAGCTCCGGCCGCCTGCGGCGCGAAAATCGCATCCTGCCGCCAGGCGATATTCGCAATTGCATGGTCGCGCTTTCCAAGGACGAAGCATTGCTCGGCCGTCTTTTCCAGTACCGCTTCCACGCCGGCCGCGGGCTGATCGGCCACAATTTCGGCAATCTTTTTCTGGCCGCGCTCACCCACATCACCGGAGACTTCACGGAGGCAATTCGCGAAAGCAGCAAAGTTCTCGCGATCCGCGGACGAATTTTTCCATCCACTCTAGCGAATGTGCATCTTGTAGCTACGCTCACGAATGGCCGCCGCGTGCGCGGCGAAACGCGCATCACCGCCAGTCGCGTGCCCATAAAAAAATTAGAGCTCTCGCCGAAAAACGTGCGCCCGCTTCCCGTCGCTATCGAAGCCATTCGCGAAGCGGATCTGATTCTTCTCGGCCCCGGCTCGCTGTACACCAGCGTCCTGCCCAATCTTTTAATCCCTGAAGTCGCCGCCGCCATCGCGAACTCCAAGTCCCCACGCGTATACATCGCCAATCTCATGACCCAACCCGGCGAAACCGCTGGATACGCGCTGGCCGATCATCTTCGCGCCATTCAAATCCACGCCTCGCGCAAATTGGTGGACTACGTGGTTGCCAATCGCCAGCCTGTATCGCCAAAAGTTGCCCGGCGCTATCGTGCGCAAGGCGCCGAACCCGTAGTCATTAATTTGCCGGAGATTCAGAAATTGGGTTGCCGCGTTGTTCTGGACAATTTGCTGGATGAGCGCGACGTCATTCGCCACAATCACAAACGGCTAGCGAAGTTGCTGCTCGACAAATTCTGCCGCCCCACTCGCAAGCGTTCAAAGCGCGTCATTTCCAGCCGCGCCATTTCCAAGTTTCAAATTGCCTAACGTTCCTGCTAACGTTTTACCGCCTATTTGTTGAATATTCTCTGGAGAAATCATGGCCACCTTCGCACTGATTGAATATAAAGACGCCAGCCCGGAAGTTCGCGCCATCTACGACGACATCATGGCCACGCGAAAAATCGACTGGATCAATAATTTCTGGAAAGCCATCGCGCACGACCCCGCCACTTTGAAGCGTACCTGGGAATCGCTGAAGGAAATTATGGCGCCGGGCGCTCTGGATCCCTTAATGAAAGAATTGCTGTACGTCGCAGTAAGCGTCACCAACAATTGTCAGTACTGCATCGCATCGCACACCGCATCGGCGCGCAAAAAAGGCATGACCGACCAAATGTTCCACGAGTTGCAAGCAGTGATCGGCATGGCCAACGAAACCAACAAAATGGTGACTGGCTACCAGGTGGAACTCGATGAACAATTCAAAGGCCCGCTGCCGCCACCTGTCCGGTAGTACAGGTAGTTTTTACTCTGCGACCGGGGTGTCTATCTGTACCAATCTTTTCAACATAGTACCTCCGTACTATAGCTAGTCCCCCACGCGGCCTAGACCATAGGGTGATTCCGCGCGAACACTCCGTTCGTTTGTGCTGGAGAAACTGTTCTCGCGAGTGTGCCCATGTCCCCTACTGCAAAGGAAAACGAAATATTAACGTCCATTCCGGAAAACGCCGCCGCCACCACGGGCCGCCCGGTCGCTGGTTCTCATGGGACCTCGCCTACGGACTCAACTTCGCGTACGCAACCTGTGGCACTGGAAGTTCCCGTCACGGTGAACGGAGCCCGAGCGGTTGCGGGTAGCGAGAAGCGCGAGCCTTTTTCTGAATCCACAAAGACCGTTTTGATATTCGGGCACGGCGCGGTTGTGCGCTTATCTTCTTCGGTAGCTCCCGGCCAATTGCTGTTCTTGACCAACGAGAAAACAAAAAAAGAAGTTGTCTGCCAGGTAGTAAGTTCAAAAAATTATCGCGGCATGAGCGGCTACGTGGAGTTGGAGTTCACCGAGCCAGTCTCGGGTTTCTGGGGAATGCGCTTTCCTGCAGCGCCGCAGGGTCATGGTTCAGAAACCACACCGGCATCTTCCGCAGCGACGCGGAATTTCACCGGCGGTTCGGGCGCTGAATCAAAAACTCCGGTGACGACTCCTCCGGCGATTCAGCCGGACACGAAATCTACGATTCCAAGTTCCCCGCGCGTCTCCCAATCTGTGCCATCGAGCCCGGCTGTTGCTGCGACCCAGGCGTCAGTGCCGCAATCCGGTTTAACAAATTCTTCGCCGGCTTCGCTGGATGCCACGCCATCATCTCCGCCAAGGGTTGCGCGTGCTAACATCCTTGAAACCTCGAAACCAATAAATACGGCAATACCAACACCCCTCTTCACATCCGGGACTTCTACCCAGCCGTCGAAATCCATCCTGGATTCAGACGAAATCAAAATACCTTCCTGGTTGGAGCCTTTGGCGCGCAACGCGGCAGCCGCTTCAGCAGCGTTGCCTGAAATCAGCAGTCGTGATGCAGCGGAGGACTTCGGTGATATTCCGGTCGTAGACGATCTGTCGGTTACCGAAATTACAGATACGCCAGAGAACGCCAACCGAGGCTTGCCTGCCTCGTCTTTTGGCACCCATTTCCTGGCGGATGAGCAGGACGGCCTGTCAGAGGCAGCTGCCGCGTCAAGTAAATCCAGCAAGAAATTCTTGATCGGCGCCATCGCAGCTGGTGCTCTGTTGTTGATCGGCGCTGGAGGCTGGTACGTGCGCCAATCCTCGGACAATGCTACGGCGAACGACGCCGCAAGCAATACGGCTGTCGTCAGCACGCCAGCGAACGTCGCCAACACTAGCGGCAGCAACAATGCGCGTACGCAATCACAGCCGCAGATACGGGCCTCGGCTCCGGAAAAACCCTCCGCCAAATTCACCGCCGTTTCCACACCGGCAACGGTGGGACCAGATGCATCGTCCGGATCGAAGTCGACTAAATTCGTGGATGCCAACAGGACCAGCCCGAAAGCCAACAAAAACATTGCCACCGTGGATTCCGCATCAGATGTGGCCGCGACTGCGGATGTCGCTGCGACTGCCGACGTAGCCGCGACTGCTCCGCCGAAAAAACAAAACCTCGGATCCGTTACGCTATCGGCTCCGATCGTGAACAAACCAGCCAGCCCGGTTGCCACGGAAGAAGCTTTGAATCTTGAGCCAAGTCAGCCAGCAGCGGGATTGGTATCCGGTCTCATGGGCTCCGCTTCCAGACAGCCGGTTGCGCCTAGCAGCGGGTCAGATGTAAAACCTGCAACCTTAATTTCTTCTGTGCCTCCGATATATCCGCAAATGGCAAAAACTCAGCGAATAACCGGCGCGGTGACCATTGACGCGCTGATCGATGCCAATGGACACGTTGCCAGCATGGCCATTGTTTCCGGCCCAGCGCTTTTGCAGGAATCCGCAAAAGACGCGCTGAGTCACTGGAAGTACGCACCAGCGCAACTGCATGGCAAACCCGTGCCAATGCATGTGAAAGTCACGATTCAATTCAAGCTACAATAAATTGGTTTCGAGCCGCCGCTCGCAAAGCGCTTCGCTAGATCGCGGAACCTGGCCGTGTACGATTATTTTTAATTGGCGCAATTACCGAACACTTTCCATCGAAAAACCTCGGAAGTCTCATTTCCAGACAAACCTGAAAGCAATAAACACAATCCAAGGCCCAGGTTCATCAACAAATAATTTCCTCGAAGAGTCTTGTCGTCAGCTTGGAATTTCTAGGTAACGGCACGGGCGGAGGATTTCTGGCCGGCATGCCGGTAAAATGAACGCGGCGGCCGAAGTGCCAAGTTTTAAGCACTGGCCGCCGCGAGGGGTCTACACGCGATGGCGTCCCCGGAAGCGCTTTTGCTCCGGCATCGTATGCATACCACCAACATCTACCAAAAAGTTACCCGCTCCCATTTCCGGCGTCTGTTCAAAATTGGACATTTGTGCACGTATTTTTTGTTATTTTTCGAGAACGCCACTCCGCCGTGGCGGTGGGGTAAGGCCATACACACCAAGCAGTTCCAAAACGGGACGCTAGCCGAGCGCCGTGCCAGCGTTCACCGTATGGCAACTCCCGCGAGGATAGTGGGTCGGTTATCGCCCGTTACTCGACCAGAATTCGATTCGCGGAACTTTTTCCGCGCTTGGTCCTTATTTCGATGACGGATCGGCGTTCAGCAAAAGGGTGGCGACAGCGCATAATAGGGAGCACGCCATGGCCGGCAGTTGGATCTTTAGGATGAAAATATTATTCGCCATCATATTTGCGTCGTTTCTCCCGGTGGCGGCCATTGCTCAACCCGCCCCCAACCAAAAGCCGGACCGAACCTGGATTACGGACGTCACCATCATTTCGCCCGAGAAACTCGATCACATCGAGAAGGGCAGTGTGCTGATCGAAAATGGACACATCGTTCGCGTCGAGCGA
>DATHGV010000431.1:0-3328 GCA_035490135.1 Candidatus Methylomirabilota bacterium
TCTATACCGCAGCGGAATTCAGCAAGTCAGTAACCCTGGCACTCGTACGATCTGACCCGAAGCAAGGCAGCAAGCGCAGTCCAAAAGATTTTTGGAAAGAGAAGTTTGATCCGTACGAAAACGAAGAACCCAAGACGAAGAGCGGCGACGAGAAGGAGCAAGGCTCCGCGCCGAAAAAGATCACTGGCCTCGGAGACGATGCCTATTGGGTCGGCAACCGATTCGGCGGAACGCTTTATGTTTTAAAGGGAGACGCCTTCATCTCGATTGGCCTCGGCGGAACCGACGACGAAGAGACCAAACTGACAAAATCGAAAGCGCTGGCCCAAAAGGCACTCCAACGCTTGTAACGCCGTCGGAAAAAAAACTAGGACAAAGAGGCGACCGCCGTCGCTCAATTTCCCGAATCTTAGAGCAGACTTTAACAATGTTCTGCCTATGAAAAGGATCTCCACTCCTTCTGTTACCGGGCGCGCCACGATCGGCGCGCTTTTTTTTGTAATCGGCGTCTTCCTGGGGGTGTTCGCATTCTTTACGACGAGCTTGCGCTCGGCGACGCCTAACACGGGTACACTTAATTCCGGTGGCCCAGCGCTGAATTGGGCGGGAACGGCCGCTGGCGGCGGTTCGCTCGATGAAAGCACATGTGTCGAGGGCGTAAACTGCGACACGTTCACTCTGACGTTATCTGGTTCGCCAAGTAACTGGTCTGGGCTGAAGGCGCGCGTTGTTATTAGTTGCGCTGATCCTTCCGGCACTAGCGACTATGACGTTTATGTCCACAAAGGCGACAACTCGGGTCCAATTGTGCCGGGTGGTACCTCGGCACACGGGGGAACGCCCCCTGAAGTAGTTGATCTTGATCCCAGCGATCCCGATGTCGGCACCGGGCAATTTTCGGTACACGTGGTTTATTTTACCGCCTTTGCGGGGTTTCAGTATTCCGGAAGCGCCAGTGCGGTATCAGCATCAGCAGGAACGGCGTTAGCTCCTGCGGCACCTCTAGATCGTGGTCCGAAGATTGGATTCCAGAATTTCGAGGCGCCGGGCACGTTGGTGCAGGTCACCGACAGCAGCCAGGGCCCGACTGTGTACACCGTCGAATACACAGCACATGATGCGGGTGAACCCTCAATTGGAGTTAACTGGAATTCACCGAACTCAGCTAGTGGCGTAACCAATTTCCAATCAGATCTCCAAACGCTCTTCATCAACTTCGACGATAGCTGCCCCGCAAACGGTCAGAGTGCGACCTGGTATAACAGTCCCGCCACAACATCGCAGTTTGTTGACTCCGATCCTATCGGCTTTACGGATCGTCAGACTGGGCGCGTCTTTGCGGGAGAGCTCACTCTCACTAGCCCTAGTTGCAAAGTTTCATTCACAGATACTGATGGTCTCGATCAATTGCGGCAGCCG
Source organism: Candidatus Methylomirabilota bacterium (assembly GCA_035490135.1). Lineage (GTDB taxonomy): Bacteria > Acidobacteriota > Terriglobia > Acidiferrales > UBA7541 > Acidiferrum. The sequence goes on from DATHGV010000431.1 coordinate 1,420, forward strand.
AGCTATGCCGGCTGGTCACCAAGCTCTGGCCCGCTAGGCTCTGGAATTGATCACGAGACGATCGGCGGCGGACCATATCACGCACCTGCTCCACCTCACGGCCTATACCCAAACGCTGTTTACTATTGTTCGCAAGATTTGGTTACTGCATTTTGTTTGCGCAGCGATGACGGCGGCGCTACCTATGGCCCGCCAGTACCCACCTACACCTCGCAGTGCGGCGGATTACACGGCCATGTTAAAGTCGCGCCGGACGGAACCGTCTATCTTCCCAACAATAGCTGTGGCGGTACGGGCGCCGTTGTCGTTTCAGAAGACAACGGCTTAACCTGGAGCGTGCGGCCGGTCCAAAATGCAAGCAACCAGACGCGTGCTAACGCGAATCTTCAGGATCCTGCAGTGGGAATCGACGGTAATGGGCGAGTTTATTTTGCAATGTCCAGTAGCACCGTGGCTGGGAGCGCGATTGGCGGTTCTAACGCAATCGTGGCGACCTCCACCGATCGGGGCCAGACGTGGCAGAACATCTACGACGTCGGCGCGGCTTACGGTCTCAAGAACATTGCTTTCCCAGCTGCAGTAGCAAGCGATGCCAACCGCGCCGCGGTTGCCTTCTACGGTTCAACGACGTCGGGCGACGGCTCAGCAAATAGCTTCAGTGGTATTTGGCATCTTTACGTCGCAAGCACATTCGACGGAGGATTGCATTGGACTACAACGGACGTCACACCGAAGGACGCGATGCAGCGCGGTTGCATCTGGAGTCATGGCGGCGCCGACATTTGCCGAAATCTGCTCGATTTCTTTGACATGACAGTGGACAAGCAGGGGCGTGTGCAGGTCGGTTATGTAGACGGATGCGCTGACGGAGCGTGTGCTCAGGCAGCCGCGACCGCGAAGGGGAACGCTTATACGGCTAGGGGTGTAATTGCGCGACAATCGAGCGGACGCCGGCTCATTGCTAATTTCGATCCGCACAATCCGCTGAAAGCGAAATCAGCGCCTGGGATGCCGTCAGTGACAGTGCGGCGAGTGAACTCGGTGGTTCATCTCGCCTGGTCCGAGGCTGACACAGGCAACGCCAACATCAGCAGCTATCGGATCATGCGAGGTGTTGCTAGCGGCGCTGAGACTCTACTAACGAGCGTTTCAGGCAATCAAACAACATATGATGACCTTACTGCCACCGACCCGACGAAAACATATTATTACAAGGTGCTAGCAGTAAATAGCGTCGGCACGTCATGCGGGAACAATGAAATCGCCGCGCCATACCTTGGCGATACCTGTAGCGGCTTGATTGTTCAAAAAACACCGCCGGGCCATCCGGAACAGCCACTTCAAGGGCTGGCCCCTGCCTCGCTTGCGATCGACTGGGTCGCGGTCGCAGAACCGCCAGGGACAAACAATCTCGTGTTTAGGCTGAAAGCGACGAATCTGGCAAGTGTGCCGCCCAGCAGCAGGTGGAGAGTGGTTTGGAACTCGTATGCTGCCCAATCGTACGATCCGGCAGCCGAGCAGTTCTACGTTGGCATGAGAACAGACCAAAACGGGACCGTGACGTTTGATTATGGCACGATCGCGACTCAAGTGGTCGGGCTGGTCATAGGCGTTCCAACAGAAACCTCCGTCGGGCCGTTGCCGGGAAGCAGTTTCAACGCGGACGGAACGATAACACTGATCGTCCCAAAATCGGTGATTGGCAGCCCGGTTCCGGGTGATCTGCTCGGAGCTATTAACGGAAGGACGTTCACCGCCGACACACCTGAGACACAAAACCTGGAGCGTTCAACTCTCCTGGTAGATCACACGTTTGTTAAAGGACAACGCGACAACGGACATCCGGCAGCCACGTACACTGTTGTAGGCAACGTATCTTGCGGACCATGATGTTTTGAGGCACTGGCGC
>DATHGV010000432.1:0-2315 GCA_035490135.1 Candidatus Methylomirabilota bacterium
AAATTACCCACAGCAAAAACGAGGAAGCCAAACCCCAGATCAGTCCTGCACCCGGACTTGACGCGCGTTGCGCAAAGAATAATCCGAAGACCAGGCCAAAAATTGCGCCGAGCAATCTTCCCGAGAGCGTTGAAGTGTGCGACAGAGCACTTTGAAGCAAACCGCCCGCTACGCCCAAGGCACAGCCCAGCAGCGGCTCAACCCAGGACGACGAGCGGGAAAGACTCGCTGCTATTGGCTGATCTGCAATGGATTGGGTTTCAAGCATAGGTTGCGCCTATTTCAGGTCAACGGTCTGAACAATGTCACGCGGAAAAAATAATTCTATGTTCCAGTCTATAAGCACGCGAATTTTTCGTTCCAAGCCAGGCAACTTCAAAAGATATATTGTCCGCCACAGAATCCACGCAAACAAACCAGAGAACCGCCAGAATGTGTTGCTGGCGAAAGGCACCCGCAACTCCGCACAAGCGGTCTGATGACCCACGACGCACAGGGCTCCCAGCGAATCGAAATGAAACGCGCGCGCCGGCTGGCCGTTTATCCCAGCAATGATGTTGCTCGCAAGAACTTCAGCCTCGCGCAGAGCGAACTGCGCAGTGGGAGGGCACATCTGGCCGGTCCTTGCATCTTTTACGGCGGCGCAATCGCCGATTGCCCACAAACCAGCGTGGCCGGGCACTGAGAGATGGTCGTTCACTATGACCGCACCGCGCTTGTCCTTTTTTATGGCCATGGACTGTAACAATGGATTAGGCGCTGTGCCAGCGGTCCAAACCAGTGTTTTGGTGCGAATCTCGCCATCGCCAATGGACACGACATCATCTCCCGCGCCAGTAATGCGAGTGTTCAGACGAAAAGTCACTCCTCGCAATTCCATCTTTTCTTGCGCATACCGCGCCAGGGACTCGCTTAACTCCGGCAGGATGCGGTCGCGCGAATGAACCAGCACGACGTTCAACTCCTGCGGATGAAGCGTGGGATAGTCCACTAAAATGCCGCGTGCGAAATCGTTCAGCGCGCCGGCCAGCTCCACGCCGGCAAATCCGCCGCCCGCGATAACAAAAGTAAGAAGCCAAGAACGCAGATGAGCGTCCGGCTCGCGATCTGCGCGTTCGAACATTTCGATAACGTGATTCCGGATGCGTATAGCATCGAGAAGACTCTTAAAATTGAATGCACGCTTCTCAATATTGGCCATGCCAAAATAATTTGAGACCGATCCCAGCGCGAACACGAGCTGGTCATAAGGAACACTGCGTAGGCCAGCCGCTCCGTCCGCAGTTGAATCGCTACTGTCCAGAGTCACCAAATGCTTTTCGAGGTCCACCTCACGCACCATACCTCGAATGAATTCAGTGCGGTGCAGCGCGCTCCGCAATGGAGTGCTGATGTGACTGGGCTCCAGGCTGCTTCCCGCTACTTCCGCGAGCATGGGAGTAAAAAGAAGGGCGTTCGTCGCGTTGATGAGGGTGATAGTGGTCGAAAAGTCCGTTCGCAACTTCTTTTCAAGACAGTCCGCCGCGTGCATTCCCGCGAATCCGCCGCCTAAAATAACGATGCGATTTTTCACCGAAACCGACGACACCGGAGACTCGGGTTCGGGACCGAAGAACAGCGCGGCAAGATCTTGCAATCCCTGGATGGCAATCCCCAGCGTCGCACCGTACACCACCCATGCCACTAAAGCGGGGAAATGCTGTCGCATTTCTTCCGCGCTCCACTCGGGCCTCTGGCCCCCCATGATCGGCACCGCGATTACACTGATGAGACCCCACAGCGGAATACCAAGCGAAGCTCCCGCCATGAGGTTGTCCACGTATGCCCAGCGCGTCGGCCTTATTCCGGCGGAATACACAGCCCCAACGAGAACACCCAGTAATAAATTGACGGTTGAATAATGAAGCGTAGCGATTAAAACGATGCTGGCGATGGCGCCGCCGAAAATACCAATCAAGCATCGGCGAGACATACGATTCATAGAAACCTGCTGTCCAAAAACGTTCAAATCGTTCTATCTATCCAGCGGAACGCCGTAACGCACGAATGCCCACAACGAGCGGTCCGCCTCGCGTGCCTATGTGATTCACAACAGGCCAGGAAGTTCCAGTTGACAGACTGCAAAACCGCCAATGCCTGTCTATTATTCCGAAGGAGCCGGCATTGGTCTATTAACGTTAGAATGTGCGAGGCCCATAACGGCGAGATTAGTGAACCAATGGAGACAGTGCAATGGACGATCTGTATGCCATCAATGCCGCCAAGACGGAATTTCGAGAGTGTTTCAACCTGGGCGATATCTCCAAAATCCTGGC
>DATHGV010000433.1:0-38387 GCA_035490135.1 Candidatus Methylomirabilota bacterium
TCTGAATTTTTTAGACTGGCTGTTGAAGTCGGGCGCCCCGGATTCGCAGTTGAGGTATGAATCCGGGTCTTGGATGCGTTCCTCATCTCACTTCGACCGTACGTTAACAAGTTGCTTAAGGTGAACTAGTCTTCAGTCGCGGATCGAGCTCCGCCGCTTTCTTTAATTCTTTGCCAGATTCTTCCCACTCACCTTTTCGCTGCAGCGCCAATCCCAACTGATAATGAGCCGGCGCATAACCCGGTGTAGCCGCGATCGCAGACCGAAATTGCGAGATCGCCGCATCAAGATCGCCCGCATTCAGCAAACGCGTCCCAGAATTGGTCGCGAACACCGCTGCCTGCAGATCGGTAGTCTGCTTGGCCATGGCCGCGCCCGCGCGACTCTCTGCGGCAGCGCCCTGCGTATCGCCAAGTTGCCGAAGCACCGCCGCCAGCGTAGTATGCGCGCCGGCGAAGTCCGGCTGCAGCCGAATCGCTTCACGCAACGCACCAGCAGCGTCCTGCCATTTTTCCTGCTGCTTCAACACCGTGCCCAGCGTATAGAAAGCCTCCGCGTAGTCAGGTTTGGCGCGAACAGCGGCGCGCAGTTCACTCTCCGCAGCGGGCAATTCGCCTTGTTGCCAGAGTGTGACCCCCAGCGTGTAATGCGCATCCGCCTGTTGCGGATCCAGCTCCGCGGCTTTACGCAGCTCCGCGATTCCTTCTGGAAGTTTGTCTTTTAGTTTTAGCGCCAGCCCCAGATCGTAGTGCAGCGTCGCATCATTGGGCGCGTCTTTGAGCGCCGACTCAAATTGCGCGATGGCTGCGTCAAAATCAGTTTTTTGCAGATAGGCCACGCCAAGGTTCGCGCGGTAACTAGTGTCCCCGGGGCGTAGCCGCATGGCCGTTTTGAACTCCCCGATTGCGCCATCTCCCTCGCCAACCTGTAAAAGAGCCAGTCCCAGATTACTGTGGGCGTCAGGATTTTCCGGTTGCAGTCGCACCGCCTGCCGAAAAGCTTTCACCGCGCCATCCGCATTTCCAGAATGTTGCAGCAACAACCCTAGTTCGTTCTGCGCTCCCGGAAAATCAGCTTGTAGTTTCACGACGCTCTGCAATTCGGTCATCGCTCCTGCGACATCACCTGTTTGTTGCAGCGCTTTACCGAGGTAGTAATGCGTCTGCGGATCTTGCGGCCCCAATTGCGCAGCCACGCGCAGCTCAGATACTCCAGCGTCCCCTATTTTTTCCTGCAGTCTTAAAACGCCCAGGTGCAGGTGCGCCGCCGCCATTCCCGGATCAAGCCGCACCGCCTCTTCAAATTGCAACTCAGCTTCCTTGTCATTCGATTGCTGCACCAGCAGCGTCCCAAGTTCATCATGCACATCGGCCCGAGCCGGCTCAAGGTCGGCGGCAACTCGCATTTCGGCCACCGCGTTTTTGCTATCCCCCGAAAATGCCAGCGCCCGCCCAAGCGCGTGATGCGCTTCTGAATCCCGCGGCGCGTCCCGCACTGCATCGCGCGCCTGCCGTACCGCCCCTTCGTGATCGCCCTTCTGGACCAACGCATTCGATAAATTTATATGCGCCTGCGAAAACGCCGGTTTCGCGCGAAGCGCAGCCCGAAAATGCACGATGGCCTCATCAGTTTGTCCCTGCGCAAGCAACACCCAACCCAGCGAGTTATGCCCTTCCGGACTGCTCGGTACCAGCCGCACGACTTTTTCAAACGCCGCTCGCGCGCCTGCAAGGTCGCCACGCTGCAAATCATTCACTCCCTGCCCGTACTCGGTGTTCGCTTGTGCAGCCGCATCTGCTTTGGTTGTCGAGCCAGTTTGAGCTGGTATCGCGAAGGTGGGAATTACGCCGTTAAATACCACTGCAAGAAGAATTGCGCATACAAAAATCCTGGGTGAATCAAACCGTGAAATAAAAATCCTCATGCAAGAACCGGCCTCAGCCGCTGAGAAGAAATGTTATCACGCGACCTGTGCGTTTCACGGCAGGACACTGCGTTTCTGAGTGCCGCACAACTCCACTTGGCGTGTGGCAATTTTTGCGGATGCACCCATTAACAAGAAACGACTTCGCGGAACTAATTTATTTTCGCCCCGCCAAAGCCTTACCCTCCGGAAATTGCATCGTCCGTACAATTCCCTGCCCTTCCTTCACGTAAATAATCTGGTTGGGCTTGAAGTTTTCCACTTTCTCTACTAGACCGCTGGGCCAGCGAATTTCCAACAAATCAACTTTTTCAGCTTTTCCAATCCCGAAGTGCACCCGCAAATCATTCTGCGAAAAATACCCTCCGCCGCTGCGCACTTCATCAATCTGCGCGTGCGGTATCGTTTCTCCCGCGACCTGAGTAACGCAGCGCAATCGTGCGCCGATGCCGCTGCGATTCGATTTCGTCCCGATTGTGCGAACCTTCAGCCAGTTGTTGCCGATTTTCTGATCACAGCGCAACAACTGCGGGTAATCATTCACCGTATTCACTACCACATCGATGTCGCCATCGTTATCGAAATCCCCAAACGCGCAGCCTCGCGATGCCGATGGAGTGGAAATGCCAGCACCTGCGTCCATCGAAACATCTTCAAATCGCCCATTACGCAAATTGCGATACAACAATTTTCGTTGTGCATAACCCGCTTCCGTCCGCAACTGTCCCACCTCCGGGTAAACATGCCCATTGCAGATAAGAATGTCCGCCCAGCCATCATTGTCCATATCAAAAAACCCGCAGCCCCACCCCAGGTACTGCGTGTGTTTCCCCAGTCCCGCTGGAAAAGTCGCGTCCTCAAAATTCCCGCCACCAATATTCCGGTACAGTGAAGGCGTGTCCCCCGCAAAATTTGTTTTCACAATGTCCAGATTCCCGTCCAGATCGTAGTCAATAGCCGACACTCCCATCCCGGCTTGCGGCTTTCCGTCCGCGCTCAGCGCGCATCCCGCCTCCATGGCCACATCCGTAAATTTGCCATTGGTTAGGTTTTTATAAAGAGCGCTGGCCGTCGAATCATTGGCCACATAAATATCCGGCCATCCATCATTGTCGAAATCAGCGGTGAGCACGCCAAGCCCGTACGTTCCGTTGGCATTCAAAATCCCAGCCGCTTGCGACACATCCGTGAAAGTCCCATCGCCATTGTTGTGATACAGAATATTTTTGCCCCCGTTCAATCCCGGCGGCCCACACGCCACAAGAACCCCTTTGTAATTGCAAGGCCCCGACTCCGGCACCGGAGCCGTCGCCAGATCCAGATCAATATAATTCGCCACGAACAGATCCAGGCGCCCGTCGCGATCGTAATCCACAAACGCGCAACCGCTGTTCCATCTTTTTCCGTTGCCCGCCACTCCCGCCTTTTCACTCACATCCGTGAACGTCCCATCGCCATTGTTGTGATACAGCACATTTTTCCCAAAATAACTGACGAAGAGATCCTCAAACCCATCATTGTCATAATCTCCAACGCACACGCCCTGGCCCCATCCAGAATGTTTTAACCCCGCCTTGTCAGTTACGTCCGTAAACGTGCCGTCGCGATTATTTTTGAACAAATGAGACGAAGGCTCCTGCCCAGCGGGAAATCCTTCCAGCCGCCATCCATTCACCAAAAAAATATCCAGCCATCCGTCGTTGTCGTAATCATAAAAAGCCACTCCGCAACCCGTCGTTTCCAGCAAATATTTATTTTTGTGCTCCCCGCCAAAAATAGTCTTGGCGTTCAGCCCCGCTTCCTTTGCCACATTCACAAAACTCAATCCCAGCGGACTTCCGGCCACCGAAGCAACTGGCGCAGCGGTGCCGTGTGGGATCTCGCGCCTCGCACCTTCCAAAATTCCAGCGCGCGAGAACCCCAATATGTTTTCGAGCGAGACTATCGTTGCGGAACGACTCAGCGACTTCAAAAAGGAGCGGCGTGAAAAACCCAAAAGGAGTGGTACCTTCCCGACTTTGGCTCGTGCTAGAATCTGCCGCTTTCCTTTATAGAGAGGCGTATGGCAGTTTGCAAGCGCCGGCACGCTCCACCGCGGCCTGCAATCGCCACCCTATCTATGCTCGGCAAACCCAATCGTGAGACAGTGGCAAGCGCTTTCATGAAATCACTTCGCATCCTCGCCAGTCTTCTCTTTATCGCCGTCAGCGCAAACGCCGCAGAGAACGATCACTCCACGTCTCTGGAGCTGACCCGTCCAGTGCGCACCTGGGAATTTCTTTCCGCCGTTGGAACACGCGCCGGAATTTTTGGCAACGAATCCGGCCGCATCGAAGCCTGGGTCTACCCTCTAAAAATCTTCCGCGAATTTCATCTGCGCTTCCACACCGAGGACCGCGCCTTGCCCGCTGAATCCCTCGCCCGCACCGTGATCGTCCGGCCCGAATCCACCACCATCGTCTACACCAGCGATACTTTTTCCGTGCGAGAAACCTTTTTTGTCCCCGTCGATCAGCCTGGCGCGATCATGATCTTTGAAGTAGAAACGGAATTCCCCCTCGAAATCGAAGCTGTCTTCCGTCGCGACTTCCAATTGGAATGGCCCGCAGCCCTGGGCGCCACGTACGTCAACTGGGAGCCCGAACGAAACGCCTTTTTCTTCGGCGAAGAACAAAAGAAATTCGCCGCATTTCTCGGTTCGCCCACCGCCGCCGAACGCCGCCGCGAATATCAAACCAACTATTCTAGCGAGAGTGACAACTCTTTCCGCCTCGGCGTCACCGAAAAAGGCAAAGACACAAAAGTGATCGTACTAGCCGCCTCAGTGCAAGGGCGCGCCGAAGCAGAAACTGCCTATCAACATCTAACCGAACAGTACCCGCAGTTCCTTCGTGAATCCGCTGACTATTACCGCCAGTATTTATCAAAAACAGTAAGCGTCGAGCTGCCCGATGAGCAATTGCAACGCGCCTATGACTGGTCGCGCATCAGCATGATCCAGGGTTTGGTCACAAATCCATACTTGGGAACCGGACTCGTAGCCGGCTACCGCACTTCCGGCGAAAGCCAACGCCCCGGCTTCGCGTGGTTTTTTGGCCGCGACTCCATGTGGACTTCGCTGGCCCTCGATGCCGCCGGCGATTTCGCCACCACGCGCAACGCTCTCGAGTTCATTGCCAAATATCAGCGCCAAGACGGAAAAATCCCCCACGAAATCGCCCAGGGCGCGAATTTCGTTCCCTGGTTCAAAGATTATCCCTACGCCTACGCTTCCGCCGACGCTACCCCGCTCTACATCATCGCCATGAACGACTACATCGTCGCGAGCGGCGACACTGCGTTCGCGAAACTAAAATGGGACAGCGTTTGGAAGGCCTATCAATTTCTGCGTTCCACTTATGACGCGCAAGGTCTCCCGCAAAATTTCGGCTTCGGCCACGGCTGGGTCGAAGGCGGCCCGCTCCTCCCGGTCAAGACCGAACTCTACCAAAGCGGTTTAGGCGCGGAAGCCTTGCGAGCCCTAACCAATCTCGCGCGTCTCGCCGGCAAAGAGACCGAAAACAAGGAACTCCAAGGCACATTCGAACGTCAACAAACACTCGTCAACAATTCCTTCTGGCTCCCAGATAAAAAAAGATTCGCCTTCGCTCTCGACCAAGACAATCAGCCCGTCGATGAAGCTAGCGTGCTCTCCACCGTGCCCATGTGGTTCGGTTTGCTCGACGAAGAAAAATCCGCCGAGATGATTACCCAGTTATCCGATTCGAACCATCAAGCCGACTGGGGCATGCGCATCATTTCTGGCCGCGCCACTCGCTACAGCGGTGGCGGATATCACTACGGCTCCGTGTGGCCGCTTTTCACCGGCTGGGCCTCCGTCGGCGAATATCGCTATCATCACGAACATCCGGCATACGCAAATTTGCGCGCCAACGCACTCCTCGCGCTCGACGGCTCCCCCGGCCACGTCACCGAAGTGCTCTCCGGCGATTACTACCAGGGCCTTTCCACCAGTTCCCCGCATCAAATCTGGTCAGCGGCCATGGTCGTGGCTCCCGTCCTCCGGGGAATGTTGGGGCTCTCTATCGACGCGCAAAACACCACGCTTACCTTGGCGCCGCACCTGCCCGCCGATTGGCCCGGCTTCGCCATTCATACTATCCACGTCGGCGACGCCACTATGGATCTCAGCTACGCGAAAACTCAAGACGCCATCGAGCTCGAAATCAAAAATACCGGCTCAAAAAATTGCGCCCTCGAATTTGAACCCGCGCTCAGCTTGCGAGCGCGCGTGCTTGCCGCGGAAGGTGGCAGCCACGCCGTGCCCTTTCACATGCAAAGCCACGGTACCGACCAGCACGTAATTACTCACGTCTCTGTTCCCGCAGGTACCACCAAACTCCGCATCCGCATCGCCAACGATTTCGGCGTCAGCTATCAACCGGAGTTGCCGCAGTTAGGCAGCCCCAGCGAAGGCTTGCGAATACTTTCAGAATCCTGGACCGACGCGAAAGATGAATTAACACTCTCCATCTCTGGAAGCCCTGAACGAGACTACGAACTTTCCGTGTCGAATCCCAGAGAAGTCTCCTCCGTCGACGGCGCGGAGTTAGTGCGCGACGGCGATACCGGATGGCTGCACGTCATTACCCCCGTCGCAGATAGTCACAACACTGCACACGCAACGATCACCATTCATTTTGCGGAGCGAAATCATCGTAACAAATCGCCCAAACATGACTAAGCCTATCTGGAAATTGATTTAAGCGGGGCTGAATTCAACGATGATACTAATTGCTCACACACTTTCCCGAAAACACGGAGGCGTTCGCACCATGCTTGAGAAAATTGCCATCACCGCCATGATGATACTTTGCTCTTCCCTGGTCGCTTTGCCGTCCAACGCCCAGCAACAAACCGATGCTCATGGCCCCCAATGGTGGCAGAACGCCGTCTTCTACGAAATTTATCCTCGCAGCTTTGCCGACAGCAACAACGACGGCATCGGCGACCTTAACGGAATTACTTCCAAGCTCGATTACCTCCACGAACTAGGCGTGGACGCCATCTGGATCACTCCGTGCTTCCCTTCTCCCCAGGTTGATTTCGGCTACGACGTTTCCGATTACGAAGCCATCGACCCCATGTACGGCACCATGCAAGACTTCGACCGCCTCGTCGGCGAAGCCAAAAAACGCAACATCCGTGTCATCCTGGATTTCGTCGTAAATCACACTTCCGACCAGCACAAATGGTTCCTCGATTCGCGCTCCTCAAAAAATTCCAAGTATCGCGATTGGTACATCTGGCGTGACGGCAAGGGCGGCCAGCCGCCCAACAATTGGCAATCTGAATTCGGCGTCCCCGCCTGGACCTTCGACAAAAAAACCGGCCAATATTATTACAACTATTTTTATCCCCAGCAGCCCGACCTCAACTGGCGCAATCCCGCTGTAAAAGACGCCATGCTCGACGTGACGCGCTTCTGGTATAAGCGCGGCGTTGCGGGCTTTCGTCTCGATGCCGTTGACACCCTCTTCGAAGATCCCAACTTGACCGACAATCCTCCGGCGCCCGGTAAGGACAAGTTCGGCCGCCCCAACTTCGCGCGCATACACAACACCAAGCTGCCCGAAGTGCATGACGTCTTGCAGGACCTTCGCAAGATCGCCGACCAATACGACGCCGTGCTGATCGGAGAAACCTGGACGAAAGATATCGCCGAACTAAAAAACTATTACGGCGAACACGGCAACGAACTGCAAATGCCCATGGACCTCATGTTCGGCACGGTAAACAAACTGTCCGCGCCAGAATTTCGTCGCCAGATCGCCGCAGTCGATTCCGCCGGCGGTTGGCCCGTCTTTGTCATAAGCAACCACGATATGGTGCGCTCCTACAATCGCTACGGCGACGGCGTACACAACGACGAAATCGCCAAGCTCATGGCCTCGCTTTATATCACCCTCCGGGGCAGTCCCATCATGTATTACGGCGAAGAACTGGGCATGCAAAATAACGACCCCAGGCGCAAGGAAGACGTGAAAGATCCCCAAGGCATAACTGGATGGCCCGGCGAAATTGGCCGCGACGGTGAACGCACTCCGATGCAATGGAGCGACGCCAAAAACGCGGGCTTCAGCAACGCGAAGCCTTGGCTGCCAGTGCCTCCCAGCTACAAAACGCACAACGTGGCCGTCGAATCCAAAGATCCCAATTCCATCCTCAGCGTCTACCGCCAACTCCTCGCCATGCGAAAGAACGAACCCGCGCTCGTCAACGGAACCTACACCGCCCTAAACGAAGACGACCCCAACGTGCTCACCTATCTGCGCAAAGACAAAAACGAAGCCATCCTCGTCATGCTCAACATGTCCAACTCCCCACAAAAAATAAAATTGAATCTGGCCCCACAGGGCTTTGCATCTCCTAAATTAACGGTCCTGCTGTCGACTTTTCAGCAACCCACTTCCGCAGCCCCAGCCGACGCAGTAGACCTCCCGCCCTTCGGAGCCTTAATAACAAAAATAACAAAGTAATGTATAACTCAAGAAATAAATTCAGTTAAGCGGAGGGTGCCCCACCCTCGGTTTGCAGGGTGGGTCCTGGTTTTAAATTTTTTTGCCTGATTGAAAGCTGTTCCTGGTCAGAACATCCGACACTAACGTCACAAATCTTGTGTCTCCAGTATTTCGTTGCCTAAATAAGCGCCTGAATCTTAACCTGAGCTGCCTGATTAACGATGTTGCCGGCGACCTGCATTCCAGATGTTTGGCTAACGCGATTTATCATCAGCTGTCGATTCAAGTTGCGATGCGGCTTCGACTTCGAAGAGCCCTGCACAGTCGCTAGTAACCGGTCGCACGGTTCTATATACTCTGCCGAAGTCTTTTCCAGGAGGTCAATGTGTCTTCCGCTTCCCAACCACTTACCGCTACGGAACAGAACAAACTACTGGTGATTCGCTGGTTTGACGAAGTATGGAACCAGGCCCGTCGTGAAACGATCTTCGAACTCCTGCTCGAATCCGCCATTCTCCACGACGGCGCCGAGCAGTATCGCGGCCCCGAGGAATTCGCGCGCTTCCACGATTCCCTACGTTCGCAATTCTCGAACTTCAAAATTACGCCGACCATTTCTCTTGCAGAAGGCGATCACGCCTGCGTTCACTGGTCCTGCTCAATGACCCACACCGCCACGCAAAAACCATTGCAGTTAACCGGCACCTCAATCGTGTGCATCGAAAACGGGCGGTTCTCCGAAGGCTGGCAAAACTGGGACGCCGCCCACCTATACGCGCAGTTGACCGGACAATCGATGAGCTTGTTGTAGCGCTTGTGCCACGAATGTAGGGGACCGTCGAGAAACTGTGCTCTTCACCGGCCTCGAGCGCGACTAAACTTAGACGCTGAGTCAGCCGCTCCTCAGAATGGCTTATTCTTTCCTTGGGCTCTCGCCTCTCGATACATTTTGGCGCGGTCCTTTGGAATATATTGGTCCACCGCGCCTTGGGCTGCAGGGTCGTCAAAGTAGACTAAAGATTGCGCCATTGCGGCTGCTGCATCCGCCGGTGCCCTCCCGCATGCATCGATAATGAGCGGTATTGACCCCTTGTCTCCGACCTTAGCTACTCCATGGCCGCAACAATTTCGATCTGGTGATTCGGCGACAAGAGCCCTCGACGAAGCAGCGGAATCGCCCTCGCGTCCCTGGTCCAACCTAGGAAAAGCATGCTGCTGGGCATCATGTAAAAAGAGTCCTCGAACAACTCCGAACTGGGGGACAAGTTATGGGCCTTCATCCACGCTTCAAACTTCGGTGAGGGCCCAGACGACGACTTGCCTTGGGCGTCGTAGTTCAGGAAATCAGGGGCGTCGCTTTCCAAGGCGGGTGTTGCATATTTGACTAGGAAATCCCAGTACGGGTCATCCTTATCTGCGTAAAAAATGACTAAAGCGCCTGCGATCTTTGCCCTTAGCATCGGGTCGTCCACACGCACAAATTGTTAGGCTGGGAATGGCCTCGACCGCGCCTGCTCTAATGATCATATCCACACGTACGGCGGCGAACTTGCCGGATTTCAAATATGCAATGGCATCAGGCACATTGGCCGGATCAACCGCGTAAGCGAGCTTGTCAGGTTGACTCGGCTTCTCTTGGCCATATGCCGCGGACACTAGCAGCCCACACCACACTAAGTAACGCGAGACTCTAAGGATTCTGACGCGAACCAAACTCAAGCCCAACACTTTCGATCCGTTTCATGGTTTGCTCCTTGACGTCGCTACGAACTCGCTCGCGCCGCCATCAGCAATAGCGCCCGCTGCGAAAACGGCAAGTATAGAAGTGCAGCCGCGGTAGCAATCGCCAGTCCCAGCCCAATCTGCTCCACGCACAAAAATGGAGTCAACGCCCAAATTTCATCCAACACCAGCAGAAATGGAAAAAGTTTTCTAAATTTTTCATTCAGTCCCTGATATCGGAACACCATCGCCGTAAGCAAATATAACCGCACTTGAATACCAATCGCTGCCGCCAACACCAAGACCATTAACATCGTGAATGCGTATCGTCCCCAATCGTTCAAAACCGCTTCCGCGAAAGAAAGCCGCACCAGGAAAATAATATAAAAGATCAAATACATGAGCTGAATCAGCGAAAAAAGCACGCGAACTGATTCCTTCCGAACTACCGGCAGGTCCTTAGCATCGCTCAGTATCGAAGAGCGCATTTCTGCGCCGACTGAAGTCTGCACTTCCGAGGGCAGCCTTGACCCATCGATGTCTTCGATGTTCTTTTTCGCACCTACTGCACCGTCCCGCCCCACGATTTGCACCGGCCCAAGAAACCGGTAACCCCGCCGCGGCAGAGTCTGAATAAATTTTGGATTCGCCGCCGAATCTCCTAAGGCTGTTCTCACCTGGTTGATGGCCGTATTCAACCCATGATCAAAATCCACAAATGTCTCTGCAGGCCACAGCCGCTCCCGAAGTTCGTCCCGCCCGACCACGTCATCCGGTTTTTCCAGCAGCATAATCAGAATTTGCAGCGCCTGGTCCCGAATGCGCGGCCGCGATTTTCCGTCCTTCCGCAATTCTCCCGTGATGGAATCCAGTTCAAACATGCCAAAACGGAAAAGCCGGGGCTGATTGTTGCCTTCGCTCAAGCAGGATGTCTCCCAACCAACTCCCATTCTATGGGAGAGGTTCGCCTAAAAGGCGAAGTTTCATGCGCTTACGGAATGAAGTCTCATTGATCACGATTTACCCGCAAACCATTGCTAACCGGCCATCGTTTCCGCATATTGCCCCGCATGCACACCGCCATCATTCAAAAACGCCCACGCATTGCTCTCATTCTTCTGGCCGGATTGAGTCTGTCCTCTTCGATCCTATCCGCCGAAGCTCCAACTCCGGAAGCCCTGAAAGCCTTTGATAGCTATGTCCAAGCCGCTGAAGCTCGCAACAATGAAGAAGTTGCCGCCAGAAAAAATTTCCTGTGGCTCGACACCTTGCCGGACTCCGAGCGCGAACGCATTTACCACCTCCTAAAATACCAACAAACCATCATTCGCCATTCCCCATCATGCGCGTCGCGAGACTGCTCAAACATCCCCGGCGGACTTATCCATGACTGGACCGGAATAACTTTCGTTCCCGGCGTCACTCTGCAGCAAACCCTCTCAGCCCTTCAGGATTACGCTCGCGACTCCGATTACTACCGCCCCACCGTACTTCGCGCCAAACTCCTCTCGCGCGCAGGAAATTCCTTCCACGTTTTCCTGCGCCTAAAAGAAACCCACGTTCTCACCGTCGTCCTGGATACCGAGTACGAAATCCAATACCTCACTATCGACAGCACCCACGCCGCATCCATTTCGCACAGCACCCGCATCACCGAAATCGAAAACGCCGGCACTCCGCAAGAGCACGCGGCCTCGCCGAAAGATAACCACGGCTTTCTGTGGCGCTTGAATTCCTACTGGCGCTTTTATCAGGCCGATGGCGGCGTGTACATCCAATGCGACGCCATTTCTCTAACCCGCGACGTTCCCGTTGGCCTCCGTTGGCTCGTCGGCCCGTTCATCGAAAATGTCCCGCGTGAATCCCTGGACTTCACACTCACAGCAACACGCCAAGCACTCCTAAAGAAATTCCCACACAAGCAGACAAATAATCGCTGAAAGGAAAACCATGAATCCGCCACAAATCGCGCACACGTCAGCGACGCAGAAAATCGCCAACTCTGCAAAACTATTTTCTCGCCAACAAAAATTCAAAAACGCGACTCGCCTTCAAAATAGCTTTACCGCCGCAACAGAACGTAAAGCATTGTTATGGCTGGCAGCACGCATGCCGTCCTACATCAATTCCGATCACCTCACTATTCTGGGATTCACCGCCATGTTTCTCGCCGGTTGCAGCTACGCTATCGCCCGCTGGAATCCCTGGGGGTTGTTACTCGCTACTCTGTGCCTGACATTAAATTGGTTTGGCGACAGCCTCGACGGCACCCTGGCCCGCGTCAGAAATCGCCAGCGCCCGCGCTACGGATTTTACGTCGACCACATGATCGACTCCTTCGGCGCCCTATTCCTCATGGGCGGCCTCGCAGCCTCCGGCTACATCGATTGGCGCATTGCTATGGGCCTGCTCGTCGCATTTTTACTGCTCTCCATCGAATCCTATCTCGCGTCCTACACTCTCGGAATCTTCCGCCTCTCTTTTGCAAAGTTTGGTCCAACCGAAATTCGCATTCTCCTGGCCGTCGCGAACGCCATACTATTCTTCCTACCAGCCGCGCGAATTCCAGGATGGTCTCATCGCCTTCTCGATATCGGCGGCGCGATCGCCATCCTAGCCATGACCGCCATGGCGATCTTCGCCGCCGTGAGCCACACCCTAGCCTTGTACCGTCAGGAAACTTTGTTGCCCTGAATGAACTCTCGTTCCAATAGAAATTTCGTTGATCGACTCTAGGCCTTTTGCCCCGTGTGCACTATTGTGTCTACCTGGAGGTGGCATGCAATCCGATAAAAATTCGCCCAGCGCGGAAACTCCCCCGGGCCTAAAAATCGAACCCGCCGGCGACGTCCTCACCTTCACCCTGGACAATCCCGCTGACGGCAACCGGGTTACCGGCACGATGCTCGACGCCATGCTCAACCTCCTTCGCTCCGAAGCCACGCACCCTTCAGCTCGCGTCCTAATAATCCGCGCCACCGGCGATGTCTTTTGCACCGGTCGCGAACGCGCCGGACGCGACGTCGCCTCCATCCGTCAAGAATCCGCCCGCATCCTCGAATTCAAACGCGCCCTCAGAACCACCTCGCTCATCAGCATCGCCGCCGTCCAAGGCGACGCCATGGGTTTCGGATTCGGCTTGGCAATAATCTGCGATTTCGTAGTCGTCGCCCAACACACCTCTCTCGGCTTCCCCGAAATGCGCTCCGGCCTGGCCCCCGCAGCCATCATGTCGTATCTCGGCGACTACACTCTCCCGCGTTTCGCTTTCCCCATGATTCTCTTCGGCGATCCCATCGACCCGCAGCGCGCCCTGCAAATCGGCCTGATCTCACAAGTAACCACCACGGAACGCCTCAACTACGACGTAAATTCCCTAGTCGAGCGCATTTTAAAGCTCGATCCCACCGCCGCCCGCAAATGCAAAGAATTCTTCAACGTCGCCGCGCAAAATTCATTCGAACAAAATTGCCGCTTGGCCACCGAAGTCTTAACCATCGGCAGCCTCTCCGTCCTCGCCCGGGAGAAATAAGCTGCCCACGGTAAACGCCGGCGCCCGCCTGGACCGCCTCCCCCTTTGTTCTTTCCATCGCCGCATCATGGGCCTCATCGGCATTGGCATGTTTTTTGACGGCTTCGACCTTTACCTCATCGCCACCGTCCTCGGCGCCATGCTCCGCAGCGGCTTTTCCACCTTAGGCCAGAATGCGCAATTCATCGCCGCAACTTTTCTCGGTATGATGCTTGGATCCTTCGCCACCGGATTTCTCGGCGACCGTTACGGCCGCCGCTTCACCTATCAAACCAATCTCGCCGTTTTCGGATTCGCGTCCTTGGCCTCAGCGTTCGCGCCCAATATTCATGTGCTCATCTTCCTGCGCTTCATCATGGGCCTCGGTCTTGGCGCAGAAAATGTCGTTGGCTATTCCACCATGACCGAGTTCATCCCTCCTCAAGCTCGTGGCAAATGGCTGGGCGCGATGTCCTTCATCGTCGTTCTCGGCCTACCCGCCACCGCGCTGGTCGGCACCATAATCATTCCCATCTTCAGTTGGCGCGCCATGTTCGTCGTCGGCGGACTCGGCGCCCTCGTCGTCTGGTATCTGCGCAAAGCCCTCCCGGAATCGCCTCGCTGGCTCGAGTCCGTCGGTCGCTACGACGAAGCCGAAGCCCTCCTGCAATCCATCGAAGCTGAAGTTTCCCAGCAGCACGCCACGCTTCCGCTGCCATCGCCCACTCCATCGATCGCGCCTTCCCGAAAACTCAATTCCCTTCTCAGCCCGCTCCTCTTCCCCCGCATGATCGTCGGCTGCATCACCCTCATCACCGTAAATACACTGATCTTCGGCTTCGTAACTTGGCTTCCCACATTCTTCGTTCACAGCGGCCGCAGCATCGCCCAATCCTTCAGCTACTCCCTGATCATTTCCATCGGCGCGCCCATCGGCTCCGCCATCGCCGCATTGACCTCCGACTCCTGGGGACGAAAACCCACCATCGTCGGCGCATCGCTACTAACCATCCTGGTCGGCAGTTTCTATCCCTTCATAGAAAACCCGCTTCTGCTCTCCCTGATAGGTTTCGTCCTAATGATCCCCATCTACGTATTAGTCACCGTTTGCTTCGCCGTGTACATCCCCGAATTATTTCCCACCGAAGTCCGGTTGCGCGCCTCAGGCATCTGCAACACCTTCGGCCGCGGCGCCACCATCCTCACGCCTTTCCTGGTAGTCGCGCTGTTCCGCCACTACGGAGTCGGCGGCGTAATCAGCATGCTGGTGGGCCTGCTAATGATCGAAATTTTTCTTGTACTTATCTTCGGCATCGAACCCAAAAATCGCCGCCTCGAAGAAATAAATTTATAATCCATTCCTGATAGCCCATCGTCATCTACAGGAAAATACCTAGATTAATCCTCGGGCAATCCCTAAATTTGCGCGGAAACATCCTTCGACTCAAATCTTTTCACCAAATCGTCACAATCCTAAGGAACTATTCCTAGATACTAATTACTCCTCCCGGCCCACGACTAAACAACCGGAGGAGTTGCACTCGTGCAAAAAAAATCCGTTCGTTGTCGCCGATTCTTTTACTCATTTGCGCAGCAGCCTCGACGTCGGACGCTTCTCTCGCCCAGACCGGCCTGAAAAAGAGTCAATCACATCATCATCGTCATGCAGGAAAATCATTCCTTCGACAACTATTTCGGCGCCCTTCGATACGCTCCACTCACCCGTTATCATTCTCCATCCGGAACTGACGGCTGCGCCCTCAATGACCATTCTTGCGTCGACGGCCTCTCCTGCCACTCGACGCCACCGGCACCCTCCACTGTTTCAATGCCAACCTCGATGACAACGGCTCCCAGGTTTTCGCCTTCCATGAAACCAGCCGCTGCGTCGCTCCTGACCTCAATCATTCCTGGTTTCCCACTCACCAGGAAGCCAACTACATAAATCCACGCAACACTCTCGGCCAAATTCTCATGGACGGCTTCGTCCGCGTGAACGACAGCACCGAGCAGCTCGATAATGGCGTCGAATCTCCCACCGACGATCAAACCATCGGCTTCTACAATCAAACCGATATTCCCTTTTATTATGACTTAGCCCAGAAGTTCGCCATAAGCGACCGCCATTTCGCTTCCGTGCTTGGCCCCACGTTTCCCAATCGCTCTTGCCTAATGGCCGCCACATCTTTCGGTCATCTCACCACCGACGACACTTTCCCGCCGCCCGGCAGCACCGGTTATAAACCCATCACTGGAACGATTTTCGATTTGCTCGATAAGAACAACGTCACTTGGGCCGACTACTACCAGGACGCGCCGCAGGGCGCCAGCTTCCGCACCTTCGTCACCACCGGCCCAGGTAACAATGACCCGCACTTCCTCACCCTCGCTACCTTCTTCGCCCAAGCCGCCGCAGGCTCGCTGCCCTCAGTCTCCTTCGTCGATCCCAATTTCGGTCTCACCGGCACTACCACCGAAAATGATGAGCATCCGCCCACCGACATTCAGCGCGGTCAGGCTTACGTCTCACAAGTAATCAACACCGTGCGCAACAGCCCCAGCTGGAAAGATTCCATCATCTTTCTCACCCCACGACGAGCACGGCGGCTTCTACGATCACGCTGATCCGCCGCCAGCCCCCGCAAAATGGCGCTCTGAATCCCGACGGCATCAACCCCGGCCAATGCGAAGACTTAAGCAACCCTCCATCCAGTGAACAGCCCGGAGGCGGCGCCGAGTGCTCCGACAACCTCATCAGCACCACCGACACCAGCGTCAAGGACGCCGAACAACTCTGTCCCCAGATGTCCGCCAACCCCACTGGCCCTTACCCCGCCAAATGCCCCAACTTTAATCAACTCGGCGTGCGCATCCCCTTCATCGCCATATCGCCGTTCTCCAAACCCCACTACGTCTCGCACGTCATCGGCGACCATACCTCCATGCTCGCCCTGATTCGAGAAACGTTTCCTCTCATCCGGAAGCACCACCGAGCACCTGACTCTACGTGACGAATACGCCCATCCACTCGAGGACATGTTCGATTTCACCAGCGCCCCTTCGCTGAACACCGTCCTGACCCAAGCCCTGCCACCGTCAGTCGACTGTACCCCGCCCAAAACCCCCATCGGCCCCGCCCTCCCCTAATCATTCAACCGCGGCTCGCCGGCGTTTAACCGCAGATCGCCGGTGTGGGGCGTGCCACTTGGTGTTTGATCGCCGGCAAGGGCGGATTCTCTTGCCGGCCCTGGCGCGCTCGGGTGGTCTACCCTTTGCGGTTTTCGCAAAGGCTGGGCGCTTCGCCCCGATTTCTCTAGGACTCTGCGCTTCTCTCCGATCCATCTCTCTGATTCCTTTTATCTTGCATCGATCGCTGACATCCGCCCGGAAACTGGCGTGCTAGTTGTTATTTTAAGAGAAAAGTACCATCACCAATAGGTCTTCTAGAAATGCTCTCAGATTGAGCAGGGATCCAGGCCTCTCTAAACGCGCAGGAAATACAATGGAATCGGCAATTCTTGCGGCGTAGTACCAACACCCTGGTTATCCGCCTTAGTACTACTGGCTAAGTCCTCTTTTCAGCAAACCCCAAGGTGCACTGCCCACCCCCGGAACGCCAGTTTTTCCCGCCCGTACGGTCTA
This sequence comes from Candidatus Methylomirabilota bacterium, assembly GCA_035490135.1. Taxonomy (GTDB): domain Bacteria; phylum Acidobacteriota; class Terriglobia; order Acidiferrales; family UBA7541; genus Acidiferrum. The sequence goes on from DATHGV010000433.1 coordinate 17,321, forward strand.
GCCATTTCAGTTTTGGCCGAAGCACTCCACAATGCTCCCAGGTTTAACACCAGCTCTCAGGAGATCAACATGGACGAAATCAATAGCCTGCTCTACGACATGCACGGCACGGTGCACGTCATTCTCATCGCTGCTCTGTTCGTGATCTTGCTCATAGTCCGCTAACACCTTTATCTGCTCTTCCGCTTCGGCTCGCGAACCAAAAAAAGCGCAGGTCGAAAGACCTGCGCTTGCTTTGATCGGTTGGTACTGTTCAGAAGAATTACAGGCAAACCTTAGCTACGCTGACAATTCACGCCTCAGCGGATAATCGACGATTATCGCCCGGCCGTCGGTGAGCGCCTTGACCGAATGGCGTGCATTACTCGGCACAATCGCCACCACGCCGGGTCGGACAATCTCGGCTGCCCCCTCGATAGTCACCTCAAGCTCGCCCTCGATCACCTCGTAGACTTCTTCTTGTACATGAAAGTGCTCATGAATGGACGAGCCACGCTTAAAGTCATAATGCGCGAATGTCATGTTCGCCGAGTGAAAATACCGTCCGTACCATCCAGGCAACCGTTCGATGATATTTAGGCTGCCGACGTCAACAAACGGCATGGCCGTCTCCTTCAACTGGATGCAGGCAAAGGCGCTTGAGCCTGCTGCGCTCGTGGCTTTTTCCTAAGCACCGCCGCCGATATCAGCGTAATGACCAGCCCAATCGGAAATGGCTCGATGAACGTCATCGCTGCATTGATCAGCGGGTTGTCGTACATCTCCTTATATTTTTTCACTTGCTCAACTTGCGCCAGGACAGCTGCATCACCCGCGCCCGAAGCCCTGGCCTTCTCGATCATATGAGCGCCATATTTGTCCATAAAATCCGGTAGGAAGTTGAAATAGAGAATCTCCCAAGTCACCACGTAGCAGACACAAGAAATCAGCGTAATGGAGATCCCCACAGCAAAAGCTTTGGAAAACGTGATCTGCCCATTGCCGTAATTATCGCGGTACGAGCGGATGCCAAAAAATACCAGCAAAAACGCCAGCACAATCCCCGTGTAGCCAACGATCAAACCCTTATCAAAGCTTATCCTGTCCGCGAACGGCACCGTGGCCAGCATCATTAGCGACGAAACGACGCCCGAAATCAGCCCAAACGTGATTATCGTCTTTTTCATCTGTGTCTCCTGCAGTGCAAAAGGTGAATGCGCAAGCACCATACCGGAACAAGCCGGGTCTCTGTCGTCATCCTTTCGGATGATTTCCGCCTGCGGAGAGAAAAAATCATTCGTTTGTGTAACTAACCTCAAGGCAGCAGACCGAATTCCTTGCCGAACTGCACCGCCTGCGTTCGTCGCCGCGCCCCTAATTTGTCGAATACCCGGCTCGAATGGGTCTTCACCGTGTTCTCGCTCACAAAAAGTTTTTCAGCAATCTCGCGATTACTCATTCCCTGCGCTATCAGTTCCAGAATCTCCAGCTCTCGCCGCGTGATGCCCAGGTCCTCTCGCTTTCCATCGTCCGCGATAAAAGGCTTCCCGCCTGCGACCGGTACCTCCTTCACCACAATCCTCTCCTGCCTTCCGGTCAACTTAAGCCCCAGCCAGATACCCAGCACCGCAAACGTCGCCGCGACCAGTCCACCATAAATTTCAACGGAATGTTCAATCACCAAAAACCGGTACTCCGTCCACTTCAGCAGCGCAATCAGCAACCCACCAATTAACCCGTAGATCAGCACATGCCGCTTCATAAAGTTCCAAGAAGGAAGAATTGCCCGCCAACATTATCCCGGCTCGCACGTTCTCAGCAAGAGCAGCGTTAAGCGGACGTCCCTCCCTGCTCCTCAGTTGAGTTCCAACAACGTCGAGTTAAGCTATCAACCGCTGGTTAATTCACATCCACTTTATGGAGTTCAGAACTATTCTGCGCGTACCGCAGTTGGCCGTTCCACGCGTCCCAAGTGTAGAATCGCTCCTATCGGGCAAGTACCAAGCAAGTATCATGGCCTTCGACGCCAGCCCCTCGGCATACGGATCGCGTTTTCATCGCTCTTTTCCTTTGCGAATAACCCTGCCCAGCATCATTTTCATCACCGCAGCGATAACGAGTTCTGGTGGCTCACCTCCGCGAAACGGCACAATCGTGCTCCCCATTCAGCAAGAAGACTCACCCGAACAGAATTACTATGCGAATGCGCATCCCTACCTCGAAGAGTCCCTGGATACGCTGCGGAAACGCATTCCAGAGCTGGGAAAAATTCACCCTGCGGACGATTTGCAGCAATTACCTGGAATCCTGCAGAAGACCGCCAGTAACGTCGACAGCTTTTTCCGCGACATCGTGGATGTTATCGCCAACGAGAAGATCACTCAGGAGAGATTGGACAGCAGAGGGCTGGCCATGGCCAGCGAGCGAGTGCCAGACAATTATTTGATCCTTCGTCACCTCAATGCCGCACGCGCAGATATCGTTGAATATCGCATGGACGACCAGGGCAATCGCATGGACCATCCTGGTCTCAACGAAGGCTATTTTGCCCCTCGGCTTCGCCTTGATCTGCAATTACTTCTCCACCGCGTTTCAACCGGAGTTGAAGTTCCGCTATCTTGGCGATCAAAAGATAGGCCCGCAAGATTCCTATGTCGTAGCGTTCGCTCAGCAGCCCGCCTAAGGCCGCCCTTTTTGTCACCATGGCAGGACGAGGCGGTACGCGCGTGCCTATGCTGATACAGGGCGTCGCCTGGGTGGAGAAGGTCAATTTCCAAATTATTCGCATGCGCATGGACCTGCTTGCCTCCCGCCCCGAAATTGGCTTGCAGCAGCTGACCACCGTAGTGACTCTCGGCAAAGTCCAACTTCTCGACGTTGCAACTCCCTTATGGCTGCCTAAGGAAGTAAAGGTCGACCTCAAATTTAGAGAGTTTGACCCCGCCCATGCGAATTCCTTGGCAGTGGAGTTCCGCAATGCGCATCAGTATGTGGACTATCGGCGCTATCGGGTGTCCGTAAAATAAATCCCCAACACTAACCCTGAATCAAACTTCGATTCCCCGCCACCTTCGAATCTGCCAACACGACAGACGTTTCTCTCTGGCGTTCTGATATCTTCCAGTACTTTTTGAGCAGCCGGTCCTTCTCCGCGACTCCCACCATCCGGAAGCCACGCTTTTCATAAAAGCGTATCGCCCACAACGCCTCCGCCCAGGTCCCAATCAGTATCCTATCCTCCGTCAACGCGCACGGATGAGCCAGCAACCGCGCCCCGCGTTTCTGCCAGTCACTTCTCACATTGGCGTGCCGAATGAGAGTCACATCCCGAACCTTCTGAATCCCCATAACGCCCACTAACTCCCTATCTTCGAATCCCCAGAACACCACGCCATCCTCAATTTCGTGCTGCATCTCTTCCCGTGACATGTACGGTTCTGCCCATTGATCCGCCGGGATAACGCCTTTATAAGCTTGCGCCCCATCACTTGTGACTGCGTCTTTACATCACTACCCTTGATTAAATCGCCTGTTCAATTGTCCCGCGCCGTTGGCGCTTAGTAGCCAGCTACCGCCTTAGATTGCCGAACACACTACCTCCCGACGACACGAAATATGAATGAATTATAAATTTAGGTCGCCGGAGCAATGGGCAATATTAAAATTCACTAATATATCGGTTTTTTGTGTAATTACTTGATTGTACATATGCACAACTATGTACATACTCCGCGCACAAGTCTTACCGGAATCTCGGGCTGCTCGGGGCCTCCTCTTGAGAAAACTTGTAGCGGCTGTCTATGTCTTGAGCTTGTCTGCCCTTTCCCTGCTGATTCCTTGTCCCATATCAGCACAGGGCACCACCCTACAGATCAAAGCCGGTGGCTCCGCGGCCCCGCCATTTCAAGGTGACCGGGGCTTCACACCGAGTAGCACGATCGCTCACTCCAACGCCATCGACACCACCAAAGTACTCAATCCTGCGCCCGTATCTGTTTATCAGACCGGCCGCATCGGCAACTTTACCTACACCCTTGGTGGATTCGTTCCCGGAGCGGACTGCAACAGTGCGGCTGCACTTTGCGGAAACCTACTGGACCGCTGCCGGCCAGCGAACTTTCAACGTAAGCATCCTCCGGCCTTCGTGTTATCTTCAGTGTTCCGCATGACGCGATTTACTGAAATTGTGCGGGCCACATGAGCCCGCATCCGCCACATGAAATCGCATTGGGCGTGCTGCGCTTGGGCCCTGGCAATCCGCTCTTCTTGATCGCTGGGCCCTGCGTGATTGAGAGCGAGTCGCACGCTTGCGGCACGGCCGAGAAAATCGCGCGCATCGCCGCCGATTGCGCTGTGCCTTACATTTTCAAAGCCTCCTATGACAAAGCCAATCGCTCGTCGCTGAAATCGTTTCGCGGCCCAGGACTCAAGGAAGGCTTGCGCATTCTGGGAAAAATAAAAAAGGATTTCGCCGTCCCAGTCCTAACCGATATTCATGAAAGCGCCCAAGCTGCGCCGGCTGCGGAAGTGTGCGACATATTGCAAATTCCCGCATTCTTGTCGCGCCAAACCGATTTGCTGGTAGCCGCCGCAAAAACCGGACGAATCATCAACGTAAAGAAAGCACAGTTTCTTTCGCCGTGGGACATGAGCAATGTGGTGGAGAAGATTGTTGGCGCCGGAAATGAACAAATTATTTTGACCGAACGCGGCGCATCATTTGGCTACAACAATTTAGTCGTGGATATGCGCGCCTTTCCCGTGATGCAAAAACTTGGCTACCCCGTAGTGTATGACGTGACTCATTCGGTCCAGTTGCCCGGCGGTCAAGGCCACGCCAGCGGTGGACAACCAGAGTTCATCGAGACATTGGCACGCGCCGGAGTGGCCGCGGGCGTGGACGGAATTTTTCTGGAGACGCACGACAATCCAAGCGCCGCACTTTCGGATGGCCCGAACGCTCTTCCACTTGCGCAGCTGCCTTCCCTGCTGCGGCGCTTGAAGCAGGTCGCGGAACTGGCGCGCACCTGGAGTGCGCGATGAGTCTCGATTGCGCGCGCCGCGTACTCCGGATCGAGGCGCAAGCAATTCAGGATGTGCTCGCGCGCCTCGATGGCAGCTTTGAGCGCGCCGTCGATGTGTTATTTGCGTGCAAGGGCCGCGTGGTGGTCAGCGGCATGGGTAAGTCCGGCTTGATCGGACGGAAAATTTCCGCAACGTTCTCGAGCACCGGCACGCCGTCGTTTTTTTTGCATCCCGCGGAAGCGCTTCACGGAGATTTGGGCATGCTGGCGCGCGGCGACGCGCTGCTGGCGGTTTCCTATGGCGGAGAAACAGAAGAAATTGTGCGGCTGCTCGAAGCTTTGAAACGCCTGGAAATTTCTCTGGTCACGTTGACGGGAAAAACGGACTCAACCATCGCGCAAGCAAGCGACGTGGTCCTGGACGTCAGCGTGAAAGAAGAAGCCTGTTCTCTGAATCTCGCGCCGACGGCGAGCACTACCGTGGCAATGGCCGTGGGCGATGCGCTCGCGGTTGCGCTTTTGGAGCGGCGCGGATTTCAGCCTGATGATTTTGCAGCATTGCATCCCGCCGGCCGATTGGGCAACAAGCTCCTCCGCGTGGAACATTTGATGCACGCGGGCGATGCGTTGCCGCGCGTTTCTCCTGAAACCATGATGCCCGACGTGTTTCATGAGATGAGCAAGAAGGGCTTGGGCATGACTACCGTAACGGAGCCGGATGGAAGGTTAGCGGGGATTTTGACTGATGGCGATTTGCGGCGATTGATGGAAAAGCATCGCGGAGCCACGCTGGAGATGCGCGCGGGGGACTGCATGACCCGCGGAGCACAAACAATTGGCCCGCATGTGTTGGCCGGCGAGGCCCTGAATTTGATGGAGAAGCGCAAGATTACTTCGATTGTGGTGGTGGATGAAGTAAAAGCAGTTTTGGGTGTCGTGCATTTGCATGATTTGTGGACTTTGGAACTGATGTAAATAGTTGGTCGCACAATGGGTGGGCCAACGATGGCGGAGGAAATTTTAATTGGTAAAAGCGGCGAAAAAAATTGGCGCGGGGATAACATCACAGGTGGCAAAACGCGCGAAGCAGATTACCGTGTTTCTGATGGATGTGGATGGCACGATCACGGCTGGCGGAGTGACGCTGCTCTCGCTGCCGGATGGCTCAGCCCAAGAAATCAAAACGTTTGACGCGCATGATGGACAGGGGCTGAGTCTGGCGCATACGGCGGGGATTCGTACCGGCGTGATTACCGGGCGCGGAAGTGCTGCATTACAGCGCCGCGCGCAAGAACTGAAAATCGAATTTGTCTATGAACATCAGGCGCAGAAGATTGCAGCCTATGAAGAAATCCTGAAGAAGACCGGCGCAAAGGAAGCAATGGTCGCCTATCTCGGTGATGACTTGCCCGATATTACAATCATGCGCCGAGTCGGCTTGGCGGTGGCGGTAGGCGACGCAGCTCCAGAAGTAAAACGCGTAGCGCATCACGTAACGCGCGCGATCGGCGGAAAAGGCGCGGCACGCGAAGTAGTAGAGTTAATTTTGAAGAGCAAAGGCATCTGGGAAGAAATGATCGACAAAGCCCGCGCCTAAATAGTCGCGCCAAATGTTACTCTCCGCCGCAGAAATCACGCTAACGCGGAGGGTGGCCCAGGCTCGATTTTCAGCCTGGGTCGTGGGGTTGCGGTTGGTTGTAATTAGGAAGAAATGAATTTGTGAGAAAAGAGAGCGTTTTATGCTACACGCATGGCATGATGTTTCACCTGGAGACGATCTCCCCCGGGATTTTCAGGCAGTAATCGAAATCCCGCTGGGCTCAAATGTGAAGTACGAACTGGACAAAACCAGTGGCATGCTGCGCGTCGATCGCATTATCCATTCCGCAGTGTATTATCCCGCCAACTACGGTTTCATACCGCAGACTTATGCCGAAGATGACGATCCTCTGGATGTGCTGGTGCTTTGCCAGGAAGCGGTACAGCCGCTGGCGTTGATTCAAGCGCGTGCGATCGGATTAATGACCATGGTGGATTCTGGCGCGAGCGACGACAAGGTGATCGCGGTAGCCACTGGCGACCCGGAGTTCAACAGTTACGTGGAAGCGCGGGACTTGCCTCCGCATCGCTTGCTGGTGCTGAAGAGATTTTTCTCGGATTACAAACAACTCGAAGGCAAGACTGTGCAGGTGGAGGATATTCGCCCGGCGTATGCGGCGATTACGGTGATCGAGAAAGCGCTGGCGCGATATAAAAAAGTTCGCGAGAAATTACTCGACGATGATGGGCGCGGGCCAATTAAATTTCCAGTGCCGAAATTCAGCGATAAGTGAAGCGGGAGGAAGGAAATTGTTGAAGTGGGTTGGCGCTGCTGTTGTGCTTTTAATTCTGGGCGCGGTAATCGGGCTTTCGGTGATGGCCGGCGGCCTCCGAGGCGCGTACGGAATGGTGCGTTACGCGCTGCCGCACATGCATCGCGGCACGCTCCGCGTGGGCGACGATGCCCCTGACGCTGCCCTGCTGGCGCTGGACGGCAGCAGCCGCTTTCATATTCGAGGGCGCACCGGCGCGCGGCCGTTGGTGATTGTTTTTGGCAGCTACACCTGACCGCCTTTCCGCCGCCAGGTTGGCGACGTCGTGCAAATTTACAAAGACTATAAAGATCACGCTGACTTTCTGACGGTATATGTGCGCGAAGCGCATCCTACAGACGAATGGCAGATGAAATCGAACGTGAAGGAAGATGTTTGTTACGCGCAGCCGAAAACGCTGGAGCAGCGCGTGGCGATTGCCAATGATTTTGTGAAACGTTTTAACTATCCAACTCAGTTTGGGATCGACGATATGAGTAATGCCGCGAATGATGCTTATGCGGCGTGGCCAGAGCGCATTTACATTATTGAACAGGGCCGAATCGCGTATCGCGGTGGCATGGGGCCGTTTAATTATCATCCTGAAGAGGCACGCACCTGGCTCGCGGCCCGATATGGTGAAGTGAAGCACGAAGCGTCTACAGCGACGCCCGACAAAAAAAGCAACTGAGTGGGCACGCAATTCCGTTTTTAAAAGCCGCGTTTGACTCCTTTGCCGCCAAATGATGAAACACAGAAATCGCCGCCCTAAAAAAACACCGGCAGGGCGCGAACATTCTGCGGCTTCTAGAAATACTGCTTTGAATTCCGATGGGCTGCCTCGGCAACAACGCAACGTTGGATTGGCGAGGGCGATTTCGAAGATGGGCTATTGTTCCCGGAGCCGCGCGGAAGATGCCATTCGAGCGGGGCGCGTGCGTGTTAACGGTGTAGTGCGAAGGAATGTGGAAGCGCCGGTACATTTGGGCAACGACCGGGTGGAGATTGATGGCCGCGAAATTAAGAAGGCGGAGAAAATTTATTTAATGTTGAACAAGCCACGCGGGATAGTAACCACCGCCAGTGACGAGCATGGACGCGAAACGACTTATTCTTTTCTAGAAAAATACAACGATGGTTCTTTGAATTGGGTGGCGCCCGTGGGGAGACTCGACAAGGCCAGCGAAGGCCTTTTGCTGGTCACCAACGATTCCGAGTGGGCGGCGAAGATTACCGCACCGGAAACGCATGTGGACAAAACCTATCATGTCCAAATTGCGGAGCAAGCAACGCCGGATATGATGGAAAAGTTGCAACAGGGATTTACTGTGAAGGACAGCGAGTTTTTGCGCTTGAAGAGCGCTAAGGTAATACGTTCAGGTGAGCGCAATTGTTGGGTGGAGATTGTTTTGGATGAAGGACGCAATAGGCATATTCGCCGGATGTTTGAGACAATAGGTGTAGAAGTGTTGAGATTGATTCGGGTGGCGATCGGCGAGCTGAAGTTGGGGGATCTTCCGAAGGGCGAAGTTCGAGCGTTGAGTGAACCGGAAAGACTGTTGTTATCTAGGAAAACCAACGGGGATTAAGAAGCGCCTCGTTTACTGTTGAGTGCATCACAATAAACACAGCTTTGAGCGCCGCGCGTCCAGCCCGGTGTCAAAATCGACAAACTAAAACGCACTGAACTTCGGGCGTGGAGTAAGGTTGAGGTATCGCCCATTTATTCTATTGCGGGAGCTTAATGTTAATGAAGATTGCAAGGATGATGTGTCGTGACAGGAAGAATCGAGGCAGGCGGCGGGCTGTGAGCGGCGCATTGGTGATGGTGCTGACCGTGACTGCAGCGACGACATTTTTCGTGGCGCGCAGCGTGCGGGCGGAGGGAGCGCCGGCGTTTGATTTGTCCGGGCCACGCGTGGAGATGAAGGTGATGCGCGCGGGAAAGACGCTACCGATCGCCAACGTGCCAAATTTGCAAGCTGGAGACCGACTGTGGATTCATCCTGATTTTCCCGATTCTCAATCCGTACACTTTTTGGTGGTGGTAGCTTTTTTGCGTGGGGCTACTAATCCGCCGCCGGAGAATTGGTTTACTAAAGCGGAAGCGTGGAACAAGCAAGTTCGCGAAGAAGGGTTTTTTGTGACTGTGCCGCAAGGTGCGCAGCAAGCTTTATTGTTTCTCGCGCCGGAAACCGGCGGAGATTATGGATCGCTGCGAGCGACCGTGCGCGGTAAGCCGGGGCTTTTCGTGCGCGCGTCGCAGGATCTGAATCAGGCGAGTTTAGATCGTTCGCGGCTGGATCGATATATGACCGAAGTGCGCGAGAGCGAGGGAATGGACGCGAAAGAATTGCATGATCGCTCAGTGCTGTTGGCGCGGACGCTGAATATCAAGTTGGAAATGCAGTGCTTCGATAAGCCGCTTGAGCAGCAGCCGTCGTGCCTGATGCAAAACAGCGACCAAAAAGTTTTGGATGATGGACATAGTCAATCGATGGTGGCAGCGCTTACCTCCGGGCCATCCACCGATTTGATTGGCGCAGTGAGCACCACATCTTTGGCTGGGGGCGGAACTTACAGCCCGTACGTTGGGGCGATTGTGGATCTAGCAAAACTCCTGGAGAGTTTTCACACTCCCGATTATCAATATTTTCCGTCACTGGCGCTGCCGAAGCTGGAGCAATTAAATTTGCGGCTGAATAATCCGCCGTCATTTCGCAAACCGAAATCGGTGCTGGTGGTGGGATTGCCTGCGGTAGAGGCGGTGCAATTGCCACCGCTGCGGCCAGTGCATGCGGGAGAAGTCTTGTGCCTGGAGAAACCTTCGCTGGTATTGGCGGTGGAAGGGGCGCCGCTGGTTTTTTCGACGGATATTGGCCATCACTTCGTACTGGAGTTTAAGGATAAGGCCGGCGCAGAGGTGAGGTTGCCGGCCTGGGCGGATGCGGTGCATGGCGGATTTTTGGTTGATACGAAGGAACTGGAAGGGCGAGCGTTGGAGCCGGAAGTTACCGGGACGTTGCGCGGGTGGTGGGGATTTGAGACTTACGAAGGGCCGCGATTTGATTTGAAGGCATCGCGAAACGCTAAGTGGAATGTCGCGCCCGCGGAACAGAGCGCATTGGTTGTTGGGCGCGATGATGTGCTGCATGTGCAGTCAAGTTGCGCGGTGTGCGTCGAGAAGGTCAGTTTCAAAAACGACAAAGGGGCGGAATTGAAAACGAGTTTTAAGGTTTTGCGGGCGGATACCCTGGAAGTCGGCGTGGGATTGAAAGACGAGATGCCAGGCACGGTAACGATGTCCGTGAAACAATTTGGGTTGGCAAAAACCGATGATGTGGCGCTGCACACATATTCGGAAGCGGCGCATCTGGAGCGCTTCACGATTAATTCCGGAGACCAGCAAGGAGTGTTGCGCGGGACGCGACTGGATGAAGTGGACAGCGTGGAGTTGAAGGGCGTGAAATTTTCGCCGGCGACATTGTCACGTGCCAATGAGAAGGACGAATTACGCCTGACCACTGCGACTGCGCCAGCGGCGAATGCGTTGCTACCGGAGGAAAAAGTGGTGGCGCATGTGGCGTTGAAAGATGCGCGGGTACTGGACTTGCAGACTACCGTGGAGGCCGCGCGGCCGAAGGTGACGCTGCTGAGTAAAAATGTGCAACCGGGGCCGACGCCGACTGCGCTGCGTTTCGGAAGTGCGGATGAGTTGCCGCAGGATGCGCGGTTGGCTTTCTTTTTGAAGGCGGTGATTCCGGAAAAATTTTCACATGCGGAAAAGATTGAGGTAGCGACGGCGGATGAAGCGTTTCATGTTTCGCTGAGCGTGAGCGACGGGAACCTAGTTATGCAGGATTCGGAAAATGTGCTGGCTACACTCGATCCGTTAAAGAGTTTTGGGGCCTCGGCGTTTGGTCCGTTGCGGTTTCGTCCAGTGGATGCCGATGGGACGAAGGGCGATTGGCAGCCACTGGCGAATCTGGTGCGATTGCCAATGCTAAAGGAAATTCGCTGCCCGGATAGTCCTGACAAGCAGTGCAAGTTGAGCGGGACGAATTTATTTTTGATTGATTCGGTGGCGTCGGATCCGCAATTTACGCATACGAGTCCAGTGCCAGCGGGATTTATGGAGTCGACGATGAGCGTCCCGCGGCCGAATGGGACGCTGCTTTATATCAAGTTGCGGGATGATCCCGCGACGGTGAATACGCTAGTGCTGCCGGTGTTTCCGGACGAGAGATGATCATCGCCTTGTCGCGTGTCGTAAGTTAAGTGATTGTCGAACCACGGTTTTTCGCTCAGAGTGGCGCTATGGACTATTCAGGGATTATTACCTTGGAGCCGGGAAAACGCAGCGAAAAGAACTATGTTCACGGGCTGAGAATCACCGTCTACGATGTACTGGAACAGCTGGCATCCGGAATGACTCACAAAGAAATCTTGCAAGCCTTTACGTATTTAACCGAACGAGATATACGCGCTTGCCTGGCCTTTGCCGCAGACCGCGAACGCAGGGTCGAGATTCTGAACGCGTGAAGCCGCTGCGACCGCAACTACAAGACCCCGGCTAAAAAGCGAGCCTGGGGCACCCTCCGTGTGATTTTCATCTGCGAAGACGAGTAAAGTGAGCAGCGGATTATGAGGATTTACGGCCAGCCATGACGGCGATGGCGTTGCCCGCATAGTGAACGCTCGCGTCGGCGCTCGGGCTGGTAGGCGAAGCCGCTCCTGTGATGGCGCGGCGGATGGCCGCTTCGGGAGCGTCATCGCGTAAGTGAACGGCGGAACCATCCCACTCAATACCTAATTGCTTCCATTTTTCCTGGAGGTCGACGCTGATGGGGTGGTCCTTCATTTGATTGTACAAATCGGCGAGGACTGTCGTTCCTGTCGCCTGGTCTCCGATTTTTAGAGCTTTCGTGACTTCCCAATCCTGCGTGATGTTGCCACTAGCGTCGAGGATGCCGCGCAAAGCGTCCTGCAAGCCTTTTTTGTTTTGGGTTTGCCGGCGGATTTCGACGTCGGCGTCGAAACAAAATAGCGCGCCGCCCCAGTAGGTGCGGCCCCAGGTGTGTGTGCGGTCGAGGCCTTCGTCACCGGCTTGCGGCTGGCCTTTGGGCATATCGCGGATGAGGTCGGCCCACATTTGTTCTTCTTTCATGTGGCTGGCGCGAATACGCGCGATGGGCTCGACGTAGGTGGAGATGCCTTCCTCGATCCAGTGATGCTCATCGGCGACGGAGGGAAAAGCCAGGTGGATCATTTCGTGGGTCAACATCCAGTCGTTCATTAATTCAGCTTTGGTGGTGTCGCTGCCAAGACCAATTTTTATGAAGCCGCCGCGCATGCCGAAAGTCATGCCGTGGCGAACGCCGTGGCCGGAGAAAGGCATGATGCGCAAGGTCAGATGAGGGACGGGAAAACGGCCATAGTAACCGGCGACGGACTCCGCGGCAGCTTGCACCCAAGCGATGAGGTCAGCTTGAGGAACGTTGAGCTTGGCGTCATCGACAGTGATGTCGATGTGCGAACCGCCGACGATAAGAGTAGAAGTCATTTGAGGCGCGCGGGCACCAAGGGAGCAAGATGTCGCGAGCAAGGCCAAGAGTACAACGAAGATTTGGAAACGCGACAGTCTGGCCAGCAGCATGCGGACCCCAAGGAGCTTTTTCCGGCGAAGGCTTGGTCACCAAGCCAGAGGAGGTTTTTTTTCTCCGGGCGAGGTTGGAAACCAGCGATTCAGCAAAGTGTCCACTGCGAATTTTCCCGGGCCGAACAGTAATACGATGACAGATGCGCCTAGAAAGGTGTATGGGGCCGCAGCATAAAATTTGTCGGGGTCGGAGAAAATGGAGAAGAGCGCTTCGCGATCGGCGGTGATGTAGGCCACGATCAGGTTGATGGTGAGGGCGAGCGAAGTGAGGCGGGAGAGCAGGCCGATGGCTAAAAAGATGCCGCCGAAAAATTCGAGGCAGGAAATGGCTACCGCAGTTTGCGCGGGCATGGGTAGATTCAGGCTGGTGAAAAATTCGGTGACTTTGTCTAGATGATGGAGCTTGCCCCAGCCGCTTTGGATGAGTTGATAGCCCCAATAGAGGCGGACGAAAAGAAGAAAGGGCGATTGACCGAAGGCTACGTAGTAGAAATATGAGTTGTAGAGTTTTTTGAGGCGAAGAAGGAGATCGTTCATGGTTGGCTGGACGCTCCTTTCAGCTGGGGCTAAACGATTTTTCGTTTTCGCCGCGCGCCAATGGGTTTTCGTTCTATACGACTCTTAGAGCGGATAGAAGTTTCAGTTTTAGTTTCAGGTTGGCAAAACCAACCTAGGGCGGCCCAGTTGTGGAACCACCCTTGAACGAGAGCGGGCAGTTCTTGTGGCGGGATTTCAGTTTCGATGAAGGCGTGAGCGACGGCTTTCTGGAGCGTTCTTCCCTGCTTTAATTCATTCAAGAGCGCGAATTCTTCTGGCTCCAGGCGGCGGAAATAGACGCTGTTGTCGAGGCGATGGACGGCGAGCGCAATGGCGGCGGGTTTTAGTTTTGCCACGGTTTGCACGCGCTTGCGTTTGCGGCGTTCCTGGAAGGCGTTGCTGGCGACTTCGCTGTCGTCGCTGGTATTTTTTATTTCGAGCAGAAGATCGTCGACTGGGTAGCGAAGACTCAATAATTGGATGTAGGGCTGAAGACGGAGGCGGAGATTTGCGCCTGCGTTGGCTGCTAAGTCTTCAGGGCGCAGAGGCGGCTCGGCCTTGCCGTCGAAGGCTTCGATTTCGGCCCATTCGAGTTTGACGATGTCGAGAGCCAAGGCTTGCTTCTTCCCCGCCCAACGCGGATTTTTGTGCAGCCAGGATTCGAGTTGTGAGCCGAGATTGCGAAGGGTAAATGAGCGCGAAGGGCAAGCGGTGATGTAGGCCTTGGACATGGCTTCAAAGCGTGCGGCGCCTAGAACAGCGCGCAGGCCGGGAAAATCTTCGACCATGCTGGAAAGCAGGCGAAACCAATATTGGCGATTGTAAATTTCGAGGCGATCGAAGGAAGTGAGGCGATCGTTGGGCTTGATGAAACGCGCGGCATAAGCGCGCATGGGCTGGCCATCGGGAGCGGTGCGCTGCATACGCTCGGTGAAGGTGAGCGGCTGCATCACCGCGCGAGCCATGGTGCGCTGGAGTTCGAGAAGCTTCATACGGCGGTGGCCAGCGCGGTGGCGGCCAGGAAACGGTTGGCCTTGAGGGCTTCGTTGTGGACTTCTTTGAAACTGGGGATGCTGTCATCCCATTCGAGCAACGTGGCGGTGTGACCAGCGCGTTGAATAGCACGCTCGTACAACTTCCAGACCGGATCAATGACCGGGTGATCGTGAGTGTCGAGAATATATTTGCGATATTTGGAATGGCCGGCGATGTGGATTTGCGCGACGCGCTCGGCGGAGACACTGTTCACGTAGATAAAAGGATCGAAGCTGTGATTTTGCGATGAGACGTAGATGTTATTTACATCAAGCAAGATGCCGCAATCGGCGCGCTCGACCACTTCGTTCAGGAATTCCCACTCGGACATTTCGGAGACGTGATATTCGGCGTAACTGCTGACGTTTTCCACGGCGATTGGCACTTCGAGATAATCGCGGACTTCGCGTACTTTCTGCGCGGTGAGCTTGGCGGCTTCGAAGGTGTATGGCATGGGTAGGAGGTCGTGAGTGTAGCGGCCGTCCACGCTGCCCCAGCAGAGATGATCGGAGAGCCAGGGAGTTTTGGTGCGCTTGACCAGTTCTTTTAAGCGGCGAAGATGTTCGCGATTAGCTTTTTCCGCGGAGCCGAAATACATGGAGACTCCGTGCTGGACAACTTTGTATTGCTCGAGGATCTGATCGAGGATTTGCAGAGGACGGCCGCCATCGATCATGAAATTTTCGGAGATGATCTCGAACCAATCGACGACCGGTTTGCGCGATAAAATGTGATCGTAGTGCGGCTGGCGCAGGCCGATGCCGATGCCGTACGCGGTGAAATTATTAAAGCGGTTGGTGCCCATACGAAACTCCAGGATAAATCAGATTCACGAAGGCAGATTTAGACACAGAGATAGGAAAAAGCGGATAAAGGGCCGGTGAAGATGGACCGGCCCTCTATCACGCGGAAGAATGTCGGTAGTGGTTTAGGGCTTCTCGTCCGGCATCTTGGAGCCGTCGGTGGCGCAGCCGCCCTTGCCCTTGCAGGAGTTCTTGCCTTTGCAGCCGTTGTCACTGGACTTGCAACCGCCCTTACCCTTGCAGGAGTTTTGGCCTTTACAGGCGTGCTTTTCTTTTACCTTCTTGCTGGAGGCCTTGTCCGCGCTGTCGTCCTGGGCGGTCATAGCAGACTTGACGCCAGGCAGCAGATTGGACGCCTTGATGCTTGCGCTGGTGCCTGCGAGCAAGCCCGCGACAGCCGCGCCAGTGATGAGAAACTTATTGGACTTAGTCATATGCTGAAGAACCCCCATCGATTTGAAATTTAACTGCATCCCTCAGGCAGAACTGACTGCCATGAAGATCTGTGAGCCGAGTGCGAGCGAGCGGACGTCGGCTGAAATTTGTGCGCTACTTGAGCGGCGCGCAGCTGGGGCAGGCGCCGATATGCCTGCCAAACTGAGGGATACGTTACCCCGATAAAGGTTACGTTGCCACTGAAAATTTGATGAGGCGAATTTGATTCTTGAATGAGTGGCGGGAGGGTGGGAGGAGCGGCACAGGAGGAGAATTAGGGGTTTTTGGGATGCTGCGTGTAATTGCTTTGTTTCGCGCATATTGTGAACGCCAAACCTCCAAATTTTCTGGTATGGCAACCAGCCCGTCAAGTTCGCAGATGTAAATTCTTCGGGTTAGACGGCCCACCGTGTTATACGGTTCTCGGCGAGATTTGGATTTAATGAGGGCGGCCGGGTTCGCAGTTTATAAGTACGAGGCCGCTACGGACAAAAATGACAGTCAGACCTACGGGCACAACAATGATGAAGATGGTGGCGATGCGAGTTATCACCGTGGTTGCGGTGGTGTTGTTTGGCCTTGGTTCGCTTACCGCGCAGGTGCAGGTGCGCACGGAAGCGGGTGTGGTGGCGGGGACGAAAAGCGCGGATGGAAAAGTGGCGGTTTTTAAGGGCATAGCGTTTGCGGCGCCACCGGTCGGGGAGTTGCGGTGGAAAGAGCCGGAGCCGGTGACTCCATGGAGGGGCGTGAGAAAGGCTACTGAATTTGGCGCGCGGTGCATGCAGGCGCGGATTTTTGAGGACATGGTTTTTCGCGATGCGGGGCCTAGTGAGGATTGCTTATATCTGAACGTGTGGACGCCGGGGATTTCGGCAAAAACCAAGCTGCCAGTGATGGTGTGGATTTATGGCGGAGGTTTTCAGGCGGGAGCGACTTCCGAGCCGCGGCAGGATGGCGAGCACCTAGCGCACAGGGGCGTGGTGATCGTGAGCATGAATTACCGGCTAGGAATTTTTGGTTTTTTTTCGCATCCGGGATTGACGGCGGAGTCGTCGCATCATGCTTCGGGAAATTATGGGTTGATGGATCAGGTGGCGGCTTTGAAATGGGTGCACGAAAACATCGAGGCGTTTGGCGGGGATCCTGCCAACGTAACGATTTTCGGGGAATCGGCAGGATCGTTTGCGGTGAGCGCGCTCATGGCGTCACCGTTGTCGAAGGGGTTGATGCGCGCGGCGATTGGGGAAAGCGGGGCATTTTTTGGGAAAACATTAAGAGCGAAGCCGTTGGCGGAGAGTGAACGGCGCGACGTGGTGTTTGCGAAATCTCTGGGGCTGAAATCGCTCGGACAATTACGCGGCGTGAGCGCAGAAAAGCTTCTGGAAGCGTCAAGAAGGGGGCATGACAACAATCACTTCAGGCCTAATATTGACGGGTATTTCATGCCCGCGAAGCCCTCTGAGATTTATGCGAAGGGTGAGCAAGCGCATGTGCCGTTGATAGCGGGATGGAATCGCGATGAGGGCAGCTATCAGCATTTTTTTGGCACGGAGCAGGTCAACCAAGACAATTACGCGGCGAAAATTCGGCAACTTTTTGGTGAGGCAGCGGCTGAGGCGTTGAAATTATTCCCCGGCGGCTCGGATGAAGAAGTGAAGCGCTCGGCGGGGTTGTTGGATACGGCAGACTTTATTGCTCTTGGAACGTGGAAATGGCTGGGGATGCATCTGCAGACCGGGGGGGCTTCTGTTTATCGTTATGAGTTTGATCAGGTGCCTCCGCCTTCGGAAGGACATGAAGCTGAAGCGGGCCTGGCGTATCACTCCGCGGAGATTGAATATGTTTTCGGAACGCTGGATTGGAAGAAAATTTCTTGGCGGCCTGAGGATTATAAATTATCAGAGCAGATGGGTGCGTGCTGGACAAATTTTGCGAAGACGGGAAATCCGAATGGCGCGGGCCTTGGGGCTTGGCCGATATATATCCGGAAGAGCGGTTATCAGGTGATGCATTTGGGGGCGGCTCCGCGGGCGACGGCGGATAAGCAGCGAGAACAGTTTGTTTTTTTGGATAAGACCGCAGTCAACACGAATTAACCCCAGAGTTCCTTATGCGACCTAAAATACCCGCTGGATCGAAAATCGATTTCTCCAATAAGCGGGCGCTATGGCTTTGGTCTGGTGCCGAAGATGGCGGTACCGATGCGGACTTCTGTGGCGCCTTCCTGAATGGCGATTTCGAAGTCGTGGGACATGCCCATGGAGAGGACGGGGAGCGGCAGGCCGGATGAGGCGGCGAGATCGTCTCTGAGTTTGCGCAGGCGTTGGAAATAGGGGCGGGCTTTTTCGGGGTCCTCCAGGAATGGCGGGATGCACATCAGGCCGACGACTTCGAGGTTTTTTAGTTGGGTGAGTTTTTCGAGTAACTGCGGGACCGCGTGAAATTCGGCGCCGGTTTTGGCGGCTTCGTTTTCGACGCGGACTTCGATGAGGATGCGGAGTTTTTCTTTGGGATTTAATTCTGTGCGGGCGTGGTCGAGGCGCTGAGCTAGCGCGAAATCGTCGACAGAGTCGACGGAATGGAAAGCTTTCGCAGCACGAGCTGATTTGTTGCTTTGCAGATGGCCGATCAGGTGCCAGGTGGCCGGCAGGTCTTCGAGTTGTAGGCGCTTCCCTTCCCATTCCTGGACGCGATTTTCGCCGAAGTGGCGGAGGCCGGATTCATAGGCTTCGCGGATGGATTCGGCGGGATGGGTTTTAGAGACGGCGATTAATGTAACTTCTGTGGGATGCGGGGATTTTTGTTGCGCTTTGGCAATACGTTCTTGAATGCGCAAAATATTTTCGCGGATGGTTGGCGGCATGACGACGCATAAATCCTAGCACGTGATTTGCGAGGCGGCGCGCGCGCGGTTACACTGGCTGCCAATGCGGGCGCGCGGAAGTTTCCGAACATTTCAACGATTTCTCCAGCACATCGGACTATGACTACGGGCGGAAAACTGATTGCTATTGAGGGGATTGATGGCAGTGGGAAGCGCACTCAGGTTGAGCTTCTGAAAGATGCGTTGGGTTCGCTCGATCATCAAACTTTTGCGACCGGATTTCCTATTTACGATTCGTGGTTTGGCGCGATGGTGGGAAAATTCTTGGATGGTGGTTTTGGGCCGCTCGAGAAAGTTGATCCGCATTTTACGGCGCTGCTTTACGCGGGGGACCGATTTGAGGCCAAGGAGCAGATTGTCGAGGCGCTGGCTGCGGGGAAAATCGTTTTGGCGGACCGCTATATTGGATCGAACATGGCGCATCAGGCTGCGCGAGTTGCCGCGCCAGAGCGCGCGGAGTTTGTGAAATGGATTGAACATCTGGAGTACGAAATTTATGACCTTCCGCGGGAGAGCGCGGTGATTTATCTGCGTGTGCCTCCGGCGGAGGCGCAGAAGTTGGTGGCGCTGAAAAGGTCGCGGGCTTATACGTCGTCGACTCACGATTTGCTGGAGGGAAATTTGCGGCATCTGGAGGATGCCGCGAGCATGTACGATGAACTTGCGAGGCGCAAGAACTGGATGAGCGTGGAGTGTTTTGATGCGAGGGCTCAGGCGATGAGGGCGCCGGAAGAAATTGCGACGGAAATATTGGCGGCGGTGAAAGCGGTGATTGCAGCGACACATGGGGAGAAATCGTAGGTATGGGCTTTAGCGATTTTGTCGGCAATGAGCGGATTGTGAATGCGTTGCGCGGGGCGTTGCGTGCGGAACGAGTGCCGCATGCACTGCTATTTACCGGAGCGAGTGGAGTGGGCAAGTACACGCTGGCGCGCATGTTTGCGCAGGCGGCCACGTGCGAGCGGATGAAAGACGATTTTTGCGAGGAATGCGACACGTGTAAACGGGTGGCGCTGCTGGCCGATCCTGCAACGCTGGTGCAACAAGGTTTGGCGGAACGCGGGGAAAGCGCGGACGCGTCGATGGTGGAGCGCACTCCGCTGATTTTGCAAACGCATCCGGATGTGTGGGCGGTGGTGCCTGATCCGGTGAGGCTGAAGACACCGGTGGTGCGGCCGATGTTGCGCGTCGGACAGATTCGCGCGGTGCAACGGGCGGCTTATTTTCAGCCGATGGGGCGGCGGCGGGTTTTTATCCTGGATGGCGCGGATACGATGCGGTGGGACGTGGCTAACGTGTTTTTGAAAATCTTGGAGGAGCCGCCGCCGTCGGCGACGCTGATTTTGATTGCGCCATCGCCTTATTCGTTGCTGCCTACGATTGTGTCGCGGTGCATGCAGTTTCATTTCGCGCCGCTGCCGCAGGCAGATGTGGAGCAAATTTTGAAGGAGAAGACCGATCGCAAGGGCGCGGAGGTTATACTGGCAGCACAGTTTTCGGAGGGTAGCCCGGGTCTGGCAATGGAGATGGACGTAGAGATGACCGCGCAGCGGCGCAAAGATGCGCTGAGGATTTTGACGCGCGCGGCGCAGGGCCAAGGGTTTGCACAACTGTTTGCGGATACTGCGGCGATGGCGAAGGACCGGGAGACTACCTTTGAGCGTCAATTGGGGATTTTTTATGGGCTGCTTACTGATCTTCTGGAGTTGAGCGCGAAAATTAAGAATCCGATGTTACGGAATAAACCGCTGGCTAAGGAATTGGAGGCGTTGAGCAAGACGGTGGATGTGGCCTGGGTGATGCGGGCCATTGCAGGGTTTGATGAACTACATGCGGGGGCGCGAAGGAATTTGAATCGGCAGTTGGGGTTGGATGCGCTGGCGGCTTCGCTCGCGATGGGTGGGTGATGGTTTGGGTGACCGTCTAACCTGGAACTAAAGCAGGGTTGGGGCCGGAAGTAGGATTAGAACAGGAATCCGCGACAAGACAAGAGAAATGCAAGACCCACCCTTGCAAAATGCGCAAGGATAGGGCATCCTTCGCGTTTTTTTGATTTTTGGTGGTGTTGAGTTACGCGACCTGTCAACAGATGAACTCGGGACACAAATTGATCAGAGCTAACGGTTTTTTGGTTTTTGGTGGCGCTGAGTTGAACAGCCTAACGATGAGTAACCTGCGCTCCTGCTAGCTCGCTGGGAGGAATTTGCGCGTCTAATGTGAGGTGCCGGTTTCCTGCGAAGTACTGTAACCCGTGCGAGACGGCATGCATCATACGCTCATAGGTACTTAAACCACCCCAGTTGAACAGGAGCGGTCATGGTGAATCGCCGGTTGTTTCGTCCCGGCTTTCCGGATGTGAA